>JAZSHV010000003.1:0-50548 GCA_045533475.1 Acutalibacteraceae bacterium | reverse complement strand
TGCTACCTTTTGTAGCTGCTTTGCATCCGAAGAATAGTAAGATAGAAATACCTGCGCTTAAAATGGCCAATCCGACAAGAGCGGTAGCAATCAGACCGTTACCAACTAAAGATAATGCAACAGCAGACACTATGCAACCGAGACTAAACCCAATAAATGAAATAAAAGTTGCCCAAAGAGAAAAGATTACCGACCATAATACAATATATATTGAAAAAATAATGGCTAATGCAGCGAGTAATAGAGGAAGCCACATAGGTGAGCCGAGTATAATAAGAATAATTTCCCATAGCCTTAGTCTGCTTTTAGGGGTTAATCTTTCCTTTACGAGCTTTGTAAGCGGAACATCGTTTATAATTTGAGAAACGATTTCTTTTACAGAGCCGATTTGCAAAATTGCGTCTTCTTCAGAAGCTCCTTCTTCTACACGGTCATCTATCATTTCACAGTAAAAAGTCAATCGTTCTTCTATATCTGCCTGTGGTAATCCTGATAAGCCTTTGCGTAATTCTGTAAGAAATTCCTGCTTATTCATCATTCTCATCCTCCTTAGCTACAAACTGATATATAGAAAGAATTTCTTTCCATTCTTTTTTAAAATCCTCAATACGCTTGATTCCTTCAAGGGTAATCCGATAGTATTTGCGTAGTCTGCCACCGTGCTCCGCAGTTCGAACAGTCAACATATTTGCTGTTTCCAAGCGTTTTAAAATGGTATATAGGGTAGACTCTGATAATTCAATATACGGCTTCATATCTTTAATAATTTTGTAGCCGTATGAATCCTCGTTTTTAATGGCAGCCAACACACATATATCTAAAAGACCTCGTTTTAACTGAATGTCCATACCATACCTCCTTAAACGTAATACATCATATCACGAAGTATTGGTTTTGTCAATATTTTTTTAAAAAGTAGACAAGGAGGAGAAAAAAGTATTTATAAATTGGTAACGATAAACTGAATTTGGTAAAATAAGAACGGTGAGAAAGGCGTCAAATAATATTTTTCTTGACATAATGGCGGTAAATATAGTATCATATAAAAAAAGATAAATGCTTTGATGGGAATTAGTAGCTTGATTTTCGGGTGCTCAGAGAGTGGATGCTTGGTGAGAATCCTCCGCCCGTATCTTGTGAAGCTGTCCTTGAGCTGCGCCCGAAAGGGAGTGCCGTATGCCTGCGTTAAAGGTTTTGAGTGCGGGAGCAGTCCCGAAATTAGGTGGTACCACGGAATTTTTCGTCCTGATAATATCAGGACGTTATTTTTTTATAAAAAGGAGTTTTTGAAATGAAATACGAAATTTTGAAATTACTTGCCCGAAATGCGCGATATACCGTTGAGGAAATTGCTACAATGCTTGATACTTCTGCTGCTGAGGTTGAGTCAGCTATTAAGGAGCTTGAAAAGGACGGTCTTATAAAGGGCTACAAGGCTCTTGTTGACTGGGATAAGCTTGACGGAGCTTATGTTTCGGCGATTATTGAGCTTAATGTAGTACCAAAAGCAGGTCTTGGCTTTGAAGAGGTTGCAAGAAAGATTATGAGCTATGATGAGGTCGAATCGGTATATCTTATGTCAGGTGTTTACGACCTTAATGTTGTTGTAAAGGGAAAGACCTTGCAGGATATTGCTTGGTTTGTCGCTAAGGAGCTTGCAACTATAGATTCAGTAACCTCCACCACAACCCATTTTGTTATGCGTAGGTATAAGGAAATGGATGTTGAGCTTGTTTCAAAGGAGGAGGACGATAGGGGGCAGCTCTGGATATGATTGATTACTCAAAGGTACTTAATAAAACCGTTACAGAGATTAAACCGTCGGGAATAAGAAAGTTCTTTGATATTGCGGGCACAATGGAGGATGTAATATCCTTGGGTGTTGGAGAGCCCGATTTTCAAACCCCTTGGCAGATAAGGAAAGCGGGTATTAACTCACTTCAAAGTGGAAAAACAAAATATACCTCTAATACAGGATTGAATAAGCTCCTTGAAGAGATTTCTGTGTATATGAATCGCAAATTCGGACTCAGGTATAATCCCCAAAGCGAGATTCTGGTTACTGTGGGCGGTAGCGAGGCTATTGATAATTGCATAAGAGCAATTGTAGAGGCGGGGGACGAGGTTATTATCCCTCAGCCGAGCTATGTTTGCTATGAGCCGATTACCCGCCTTGCAGGCGGTGTGCCTGTGATAATAAATACAAAGGCTGAGAACGATTTTAAGGTTACTCCTAAGGAGCTTATCGACGCAATAAGTCCCAAAACCAAGCTTCTTATACTGCCGTATCCCTGTAATCCTACAGGCGCTATAATGGAGCGTGAGGATATTGAAGCACTTTATGAGGTTTTAAAGGATACAAACATTATCGTTCTTTCAGATGAAATATATGCGGAACTTACCTTTAACGGTAAGCCGCACGCATCACCTGCATCGGTTGACGGAATGTGGGAAAGAACCGTAACAGTAAACGGTTTTTCCAAGGCATTTTCTATGACGGGATGGCGATTAGGCTTTGCTTGTGGACCTGAGGCTATAATGTCTCAAATTTTAAAAATTCATCAGTATGCTATAATGTGTGCTCCCACAACCTCGCAGTACGCCGCTATTGAAGCGCTCAGAGGCTGTGATGAGGATGTTGCGCATATGCTTAAGGAGTATAATATGCGCAGAAGAATGATGGTATCGGGATTTAATAAGTTAGGTCTTACCTGCCGAGAGCCTAAGGGTGCTTTTTATGCTTTCCCCTGCATAAAATCCACAGGACTTTCAAGCGAGGAATTCTGCGAAAAGCTGCTTTACTCCAAAAAGGTTGCGGTTGTACCCGGAACTGCTTTCGGTGATAGCGGCGAGGGCTTTGTCAGAGCTTCTTATTGCTATTCGGTTGAGCATATTATGGAAGCGCTGAGAAGAATAGAAGAATTTTTAAAGGAAATAGAATAAGAATAAGGGAATATTCAAAACAAATTATAGTTTAACAGTTAGTAAATTGAAAGCCAAATCCAATGGCCCCCTTGCCTAAAGGGGGCTGGCGAACGCGAAGCGTTTGACTGGGGGATATATACAGTTTAGAAGAATCCTGTTGAATAAGCTATTTAGATTCATATTTACTGTACAAAATCCCTCCACCAATCTTACGATTGGTCCCCCTTCCTTTAGGCAAGGGAGGCATTAGATACTGCTGTACATTTAGACTCACAAACTATAATTTGAATACAAAATTAGATTTTAAAATTAAAAAAACGGAAGAAGTTTGTTTTTTTACTTCTTCCGCATTCTTTTATCAATTATGTTTTCTTTTATAATTATTTTATCGTATAATAAGCAATCAAACAAAATAAAAGTTTGTATCCCACGCAGGAACAGAGGTGAAATGCCGCATATATATACGGTAACTGCCGTTTAAACCCAAAACCGCTTTTGGTATGGTAAAAATATCCTCGTTGCGGTGATAGCAAGCGATAAGCATTTTAGGCTTATGGTCTGTAATGGTGCTTTTTGCGCCGTTAATGGCATTAAGCTCCTCGCCTTCAATATCCATTTTAATAAATGTGGGTGCGCTTTGCTTTGAAAGAGTGTCAACACAGGCAAACTCCGTTTCGGTATCAGCCTTTGCTGTGCCTGAACTTCTGCCACCGCGCATACCGAATAACCCCTTACCGTCAAAATCAGATATACCCACATTTATACAGGTTATATCGGAAATGCTTTCGGTGTTCTTCATTAGCTTTTTAAAAGTTTTTCGGTCAGGCTCAACGGCGGTAATGTATCGGTACGATGAGACTCTGTTTACGAAATCGGCGACAGTATCACCATTGTAGGCGCCTAAATCAAGGAAGCTCTCATTATCATTAAGCTTTAAAAAGCTTTCATAGGGCTCGTCAGGAGAGACCTCACATTCGTAGAGATATGAAAGCTTGCCCGTTATTTTATATTTTACGGTGTTTTCAAAGGTTTTGCGGGATATATCGTCCGCAAGGCGATTGTAAACCCATTCAAGCTCGTTTTTGTGCGTAAGACAAAAGTTTTGCGAGAATAATCCACCGCCTATGACCGGAACATCAGGTGCGTATAGCTCTTGGCGGGAAGAAATTCTTTGTATATTTTCCAAAACCTCAGGTCTCGCAGAACCGAAGCACAAAAGTACAATCATTTTTTCAAAGCGTTGTTCAAGCTCAGAAAATGATGAAATCTTATGCCCGTGAAAGAATTTGTCCCTCACGAACCCGTCGCTTGCGAATACTCCCGAAAAAGTAATATTATTTTCGTTTAATACATTTATTATCTTGTCGGCACCGTTTCCCATACCGTAAAGAACAATTGGTTTGTCGGTTTCCTTTAAATATTGCCAAAGCTCTTTTTCCATATCTCACACCAAAATTTTATAATATATTAGAATTATAATATTTTTTGCATATTTTTACAAGCAAAATTCATCATTTTTTGAACAAATAGCTATTTTTGTTGTCTTGGTACTAATTTTTTGTTGACTGTAATAAAAAATAGTAGTATTCTATAAAGTAGATATATATTTAGGAGGTAATTGTAATGTTTAAATCTGAGTATTTGCAGAGAGTTTATGCTTCTGTCGAAGCAAGAAACCCCGGCGAAAATGAGTTTTTACAGGCAGTTCGCGATGTGCTTGAGTCTTTAGAGCCTGTTGTTATGCAGGATGACAGATTTGAGAAGAACGGTGTTATCGAGCGTATGGTAGAACCTGAGCGTATGATATCTTTCCGCGTTTCTTGGGTAGACGATAACGGTAAGGTACAGGTTAACCGCGGTTTCAGAGTTCAGTTCAACTCTGCTATCGGTCCTTATAAGGGCGGTCTTCGTTTCCATCCTTCGGTTAATGCTTCAATTATGAAGTTCTTGGGCTTTGAGCAGACATTTAAAAACAGTCTTACCGGTCTTCCTATGGGCGGCGGTAAGGGCGGTTCTGACTTTGACCCCAGAGGCCGCAGCGACGGTGAAATTATGCGTTTCTGCCAGAGCTTTATGACCGAGCTTTCAAAGCACATCGGCGCTGATACTGACGTTCCCGCAGGTGATATCGGTGTAGGTGCCCGTGAGGTTGGCTATCTTTACGGTCAGTACAAGAGACTTCGCAACGAGTTCACTGGAGTTCTTACAGGTAAGGGCCGTTCATTCGGCGGTTCTCTTATCCGTCCTGAGGCTACAGGCTTTGGCGCTGTTTATTATGCAGTTGAAATGCTCAAAACCTTTGGTGAGGATGTTAAGGGCAAGACCTTTGCAGTATCAGGCTTCGGTAATGTTGCTTGGGGTACGGTTAAGAAGGTTAACGAGCTTGGCGGTAAGGTTGTAACAATCTCAGGACCTGACGGTTACATATATGATGAGGACGGTATCTGCACAGAGGAGAAGATTAACTTCTTGCTTGAGATGCGCGCATCAGGTCACGACAAGGTTAAGGATTATGCAGATAAGTTCGGCGTTCCTTACTTTGAGGGCAAGAGACCTTGGGAGGTTAAGGTTGACGTTGTTATGCCTTGCGCTACTCAGAATGAGGTTGGCATTGAAGATGCAAAGAATATCGTAGCAAACGGCGTTAAGTACTATGTTGAGGTTGCTAATATGCCCACAACAGACGAGGCTGTTGCATATCTTAAGGCAAACAAGGTTGTAATTGCTCCCTCTAAGGCTGTTAATGCTGGCGGTGTTGCGGTTTCCGGTCTTGAAATGAGCCAGAACTCAATGCGTTATAGCTGGACTGCTGAAGAGGTTGATGCTAAGCTTCATCAGATTATGGCTGATATCTATAAGAATTCTTGGGATGCTGCTAAGAAGTACGGTATGGAGGGCGACCTCATTGCAGGCGCAAACATTGCAGGCTTCGAGAAGGTAGCAGACGCTATGATTGCTCAGGGTATTGCTTATTAATTTTTAGAAAACATATAAATTTACAGGGACACCCCGTATGGGATGCCCCTGTATTTTTTATACTATACCATATGCCTCTACGATACCGCTTTTGTGGTAAAGCGAGGGAGTAACACGCACCGAATAGCCTCTGCCGTTGTCAGCAGTCCATTCAACGGGCTTGTGATGAGGTACGGCAATTGCGCCGAGTAGCATCATTATAGCGCCGCCGTGCATCATAACTGCGGCATCAGTCTTGCCCTTTTGGAGCATATCCATAACAATCTGGTTAAAGCCGATACAAAGCCGTTTTATAAATTCGGTATTATCCTCACCCTCAGGCGGGGCAGAAAGTTTTCCTGATGCCCAAGGCATAAAATAGGGATTGCCCTCAAGCTCGGCGGCGGTTTTGCCCTCAAAGCTACCGAAATCGTATTCCTTAAGATTTTCAACTGCAATAATTTCTTTGTCAGGATAAAGCATCGCACCTGTCTGCTTGCAACGAAGCATAGGGCTTGAGTAAAGTATCTCAACTTCGGGATATTCAAGGCTTTCCTTTAAAAGACGAAGCTCGTTAAGTCCCTCAGGGGAAATGGGTAGGTCGGTTTTACAGCCTATATATTGACCTTTAAAGTTTGCATCGGTAGCACCGTGCCGTATAAGGTGTATTCTTAATGTTCTCATTCCAAGCACTCCAAAAGCTCTGTAATTATAGTATTTGATACAAGCATTCCCTTGTCGGTTAGGCTTATGTTTTCGCTATCGTTTAAAAGATTGGCTTTTCTAAAAAGCTCGCATTTTTCAAAAAATAAAGGGGTAAGTTTTTGTTTAAATATAGAATTGTATTCCAAAGGTGAAAAACCTTCTTTGAGCCTTAACCTCAGCATAATAAATTCTTCGTTGCTACCGCTTTTACCGTCAGGAACAGGCGGCTCACCGTGCAAAAAAGCTTTAAGGTTGCGGTTATAGTAAAAGCGATTCCCGTCAAGACAGGAATGTGCCGACGGACCAATTCCGAGGAAATCCTCGCCGAGCCAATATTTTGTGTTGTGACGGCTCTGTTTATCCTCTTTGCAGAAATTGGAAATTTCGTAATGCGAGTAGCTGTGTTTCTCAAAAAAGGAGCACATTTGAATATACTGCTCAGCCGCGGCATCATCGTCAGGCAGGCTGAGATTTTGCCGTTGCTTGTAAAAGGCTGTCCGCTCCTCAATCTTAAGAAGATATGCTGATATGTGTTCAGGCTTAAGGCTATTAATAAACCTCAGGCTATGCTCAAGGCTTTTACTATCAGAAAAGGGGAGAGATAGCATTATGTCAAGAGAAATATTGTTAAATCCAATATTTCTTGCAAGGTCTACGGTTTTTTCGGTGTCAGCCACAGTATGCGAGCGACCTAAAATTTCAAGCTCGCTATCATTTCCGCTTTGCGCTCCGATAGATAATCGGTTAACACCGCCCAAGCTTGCATATTCAAGTAAGGGGGCAACATCGCCCGACGGATTCATTTCAAGGGTAATTTCAGCCGACGGTAAAACCTCAAAGCTATTCCTTACTGACTGTAAAACCGTTGGCAGCCTATGCGAAAGCAAGGAGGGGGTTCCGCCGCCTAAATATATAGTATCAATGGGGCGGTTGATTTTACCGCCCCATTCCTTTAAAGCATTTATTAAGCCTTGCGTATAACTGTCAAGCAGTTCATCGGTTGCATAGGTCGAATAAAAATCACAATATTTGCATTTTGAACCGCAAAAGGGAATATGCAAATAAAGACCTAAAGGCTTAGTCAAGAATTTCACCTATACAGCTTCCCGGAACACAGGCTGCGTTTGCTTCGTCTGTATCAATGTGCATTGCAAGAGCATAGCTATCGCTTACGCGGGCAATAACATCACCGAAAATAAGTGCTCTGCCCTCGGTAGGAATCTTAACAGATACAATCTGCTTATCGGTAATGTCGTACTTTTCAGCATCAGCAACGGTCATATGTATGTGGCGCTTTGCGGCAATAACACCCTCAGCGATTTCAACCTCACCTGCAGGACCTACAATCTTACAAGCGCCTGTACCCTTAATGTCGCCAGACTCTCTGATAGGTGCGGTAACACCGATAGAGCGAGCATCGGTAAGAGAAAGCTCAACCTGTGTATCAGGACGAACAGGACCTAAGATAGATGCCTTTATAGAGCCCTTGGCACCGATAATTGTAACCTTTTCCTCGCAAGCAAACTGACCGGGCTGAGAGAGGTCTTTTTTGTTTGTAAGCTCATAACCCTCGCCAAACAGAACATCAAGGTCCTTTCGTGACACATGAATGTGACGAGCAGATATTTCAACTAAAACTTCCTTTTTCATTTTAAAAACTCCTATACATAAAATTTACCTTTTAATTGTAACACAAATTTACATTATTTCAAGTGTTTTTTAGAAAATTATGCGTCTATTTTTTAGAGCGTACAGACGATAAGGGGTTTGCATCTGCCGCGTCCTTTAGCTGACTGCTTGAAACATGGGTGTAAATCTGTGTAGTGCCCAAATTCGCGTGACCTAAAATATCCTTGAGTACTCTTATATCCACATCTCCGTGCTGATACATAAGGGTGGCGGCGGTGTGGCGAAGCTTATGTGTGGAAAAGCCCTTGTCACCGAGTCCCGATTTTTCAAGATAGCTTTTAACTATATGCTGTACTGTTTTTGGACTTATACGCTTACGGTTTCGGCTGATAAAAAGCGCATTTTTTTCGGTGACGGGTATCCCCTCATTAGGGCGGACTATAAGGTAGTCCTTGATTGCATTAACACAGGCGGAATTAAGATAAATAACCCGCTCCTTATTACCCTTACCTGTAACGGTTATGGTGTTTTCACTTGAAATATCGCTCAGATTAAGTGAGCAAAGCTCAGAAAGTCGCAGACCGCAGTTGAGAAAAAGGGTGAGAATACAATAGTCGCGCTGTTTGTTTGGACCGTCTACCGAGTTTAAAAGGTCTATAGAATTTTCTAAGGTTAAATGCTTTGGAAGCGATTGCTTAACCTTTGGAGAGTCAAGCAACAACGCAGGATTCTCCTCTAACTGATGGGTAAGCGTTGTAAGATATTTGAAGAAAATTCTAAGTGTCGAGGTCTTTCTCGCGCGGGTGGCTGTGTTGTTTCCGCGGTCATTCTTGCAAAACACCATAAAGGAATAAAGGTCGGCAATGGTGACTGTCTTTATAAGCTCAATATCAACCGAGCTTATGTCAATATTTTCAAGCTCTGTATCCTTAGGCACTCTGCCGCGTACTAAAAGCAGATAGCGAAAAAAGGTTTGCAGGTCAATAAAATACCCCTCTACAGAACGGGAGGATTTACCCTTTATAGTCTCATTGTAGGTTAAAAAATCCCTTATAACAGGGGGACAGTTTTGTAAAATTTCAAGCTTCATAATTGCAACTCCGTACAATATGTAGTATTATATATATAATAACACTAAGTCTTAAGAATTTCAAGGCTATAAATCTTAAACAAATCTTAAAAAATTAGGGTGTTTTTTCTTAATAATAATTTTTGTATAATGTTTTCGGAAGTGAGGAGAAAAGGATGTACAACATACTTATTTGCGATGATGAAAGGGATATTGTTGCGGCGCTGAAAATTTATCTTGAGGCAGAGGGCTATGGGACAGTCTGCGCATATAACGGCAGAGAGGCGCTTGAGCTAATACGCGAGCAAGAAATAAACCTTGTGCTTATGGATATTATGATGCCTGTCTGTGACGGTATCAAGGCAATGGTTGAATTACGGGAGTTTTCAAATATACCTGTAATTCTGCTTACCGCAAAGGGTGAGGATACCGACAAGATTTTAGGTCTTAATGTCGGTGCAGACGATTACATAACCAAGCCCTTTAATCCTGTAGAGGTAGTGGCGAGGGTGCGGTCTCAGCTTAGACGCTATATGCAGCTTGGCGGAAATACAGTAAAGCCTGAGCAAAGCAGTATAGTAATAGGCAATATTGAGCTTAATGACAACGCTAAAAGGGTTACTGTTGACGGTGATGAAATATCATTAACCCCTACCGAGTTTCAGATACTTAAGCTTCTTATGCAAAATAAGGGGGTAGTGATGAGCCCTAAGGAGATTTACCGTAGAGTATGGAACGATGCCGCCTATGGTGCAGAGGGTACTGTAGCGGTACATATAAGGCATTTAAGAGAAAAGATTGAGATTAATCCAGCCGAGCCGAGATACTTAAAGGTTGTATGGGCTCACGGCTATAAAATGGAAGAGGGAGTGTGAAAAAGTGAAGCTAAAAGAAAGTCTTGCCGCAAAAATTGCCGCGATAATTCTTTCCTATGTTATGGTGCTTGCCCTTGCTATAAGTGTTGGCTCGACCGCAGTTATGGGCTATTTTAAGTTTTATTTCAGCGGTGAGAATGCTGTGAAGCAGGAAATTCTCTCAATTATGGCTGACAGCGAGGCGAATTATATCAACAGTCTTCTTGAAAAAGAGACCGACCTCAATAAATATTATAAGGATAAAAATGTATATTTCCGCGTAGAGTATGTTGGTTCGGATGTTGCAATCACCAATCGAAAGGACGAAAAAGAGCCGCTTATTGCAACGGGAAGCTCTGAATACTATATCTATGAGGAATATGAATACGAAAAATACGGCGAAATTTATTGGGATTATAGAGAAGAGCATATTGCATCTATCGAGGTATATATACCCGAAGAAATGACCAAGAACGATATGTTTTCGGTAACGGCAAAGGTTATTGAAATAGGGTATAGCTTACGATTTGCAATGATATTTATTGCTCTTGCGTCCTTAACTGCCCTGATTGTTCTGCTTTGTTTCCTTTATTGCGCGGCTGGTCACAGGTCGGGCGGAGCGATAACAAGAAACTACCTCGATTTGTTACCCTTTGATATCTTTACGGCAATTGTGGTGGCAGTGGCAATTTTCAGTGTTATTTTAGTTGATTCGTTGACCTACGATATCGCAACCGCTGTTTTATGGATTAGTCTGTTTGGTACGCTTGACTATTTTGTTGCCTTGGGCTACACCCTAAGCTTTGCTACCCGTGTGAAAACGAGAACACTGATAAAAAATAATTTGATTTACTATATTTTAACCTTTTTAGGTAGAAAAGTGAAACGAGTTTTTAAGTGGATATGGTATATTCTCTCGAATATCTCCTTGGTTTACAAAACCGCGATAGCAGGAGTGGCATTTGTAATAGCTGAGATAATAGGTATAACTATTGCAAGTAATTACCGTTATTATTGGGGTTATGCGGTTTTTGCATATGTCGTAATATTTTTCGGTATTATTCTTATTCTTGCACTTTTGTATCTTGCAATAACGCTGCAAAAAATCAAAACAGGCGGCGAGAAAATTGCCAAGGGCGATTTGCAGTATAAAATAGATACAAAATATATGTTCGGAGATTTCAAGGAGTTCTGCGGCAGTCTTAATAATATAAACGAGGGACTGCAGTCGGCTGTTAACGAGAAAATGAAAAGTGAGCGCTTTAAAACCGAGCTTATTACAAATGTTTCACACGATATTAAAACTCCGCTAACCTCAATAATTAATTATGTTGACCTTATAAAAAAGGAAAATATAGAAAACCAAACGGCAAAGCAATATATTGAGGTGCTTGACAGACAGTCAAGCAGACTGAAAAAGCTTGTTGAGGATTTGGTTGAGGCATCAAAGGCTTCAACAGGAAATATTGCGGTCAATTTAATGCCCTGCGATGTGGGTGTTCTGCTTTTGCAAACCTTAGGTGAGTTTGAGGAAAAACTGCAAAAAGCAAAAGTATATCCGGTATTGAAACAGCCTGAAAAATGTGTTAAAATAATGGCAGACGGAAGACATCTTTGGCGTGTTTTCGATAATCTTATGAATAATGTCTGTAAATATGCTCAGCCTGAAACGCGCGTTTATCTTGATGTTAAGGAAATAGACTCAAGAGCGGTAATAACCTTTCGCAATATTTCAAAGTATGAGCTTAACATTTCGAGTGATGAGCTTATGGAGAGGTTTGTCAGGGGAGATAGCTCCCGTAATACCGAGGGTAGTGGATTGGGGCTTTCTATAGCAAAAAGTCTCGTTGAGCTTCAGGGCGGTAAAATGGAGCTTTTGGTAGACGGCGACCTCTTTAAGGTTTCGGTTTCCTTTGAATTAATGGGTGAATGATATGCAACAAAAAGGAAATAACCCTCAGGCTGTATGGAATGCCCGCAGGAAAAGACGAAGAAGAAAAATTTTAATCAGAAGAATAGTAATATTCATTTTTGTGATTATAGTGATTGCCTTGCTTACAGGTGTGGGAGTAGGAATATATAGCTTAATAGGTTTTATTAACGGCAAACAACCCACCTTGCCGATTAAGCTTGGCAAATCCGAAAGGGTGGAAAAGGCAATCGAGCTTACCGTGCCCGATTGGGTGGATGTAGAGCTAATTCACAAGCACAATACAGCGCGTAGCGGAACTCAACTTTCAGACATTAAAAATATAGTTATTCATTATGTCGGTAATCCAAATACATCGGCGAAGAATAACAGGGACTATTTTGATAAGCCTGATACTACCGTAAGCTCGCATTTTGTGGTGGGACTTGAGGGTGAGGTAATTCAATGTGTTCCGCTTTATGAAAAATCAGCAGCCACGAATAACCGTAATAAGGATACGATTTCGATTGAGGTATGCCACCCTGATGAATCGGGCAAATACGGTGATAAAACCTATGCCTCGCTTATAAAGCTTACTGCGTGGCTTTGTAAAGAGCTGAAGCTCGACGAAAATGATGTTATAAGACATTATGATGTTACGGGTAAGATTTGTCCTAAATATTATGTAGAAAATGAGGACGCTTGGCATACACTTAAACAGGATATAAAGGAAAGCTTAGAAAGTGAAAATTAAGAGAGAAGATTTAACCGAAAAGCAAAAAAGAATAATCGGAATAACGTCATTTGTATGCTTTATTCTGTTTTGCGCTATGGTCGGCTGGTTTGTTGGCAGACCTATGGTTGAATTTGTCTCTGAGCCTGAAAATTTTCGCAATTGGGTAGATAAATCGGGCATTTGGGGCAGGATTGTTTTTGTGGGAATGACGGCCCTGCAGGTGGTTGTTGCTCTTATCCCCGGTGAGCCCTTGGAAATAGGAGCAGGCTACGCCTTTAGCGCAATTGAGGGCACCTTGCTTTGTGTTATAGGAATAACGGTGGGCAGTCTTATTGTGTTTTCGTTAGTGAGACGGTTTGGAATACGGTTGGTAGAGATTTTTTTCAGCCGTAAAAAGATAAACTCACTTAGGTTTTTAAAAAGCAGTAAAAAGAGAGATTTTTTGATATTTACAGTCTTTTTTCTCCCCGGTACACCAAAGGACCTGCTTACCTATTTTGCAGGGATTACAGATATAGGCTTTTGGCATTTTCTACTGCTTGCATCGGTTGCAAGACTGCCGTCGATAGTAACCTCAACTCTTGGAGGAAATGCTTTGGGAGATAAGCAGTATATTGTGGCGGTTATAGTTTTTGCTATTACTATGCTTGTGAGCGGTGCGGGAGCTTTAGTATATAAGTATATTCAAAAAAAGAGAAACAAATAAACAGCATTGAAGGGTGCGGTGAAATTAATGTTAGAAACCAAAAATTTAGTTAAAATTTATATGCCTAAGAAAGGTGTACCCGTAACGGCGCTCGATAAGGTGAATCTTAAATTTCCTGAGACGGGTATGGTATTTTTGCTCGGTAAGTCGGGTAGCGGAAAATCAACCCTTTTAAATGTTTTGGGCGGTTTGGATAACTATAACAGCGGAGAAATTATTATAAAGGGTGTTTCTTCGCGAAAATTCAAGCAACAGCATTTCGATTCCTACCGCAATACTTATGTAGGCTTCATTTTTCAGGAGTATAATATTCTCGAGGATTTTACGGTGGGAGCAAATATTGCGCTTGCTATAGAGCTTCAAAACCGAAAGGCTCAGGATAGCGAAGTAAACGATATTTTAAAACAGGTTGATTTAGAGGGCTACGGTTCAAGAAAGCCAAATGAGCTTTCGGGCGGTCAGAAGCAGAGGGTTGCCATTGCGCGTGCGCTTGTAAAGAATCCGCAGATTATAATGGCAGATGAGCCGACAGGCGCTCTTGACTCCAACACAGGAAGACAGGTGCTTGAAACACTTAAAAAGCTTTCACGCGAAAAGCTTGTTATAGTGGTTTCGCACGACCGTGAGTTTGCAGAGCAGTATGCTGACAGAATAATTGAGCTATCCGACGGTAGGGTTATAAGCGATGTGGAGGTTTCTTCCGATAATACGGAATTTAATGAGGAGCTTGTATACGACGGTAACACTATTGAGGTGCCTTGCGGATACCATATTACCGAGGACGACCGCAAAGCAATAAATGAATATATTGAAAAACTTAAAGAGGGTAGTGTGAAGCTTAGTCTTTCAGGTAAGGCTGCAAAAAAATTCAAAGCTACCGATGAATCAGCAATAAAATCTCAGGACGGCTCGTCGTTTAAGCTTATAAAATCAAAGCTACCTCTTAAAAATGCCTTTAAAATAGGCGCAAGTAGCTTGAAGCATAAAAAAATAAGGCTTGTAATTACAATCTTGCTTTCCTGTATTTCTTTCGGTCTTTTTGGTCTTGCAGATACATTCGGTGCCTATAATCATATAGAAACCTGCACAAATTCCCTTTATGATTCTAATGTACAGTATATTTCAACCGGTAAGGCAAAGCTTGTAGGCGACGATATGAACTCCTATTGGCGTGATTACGGGTATTTGCTCTCAAAGGCAGACCTTGATGCTATTGAAAAGAATACCTCAGTTAAAATGCACGGTGTTTATTTACCGATTGAGGGTAATCTTAATTTTGAAGCACATACAGACACCAATAAAGAATTAACCAAAACGGAGTTTAATGTATATAATCCATCCTTTTCAGGCTTTGCTGAAATAAACACAGATATTCTTACCGAAATGGGCTTCAGCGTTTTGGCAGGTACATTGCCTGACGGTACAAAAAATGAAATCGCAGTAAGTGAGTATATTTTTGAGGTTTTCAAAAAAACAACCTATACCGATACCCAAACCTTTGTTAAGGATAAATTGGGCGAAAACATTCTTAAATATATAGAAATTAATAATTATACCGATTTGATAGGCAAGACTATTAATATTGATGGCGTAAAATACACCGTAACCGCAATAGTGGATACAAACTTTAATCTCGAAAGGTATCTGCCGTTAATTGAGGAAAAGCCACACCGTTCTGATGCTGAAATGCTTGTGGATTATGTTCTGTATAACGAGTTTTCAACCTCGTCAGCATATTCGTACACAGGCATAATAATGGTAGGAGAGGGCTTTATCGATAAGCTTATTAGCGAGCGCCCTCAAATGGCTAATATAACCGAAGGGTATATAAGCTTTTATTCAAATGATTTTTCAGTAGATTCCAACCATCTTGCAAAAATTTCTGCTTTGAAAGACGAAAAGGTAGTATGGGTAGACGGTGCCAAAGCAACACTTGGAGAAAAGGAAATAATAGTTACCAGAGATGCGCTTAATCTGTGGAACGCTGAGGTGACGGTTGACGGCGACGAGGCGGAAAATGACTATATTTCTCAAATAAAAAAGAATAACAATCTTTCAGCTTCAAAGTATATGTTTGACACAAATGAACATATAGAGGTAGGCGGATATAAGGTTGTCGGTGTAATCGAGAATACGGAAAAATCCAAACTTTTCTCAACTGTAGTGTGCAATGAGGCTCTCTACAATGAATTTACCGAGGGTGAGGATTGCTATTATTCCTTCTGCGTGGGAGCGGCGCCAAAGGAAAAGAATGAGCTTAAAGGACTTGTAAGCTATTGCTACCGAGAGGACAGCAATCTACGCTATCAGATACAGAATTCTGTTACCTACGAGCTCGATTCCATAAATCTTGTACTCAAACAGCTTGCTAAAATCTTCCTTTATATAGGTCTTGGCTTTGCGGCATTTGCGGCATTAATGCTTGCTAATTTTATAGCTATAAGTATTTCCTATAAGAAGCAGGAAATCGGTATTTTAAGGGCAATAGGCTCACGCAGTAACGATGTTTTCCGTATTTTCTTTGCAGAAAGCTTTATTATTGCAATGATTAATTTTGTGCTTTCTGCTATGGGAACTCTTGCGGTAACACTTGTTATAAATTTTGTTATCAGGAAAGAGCTTGGAGCGCTTATCACCCTTTTAAGCTTTGGACCGAGGCAGATAGCACTTCTGTTTGCAGTAAGCCTTGCGGTGGCTTTTGTAGCAAGCTTTATACCTGTTAAGAGGATTGCTTCAAAGCGTCCGATAGATGCTATCAGGAACAGGTAAGAAAGGAAATATTATGGCTAAAATTTATGAGTCGGCAGAGCAGCTTGTGGGCAGAACCCCTCTGCTGAGACTTAAAAACACAGAGAAAAAATACGGCGCTAAGGCTCAGCTTATTGCAAAGCTTGAGTATCTTAATCCTGCAGGCTCTGCTAAGGACAGGGTAGCAGTTTCTATGATAAACGATGCCGAAAAAAGAGGTCTTCTCAATAAAAACTCAGTTATTATTGAGCCTACATCGGGAAACACAGGTATCGGGCTTGGTCTTGTATGTGCCGCGAGAGGCTACAGACTTATTATTGTTATGCCTGAGACAATGTCGGAAGAAAGACGCCGCATAATAAAGGCTTATGGCGCAGAGCTTGTTCTTACTGACGGTAAAAAGGGTATGTCGGGGGCTATTGAAAAGGCTGAGGAGCTGGCAAAAAGCATACCTGACAGCTTTATTGCGGGACAGTTTGAGAATCCCGCAAACCCTAAGGCGCATTTTGAAACCACAGGTCCTGAAATATTTGAGGATACTGATGGCGAAGTCGATATTTTCGTTGCAGGTGTAGGCACGGGCGGTACGGTTTCAGGAGTGGGTGAGTATCTTAAGCTCAAAAATCCCGATATTAAAATAGTGGCGGTAGAGCCTGAGTCGTCACCGGTGTTGTCCGAGGGTAGGGCAGGCGCGCATAAAATTCAGGGTATAGGCGCAGGCTTTGTACCGAAAACGCTTAATACCGGAATTTATGATGAAATAATAACCGTATCTGATACCGATGCTATTGAAACAGGAAGAAATATCGGCAGAACAGAGGGTATACTTGTGGGAATATCCTCAGGTGCGGCACTCTTTGCTGCTATTGAGCTTTCAAAGAGAGCCGAAAACGAGGGCAAAAACATAGTTGTACTTTTGCCCGATACGGGGGACAGATACCTTTCAACCGAAATGTTCCTTTAAAAAAGAATCATAAATGCTTGTCGCCGCAGATGCATATTTTTCTTTTAACTACTCAAAATATCAGTAAATGGAGAGTGAGAAAAATGTGTACCGCGGCGACTTTTAAATCTAACGACTTTTATTTCGGCAGAACCCTTGATAACGATGCTTCTTTTAATCAGAGAATAACCGTAACACCGAGGAATTTTCCCTTGGTTTACCGATACAACCAAACCAACAGCAGTCATTTGGCGTTTATGGGAATGGCGTATACGGTAAGTGGTTATCCCCTCTATTTTGACGGTGTAAACGAGAGCGGTCTTTGTATGGCAGGCTTAAACTTTGTGGGCAACGCCTGTTATAGCGATTTATCTCACAAAAAAGCAAATATCGCTCAGTTTGAGCTTATTCCGTGGGTGCTTAGTCAGTGCAGAACGGTTGAAGACGCAAAGCAGCTTATTGAAAACACAAATATTACTGCTACCGATTTCAGCGCTGAGCTGCCAACCGCAAAGCTTCACTGGCTTATTGCCGACCGTAATGAGGCGGTAACATTAGAGGCGGTATCAGAGGGAACAAGGCTTTACAGTAATCCGGTGGGCGTGCTTACAAATAATCCGCCCTTTAACCAGCAAATGACAATGCTTTCGTATTATATGTCACTTTCCCCAAAACCGCCCCAAAACCGATTTTCAGATGAGCTTGATTTGGTGCCTGTAAGCCGCGGTCAGGGCGCTATGGGTCTGCCGGGAGATTTATCCTCACCCTCACGCTTTGTAAGGGCGGCATTTGTTAAAATGAATTCGGTTGCTACTAAGACAGAGGAAGAAAGCGTAACCCAGTTTTTTCATATTTTAGGCTCGGTTGAGCAGGTTAAAGGCTGTTGTATTACAGAAAACGGGGAGTATGAGGCTACACTTTATACCTCCTGTATTAATGCGGACAAGGGAATATATTATTATACCACCTATGAAAACCGCCAGATTTCGGCGGTAGATATGCATAAGGAAAGTCTTGACGGTAACCGTCTTTACAGCTATCCGCTTATATACTCTGAGCAGATAGTATTTCAGAATTGAGGAAATTTATGAAAAGCGAAAACAGAATCAGCTTTGTTTTAAGGCTAATGCTTGTTGCGGTGGGAGCTGCCGCGACAGTGAACGGAATAGTGCTCTGCTTTACAAGTAATTTCAATATCGGTAATCTGCTTACGCTTCTGCTCGGAACGGTACTCCTTGTTTGGGGTATGTTTGCAAAACAGCTTGCGAGAAAATTACCGGTATGGTTCAAGCTTTGCTTTTGTGCGGGTCTTGCAGTCTTAGTAAGTATGGTGAGCTTTTTGCTCTGTTTTGGAACCTCTGACACGATAACCGCTAAGGAGGATGCCATAATTGTTTTAGGGGCGGCAATTCACGGGGAAAGACCAAGCCTGACACTAAGAGACCGGCTTGACACAGCTTTAGAGTACCATTCAAAAAATCCTGATGCCTTTATAGTAGTAAGCGGCGGTAAGGGTCCTCAGGAAAGCATTACAGAGGCGCTTGCAATGGAGCGGTATCTTTTAGAAAACGGCGTTTCGCAGGAGCGTATAATCAAAGAGGAAAAAGCCACAAGTACATATGAAAACTTTATTTATTCAAAGGAAATTCTTGATAAAAGGCTTGGGAAAGACTATTCTGTGGCATTTATTTCAAACGAATATCACATTTATCGCGCACAAGGTATTGCAAAAACGGCAGAATACGGTAATAATACATATTATCACTGTCCTACAAGATGGTATTCTCTGCTTCCGGGGGTGTTAAGAGAGTGTCTTGCGGTGGTTAAATTCAGTCTGCTCGGAAGATAATAATTAACAGTTTGTTTTAAGATTTTTTATCAGTATTTATTTTTTTAGGTATATAATCAGAGTAGTAAAATACAGGAGAATAAAAATGGAAGAAGTACATCCGATAAATTTGATAAACGATACTACAGAGGAGTTCCTGCGTCAGACAAGACCCTATACCGAGCTTATGATGCGGTATAACTGCGCTATGCTGGAAATTAAAACCAAGCTTGACGTGCTTAACAATCAGCTTTCGATTGAAAACGACCGTAATCCTTTTGAATCCATAAGCTGCCGTATAAAATCACCCCACAGTATTGTGGAAAAGCTGAAAAGAAAGGGTTTTCCGCTAACGGTAGAGAGTATAGAGGAAAATCTGAATGATGTTGCAGGCATAAGAGTTATTTGCTCCTTCCCTGACGATATCTACCTGCTTTCAAAGCGACTCTGCAATCAGGACGATATAAGGGTTATTGAGATTAAGGATTACATAAGAAATCCAAAAGAAAACGGCTACCGCAGCTTGCATTTAATTCTTGAAGTGCCGATTTATCTGCTTGATGAGAAAAAAATTATGCGTGTTGAGGTGCAGTTCAGAACAATTGCAATGGATTTCTGGGCAAGCCTTGAGCATAAGGTAAAGTACAAAAAGGCGATAAATACCAATGCAGAGGAGATTTCGGCTGAGCTTAAGGAGTGCGCCGAGGAAATAAGCCGCCTTGATATTAAAATGCAGGATATTCACCGAAAAATCAGCTTTTATAATAATCGGTAATAACGCTAAGAGCGAGCCGCTAAGCTACAAAATAATAAATAAGAAAGAATAAATAATAAAATCGGTGTGCCGCTTTGCGGCACGAGTTATATAGGTTTTGGCGTAGTTAAAACACCATTTTCTTATTTTTTCTTTATTCTTTAAATAAAAAATGTGCGGAGAAAGTGGAATTTTCTCACTTCCTCCGCACATTTTTATTAATGCCTTTATTTAATTGCGGTTTCGAGCGCAAGCTTCATCATATCTGTAAAGGAGGTTGCTCTTTCGTCTGCTGAAAGCGATTCTCCCGTTACGAGCGAATCGGAAACGGTGCAAATGGCAAGCGCCCGCTTTCCCGCCCTTGCGGCGTTCATATAAAGCGCTGCTGCTTCCATTTCTACTCCGAGAACGCCCATTTTACCCCAAAGGTTAAGCGGCAATTCGCTTTGTGGAGTATTATCAAGGTCGCCGTAAAAGGCATCTGTAGAAAGAATGTTACCTACATGGTATTTTACTCCGAGCTTTCTTGCCTCGGCAACGCATTTTTCCAACAGCGAAAAATCGCATATTGCAGAAAAACTGCCATTAAGCTTAAACTGATTTACATATGCGGAGTCGGTACAGGCACCTTGGGCAATAACAATATCCCCAACCTTTACTTCTTTTCTAAAAGAGCCTGCCGAGCCTACGCGTATAATATTTTCTACATCGAAAAAATTAAAAAGCTCATAGGAGTAAATACCTATTGAGGGCATACCCATTCCGCTTGCCATAACGCTTACGGGAACGCCTTTATAAAGTCCTGTGTACCCTTGAACCGAGCGGACATCGTTAATAAGCTTTGGCTGTGTGAGAAAATTCTCTGCTATAAATTTTGAACGCTTTGGGTCACCCGGCATAAGAACGGTTTTGGCAAAGTCGTTTTTTGAAGCATTGATATGAGGCGTATAGCTGTTAGTATTCATTTTTGTCTCCTTTCTAACTTTAAAGAATATAATATAATAATATTATTTTTGGAGTGTAAAATATGGAGTACAATATCCTAAAGCATATAAAAGACGAATCTGACCTTTTAGAATACGAAAAATACCTAACCGAAAATTTCAATTCAGATAAAAAAGCTTTTAAGGATACCGAGCAAGCCGTCGAGGCTGTTGCACCGTATAAAGACGCAATCCCTGCAAAAGCAATAGGGAAGAGTTTTACGCCGTCGTATCTTAGCAGTCCTGCCTATTTTCAGGGTTATCTCAAAAACAATATAGGAAAGCTTGTAAAGGTGGAATCCCTTTTAGGTGACCGCCTTGAATCAAGAATAGGCTTTCTTTTAGATGTCGGTTCGGATTATATTGTACTTAAGCTTTATAAAAGCTGTTGCAGTATGATGATTAGGTCCTCGTCTGTAAAATATATTACTATTGCTCACGATAATGATATGAATAAAATAATATTATAATATATGGCTTCCCCGTCAAGGAGAAGCCTTTTGTGTCGGTTTATTCGCCAAACGGGAAATCGAATGTGCCGTCGTTATTTTGACTGCCCTGAGAATTCTGCAAGGATTCGGTTTCGGTATAGCTTGATTCACCGATATTTGCGGTAAGCTTAACCTCAAGTGTTTTAGTCTGACCGTTTTTATATGCGATAGTAAGAGAAATTTTATCCCCTGCTGAGCTATTTTCTATAATATCAAGCACTATATCGTCAGCAGTAACCTCAACACCGTTAATATGGGTGATAACATCGCCTTCCTCAGCCTTGCTGTATAGGTCGGAATCCTGAGCTACGGTTGCAATATAAAGACCGATATGCTTCTGGTCGCTTATTTCTTTGGTTACAGAGTCAATTGCTGTATAGGTGACACCAAGCTTTGCACGGCTTACAACCTTACCCTCTGATATTAATTCATCAACAATACGCTTCATAATTGTAGTGGGAATTGCATAGCCGATTCCCTCATACTCAACGCTTGCAAGCTTTGACGAGGTCACACCTACAACCTGACCGTACATATTAACGAGAGCACCGCCCGAGCTTCCGGGATTAATCGCACTGTTGGTTTGAATTACTCTTGAAGAATAGTTAGAAGTGCTTTGTATTCTTCTGCTGACAGCAGAAATAATTCCCGATGTAATGCTTGAAGATTCGGTGGCATCGTTAGGTCTGCCGATAGCTACAACGTGCTCGCCAAAATAAAGCTCGTCAGAGTTTGCAAACTCAGCTGGCTCAAGCTTTGCATCCTTAACCTTTAATACGGCAAGGTCGCTTACCTTATCACCGGCAACATAAACTGCATCGTACTCCTTACCGTCGTGTGTGTAAATCTTGAATTTAGGCGCCGCTATTTCGGAATAGATATGGTCGTTTGTTACAATATAACCGTCCTCTGAAAAAACAATTCCGCTTGCCTGACTGCCCTTACCTGAGGAATTATATATAACAATACCTACTACCGATTTATCAACCTTTTCGTAAACCTGAGCCTCGGTCATCTGGTCGGTGTCCTTAGGTCTTGAAGCCAAATCAACCGAAACCTTACCGCCGACATAATTTACAGAAACGCTGTTTCTTCCAACATAATAACCTGTAAGACAAGCGCCTGTAAGTAAAATTACCGCCGCCATAATAACGCTAAAAGCCTTAAGACCTTTACTCATAGGCTTGTAGGCATCCATTGGCTTAACCTCGGTGTATTTCACGGGATTATAAATAGGCAACGCTTCATTAAAGGGGGTGTTTTGCTCGCCAAACGGGGAGGGGATAGCTTCATTTTTTTCTGAGTCGGCTTCCGAAACCGTCGGTTGCTCAGAGTCGGTATTCAAACCGTTGTCAACAGCTTGCTCAGCTTCATTGTCGTTGGGAAAATTTACGGTAAAACCGGCATTAGCAATGGGGGTATCATCGTAAGATGGCTCGGTTACGGGTAGCTCGTCGGTTGTCAAAGGTAAAGTGTTGTTTTCTGTTTGCTCTGTGTTATTATTAGGAAAATCGTTCATTTATATACTCCGTTCAATTTTTATTTCAAATTTTCTAAAATTGCGGTATAAAGCTTACTGTCCTGAAGGTAATGTTACTTTAAATGAGGTAAATTCACCCTCTTTGCTCGCTACTGACACGCTTCCGCCGTGAGCGGTTACTATCGTTTTTACAATGTAAAGACCAAGTCCCGTACTGTTTTTGCTTGCAGATCGAGATTTATCTATCTTATAAAATCGGTCAAAAACAAAGGGAAGCTCCTTTTCGGGAATTCCGTTTCCTGTATTGGTTATGTTAAATACAACCTTTTTATTCTCATTCCTTAAGGAAAAGCTTACGGTTCCGTTATCGTTGGTGAACTTAATTGCATTGTCAACAAGATTGTAAAGCACCTGATGGATTAAATCCTTGTCAGCAGTGACCGAAATGTTCTGAAGCTCATCAAGACCTGTTATATTAAGACTTTGCTTTTCTATACGCTGCTCTTGACTTATAACTATTGTACAGATAAGCTCGCTTAAATCAAACAACTCAGGCTTTAGTACAAATTCACCTGATTCAAGTCTCGCCATACTAAGCATTGACTGAACCAAACGCGAAAGCCTTTTAACCTCATCAGAAACTATGGATAGATAATAACTTTGTTTATCGGGTTCGATAGTACCGTCAAGTATTCCGTCTATAAAACCGCCGATTGTGGTCATAGGGGTTTTAAGCTCGTGCGAAATATTGGCTATAAAGCTTTTGCGCATACTCTCAAGCTGAGCTAAGGAATTTGTCATCATATTAAAGGATGCCGAAAGCTCACCGATTTCATCGTCACTCATTACGGGAATACGCCTTGAGAAATCTCCCTTTGCCATAGCTCTTGAGGCTTCCGACATAAGCTTAAGCGGTTTAGTAAGCCTGTAGGTCATAGCGTAAATCGCAAAGAACATTACTATAAGCGGAAGAATTGCCGCCGCAAAATAAAGCCTTGTAACGGCAGATAGAATATTTTTCACCATTGAAATAGGCGATGTGGCAAAAACGGTTCCGTAGCTGATTCCGTCGTTTCCTTTAAGCTCGCGAGCCGCAATATAATGTGGTGTAGAGTAAATACCGAGCGTGCTTAGCTGAAGCTCCTCATTCACTTCAATAAATTTTTCTATACTTTTTTTCTGTAATTCTATACCTGTGTGCATACAGGAGCGGTTTTCAGTCCATTCGGCACATCCGCAAATATATATGTTGTTATCATTGTTTGCAATAAAAATATCTGCAACAGCAATTTCTGCCGAGGTACGAACCACCTTTTCAAACTGTGAGGATGAAATGGGCAAGCCCTCGTCAGCCGATTCTGAAACAAAGTCAGATATTTGAGAGCAAGCTTTTGCAAGGGTTTGTTGCTTACTTTCAGCAATATAGCTATTAAGCACAAACGACAGAATCATCATCATAAAAGTAAGACTGAAAAAAATAATCAAAGCGGTGGTTAAGAAATATTTTTTAAAAAGCTTAAGCCTCATTTTTGCCTCTACATTTTCGCTGTCTCAAATTTATAGCCTACGCCCCATACGGTTTTAAGCGACCATTCAGGGGAAACATTTTCAAGTTTCTCTCTAAGCCGCTTAACATGAACATCAACGGTTCTTGAATCACCATAATAATCAAAGCCCCAAACCTCATCAAGAAGCTGGTCACGGGTGTAAACCCTGTTCGGATTGCTTGCAAGGTGATAAATAAGCTCAAGCTCCTTCGGGGGAGTGTCAACCCTTACACCGTTTACTACGAGCTCATAGTTGGTAAGATTGATTTTAAGCTTATCGTATCGCACTTCACTTACCTGATTCTGCTTATCACCGTCATTACTACGGCGAAGCACAGCCTTTATTCTCGCAATAACCTCTTTAGTGTCAAACGGCTTTGTTACATAGTCATCGGCGCCAAGCTCAAGACCGAGAATTTTATCAAAGGTTTCACCCTTGGCGGTAAGCATAATTATAGGAGTGTCGCTGGTTTTGCGTATTTCACGGCAAACCTGCCAACCATCAAGCCCCGGAAGCATTATGTCAAGCAAAATAAGGTCAGGTTCAAGCTTTGCCGCATACTGCACAGCAGTCTCTCCGTCGTTGACAACAACAGTTTCAAAGCCGTCCTTTTGGAGATAAAGCCTTAAAAGCTCGCATATATTCTCATCATCATCAACAATAAGTATTTTATATTGCATAATTTTTTCCTTTCAAAAATTTTCCGCATATTTATTTAAATACAATAATATAATAATATTATTACAAGAGTGTGAATAATTGTGACAAATTTTATGTCCCTATTACTATAATAAAAATTAAAGACCGCTCAGTCAAGCTGAAACGGTCAAATAATTTGAAGAAAATTATTCTGCAGCGGGTTCTGCGTTCTCCTGTTCCTTCATCTTAGCGAAGCACTCACTGCAATATACCGGACGGTCGTCACGCGGTATAAAGGGTACAGTGGCAGTGCCGCCGCAAGCCGCACATACAGCTTCGTGCATCTCTCTGGGTGCTTTGCCGGCATTCTTGCGCTTGTCACGGCAAGGCTTACAGCGCTGCGGCTCGTTTACAAAGCCTTTGGACTCGTAAAATTCCTGTTCTCTTGCAGAAAATACGAATTCCTCTCCGCAATCTTTGCAAACTAAGGTCTTGTCTTCAAACATGTTTTTTTACCTCTTTCGGTTGTTTTTTTAGCCCCGGACGGGATTGCACCGTCATCTTTGTTTTTTCCAACGCTCTGCTTTAAGCTACATGGGCATATATGAACGGATTGCTCCGTTACTTACCTTTTAGTTTTTTTCTTATGCGAACAAGCGCGTTATCCACCGATTTTTCGGATAACGCTAACCGTTTTGCAATATCAGAATATTTTTCACCCGAAATAAAGCCCTGCAAAACCTTATATTCAAGGCTTGAAAGCTCTAATTTTATACTGTCGGTAAGAGTTTTATAATCCTCACGCTCAATAAAAATTTTTTCGGGACTGTTATTATCAACAAGCTCCATTTCCTCTATTGAAGAAACAAGCTCGTCCGGAATAGTTCTTTTACGCTGACGGCTTTTTAAAACCGAAAGCACCGAACGCTTAATGCATAAGGAAGCAAAGGTTGAAAAAGCAGCTTTTGATGAATCGTAATCTTTTACGGCAGAATACAGTGCAAGAGTTGCTTCTTGAACGGCATCCTCGCGGTACTGTTCAGGGCAATATTTTTTAATATGACTAAGGATTACAGGATAATATCTTTCTATTATTACCTGAAGAAGCTCGTAATCACCTTTTTTTATCAGCAAAATGACCTCATTATCGGTCAAATTATTGTAACTTTCGACAAAATTAATCCTCATTCACGCCCAAAAACAGTATTACTTAACAAGCATAAAATTATAATACCTTATATATAAATAAAAGTCAAGCAAAAAGTTTAAAATTTATTTAAAAATCAAACAATTCATTAATATGTTGCAAAAAGTGGTAATAAACATTGACAAAATAACGAAAAAATATTATCATATAACTATAATTACACGATTGGAATGATAAAATATGATTAATGAACAGTATAAGCTATGGTGTAGTAAAGCGGTGAAGTACCCTGATTTACTAAGTGAGCTTAAGGCTATAGAGGGTAAAGAGGAATTAATTTCAGATGCTTTTTATAAAAATCTTGAATTTGGTACAGGCGGCTTGCGCGGTGTTATCGGCGCAGGCACTAACCGAATGAATATTTACACAGTAGGTCAGGCTTCTCAGGGATTGGCGGCTTATGTGAACTCTACCACTGAAAACGGAAGCATTGCCATTGCGTATGACAGCCGAATAAAGTCGGATACCTTTGCTAAAAGGGCGGCAGAAATATTTGCGGCAAACGGCTTAAGGGTTTACATTTATAAGGAGCTTATGCCAACACCTATGCTTTCATTTGCTGTTCGCCGTCTCGGATGCGATGCAGGTGTGGTTGTAACTGCAAGCCATAATCCCTCAAAATATAACGGATATAAGGCGTATGGTAGTGACGGTTGTCAGTTAGGCCTTGAGGCGGCTGATGCCGTTCTTGCGCTAATGGAAAAGATTGATATGTTTGACGATGTTAAGTCGATAGACTTTGATACTGCCTTAAGGGATGGCAAAATCGAGTATATCGGTGACGATATTATAGAGGAATACCTTGACTGTCTTGAGGCGCAAAGGGTTGAAAAGGACCTTGACCTTTCTGATTTAAAAGTTGTTTATACTCCTCTTAACGGTGCAGGCAATAAGCCTGTCAGAGCTATTTTAAAGCGTCTTGGTGTTAAAGAGCTGTCGGTTGTACCCGAACAGGAAATGCCTGACGGTAATTTCCCCACAGTTCCTTATCCTAATCCTGAGATTAGACAGGCATTTGAATGCGCATTAAAGCTTGCAGAGACTAAAGACCCTGACATTTTGCTTGCTACCGACCCTGACAGTGACCGCGTAGGTATAGCGGTTAAGTCTGAGGGTGAATACCGTCTGTTCAGCGGTAATGATGTCGGTGTTCTTTTGCTTAACTATATTCTTGAGCGCCGTACAGCAAACGGTACTCTGCCAAAGAACCCTGTTGCAGTAAAGACAATTGTTACAACCGAGCTTTGTCAGAAGATTGCTGATGAATACGGATGCACATTGCTTAATGTACTTACAGGCTTTAAGTTTATAGGCGAGCAGATAACTCTGCTTTCAGATAAAAATGAGGAAGAGCGTTATATCTTCGGTTTTGAGGAAAGCTACGGCTATCTTGCGGGAAGCTATGCGCGTGATAAGGATGCAATGGTTGCGTCAATGCTTATTTGCGAAATGACAGGTTATTACAAAAAGCAGGGATTAAATCTTGCAGAGGTGCTTGAAGGACTTTATAAAAAACACGGCTATTACTATGCTTCTCAGGAGAACTTCACCTGTGAGGGCCAAAGCGGTATGCAAAAGATAAATGGCATTATGGATATGCTTAGAAAAGAACCGCCCTCTGAAATATGCGCATATAAGGTTGTTAAGCTCAACGATTACGGAACCTCTGTTTCGCTTGATACAGAAAGCGGTGTTAAAACCGAGATAACCTTGCCGAAATCAAATGTTTTGGCATACCATCTTGAAGACGGAAGCTCTTTGATTGTCCGTCCTTCAGGAACAGAGCCTAAGATTAAATTGTATATCTGCGCTGTGGGCGATTCGGCTGAAAACGGAATCGAAAAACGCACACAATTGAGTAAAGCAGGCACAAAGCTGTTGGGCTTTTAAACTTTTAAAATTTAGGTAAAAAAGTGAAAGTGCGGAAGAAGTAAAGAATAAAACTTCTTCCGCACTTTAAATTTATGCAAAAATCAAATTACAGCTTATATATTATAAAATATTTTTAAGCTCCAAAAGACTTGCTATTTCATAGTTGTTTTTATATTTTGGAGTGTCATTTTTTGGATTAAACCAGCAGGTATCGAGTCCTGAATTTATTCCGCCTAAAATATCTGAGCTTTGACTGTCTCCCACAACAAGTATACGGGATTTGTCTTTTTCGGGAATATGACTCAATACATAATCAAAGTATTCCTTTTCAGGCTTTTGATGTCCTGCATCCTCAGAAATAAACACATTGTCAAAAAAAGGCTCAAGTCCCGAGTGCTTTATGCGGTTGTACTGAGTAAAGGAAAAACCGTTGGTGGTGGCATAAAGCTTATAACCCTTGTTTTTCAGGTAGGCAAGAATTTCAATAGCACCGTTTACTGTAAAATATCCCTCAGCAAGATTTTGGCAATAATCCTTCGATATTGCAGATACATCACCCGTACATCCGTAATGCTCTAAAAATGCACAGAATCTGCCCTCAAAAATAGCGTTCTTTGGAATTTCTCCCATTTCAAACCGCTTCCAGAAACTCAGATTAATTTGAGAATAAACCTTTACAGCCTCGTCGTCGCAGGGAAGACTGTGCTTCGCTAAAACTTTGCGGACAGCTACCGCCTCAGCTATATCAAAATCAAGAAGGGTATTATCCAAATCAAGAAAAAGGGAAGAATATTTCATTAAAGCTTACCCGCAATTTCTTTTATATACTGCTTTAAATCCTCAGATATTTCGGGATGATTAAGTCCCACCTCAATATTGGCCTTAAGAATACCCAATTTATTGCCCATATCGTAACGGGTACCGCTGAAATCAACGCCAACCATACCGTATTTTACGGCAAGCTCACGCATAGCGTCGGTAAGCTGAAGCTCATTTCCGACACCTAAGGGAGTACGCTCAAGAATATTAAATATTTCACTGTCAAGAACACATCTGCCAAGAATGGAATAGTTTGAAATCTTCTTATCAAGTGCGGGCTTTTCTATCATATCGCTGACCGCGAAAAGCTTTTCCTCTAAGGGTGACACCGCAAGCGAGCAGTATTTAACTATAAGCTCGTCGGGCACTTCCTTAATGCCGACAACGCTCTTTCCGTATTTTTCGTAAGCCTCGCAAAGCTCGCCTATAGCAGGTACTTCACCGATTATAACATCGTCTCCGTACAAAACGGCAAACGGCTCATCGCCCACAAACTCGCGTGCGCGTAAAACGGCATCGCCAAGACCGCGTGTAACCTTTTGACGTATATAGTAAATATTAGCAAGCTCAGCAACATTTTTAAGGCTTTTAAGCATTTCGGTGTTGCCTCGTTTTTGGAGCATAGCCTCAAGTTCTATTGAATAATCAAAATGGTCTTCTATAACCCCTTTGCCGCGATTGGTTATAATAAGTATATCGGTTATACCGGCTTTTACAGCCTCTTCAACTATGTATTGAATTGCGGGCTTATCAACAATTGGAAGCATTTCCTTAGGTAATGCCTTTGATGCAGGTAAAACCCTTGTACCTAATCCTGCTGCAGGTATTATTGCTTTTCTAATTTTCATAATAATACTCCTAAAATAAATGATTTAATACAAATTCGGATAATACATACGATAACCAGTCCGCCGTGTTAGTTACTATCAACATAATTACAATACCAAGTGTAAGCATAGCGCCCGAAACACCGCCGATTGAGGCAATGCCAAACTTATAGTAAGGATGACCGCCCTGATAGCTTCTAAAGGTAAGAATTTTTTGGCTACAGTGCTTTTTGTACCAATAAAATCCGTAAAGTCCGCAAACAATGGCGGTTACAACTTCTGCAATAAAGTTTATAACAGAAGAAATCATTAGCAGAATAAAATTTGGCGACTGCAAAAAATTAAGAATTTCTTGAGTAGTTAAGCTTTCATCAAGCATAAAGAAAGACTCAATATTTGTTCCCGCTGAAAAGGACGAAAGAATTGAGGTGGCAATCGCAAGAATGGCTCCTAACACTGAAAATATTGCCGCATATTTATACATTTTTCTGTAAAAGAACCAGAGTGAGGCACCAAACGGACCAAAGAAAAAGCTTAAAATTGCAAGCGGCCAGCACCAAGAGGTTTTTGAGCCTGTAACCTCCATACGTGCAAATTTCGGACAAATATCGTTTGCTTTTTTGCCTACGAAAAGGGTTGTTTCATCAAGCGGAATACCGTCTATAGTCTCTGTTACAAAACCGTTATATGATGGGGTGGGGTTTACATAATCCTTCCAGTCGGGTGAGGGTGCAGAGGATTGTCCTTGCACAGAAGTAGCATCAAAGCTGTTTTTTTCTGTGTTAAGCGGGGTGCCGCAATTCTTGCAGTATATGTATGCCTCCTCGTTTTCGGTTCCGCATTTGTGACAAATATGATTCTTCATAAATAAAACTCCTTTATAGCAGGCTCACCAAAATGGCTGGGATATATTGCGTAAGCATTATTCCTAAGAAGAAAAACAATAAGCTTACACCGCCTTTTTTGCGATAGTCGTTATCCATATCCTCACTTTCAAGGCGAATTTTCTTTATAGAGGTTATTGTATAATTTTTGTAAAAATAATCGCCGTAAAGAGCAAAAACCACCCTTAAAAGAAGCTCAAGGATACTGCTTATAACAGCTAATGCAAGGATTGCTATGCCGATTTTGGGAGTTGACTCAAAAAGCTTGTTTAGCGCCTCAAGTGAGGAGGCGGCATTTTGTGTATCAAAACCTGAGCTAAAAACGGCGCGTTGAAACGGGTAGGATAGCAGTGTGATAACCGACTGCAATACACCTGCGATTATACCGCCCTTAAACATCTTTCGCGAAAGCATCCAGCTACTCGGAAAAAGAAATGCCATCCAATTCCAAGAAACCTTTTTCTTGTTGCTGATTGACGCAAATTTCGGAACATATCGGTGGATATTTGTAGCAACAAAGCGTTTTATATCATCCGCAGTTATATCGTCCTCAATAACTTGGTCGGGAGCAATACCGCCTAACAAATCAAAGCCTGAAAAACTGTTTATTTTAGAGAAATCGGGTGTCCCGCATTTAGGACAGCGTCTTAAAATACTCTCGTATTTGGTGCCGCACATATTGCAGGTGCTTATGCCGTCGTCTTTATTATTATGCGAATTATCCGTTTTCTGCTCTTTTTGAGCAATAATATCTTTGTTTTCCTGTTCTTTTTCTCTTGAATACTGCATATCGGTGCCGTGAAACTGTTCAAGGGCGCAATGACCTAAAGCCTCATAGCATTCTCTATGGTGTGGTGCACCGCATACGGGACAGTAAACAATATCGTCCTCAGAAAAAAGGTAAGCCTTGCAGCGTACACAGCTTAAGCCCTCAATTTTTAAACTCATAAGCCTACTCCTAATATATAGCCGCTTCGCATAAAGCAGCATTGAAATTTTCTATTTCATTGAATACCTGTGTAAAATATTCGGAACCGTAGTTGTGGAATTCACCATCTTTTATCATTTCTTTAAGTTCATTAAGGGTTACTCTTTTTACCTCGGCAACCTCTGATTTCTGAAGTGTAAGTGTTTCGGCAGGACTGTCACACACGGTAAGCCATACATCAACAAGAGAATTTCTCCTTTTAATTCTTGCAATCTTTTTGAGGGTGGTTTCATCTGAGGGTATACTCAGTTCCTCAAAAAGCTCACGGTTTGCTGCAGAAAATGAATCCTCACCGGCTATGGCAGCACCGCCTGTAGCCGCCCATTCGCCGGGCATAAGCTTCTTATTGTCTGCCCTGCGCTGAATAAGAAGTCTGCCGTCCTTAGAAAGCACCCAAATATGAACCACAAGGTGGTATTCGCCTGTCCGTAAAAAGCAACGTCCTCTTAAGGTTGTTTTTCCGGTAGGATTTCCGTTTTCGTCAAGTATATCCCATTTTTCAGTCATCATAGCTTTTCTACAACCTCACCGGCTTTTTTATAGATGCTGTTTTTTGCTACTACACCTCTTACCGAGGAAAGGGGATAAATATTAGAATTCTTACCGATAACCGTTCCGGGATTGAGCACCGAACCGCATCCAACCTCGACACCGTCACCTAAAATAGCGCCGAATTTTTTGAGACCTGTTTCTAATTTTTCGTCTCCGTTTTTAATTACAACAAGACTCTTATCTGATTTAACATTACTCGTTATGGCGCCTGCACCCATATGAGAGCCGTAGCCCAATACAGAATCGCCGACATAATTGTAATGCGGTACCTGAACCTTGCCTATAAGCACAACATTTTTAAGCTCTGTGGAGTTGCCTACCACACAGTCATTACCGATAAGCGCATTGCCTCTTATAAAGGCACAATGCCTTATTTCGGTGTTTTCGCCGATAATACAAGGCCCTGTTATAGAAGCAGAGGGAGATAACTTTGCGCTTTTTGCTATCCAAATATCTTCTCCTTTTTGCTCATAAATATCTTCGTTAAGAGTAGGACCGAGTTCTTTAATAAATCTTCCGATTTTATCCAAAACCTCAAATGGGTATGCAGCATTTTCAAAAAGAGGTGAAGCAATAGTGTTTTCAAGAGACAAAAGCTCTTTTACTTTTATATCTTTCATAAGCAGATTTTCCTTTCTAAAAAAATACTTTTTCTTTTACTAATTATGCAATACAACATAATTATATCAAAAACATTAAATTTTTTCAACATTTTCTATCTTAGGTATTGTAAATTTTTTATTTTTGTGGTAAAATTACTTTTGCGAGAGGGAAAGTGGCAATAAAAATCGTTTTTTCTTAACTTCAAAACTCGTATTCAATTGCGTACCGTAGTGTGCGAATGGGCGGGTCCTGTGCGACGGGATGCTACGAACCATGTCAGGCGGGGAACCGAGCAGCATTAAGTAGTTTTTCCTGTGCGCCGCAGTAAATCGGCTCATTCGTACACTATAGTACGCAATTTTTAACTTTTTTTAAGAGGTGAAATATGGCTTATCAGGCGTTATACCGAAAATACCGACCTCAGACCTTTTCGGATGTAATCGGTCAGGAGCATATAACCGATACACTAAAGAATGAATTGTCAGAGGGTAAAACCGTTCACGCCTACCTTTTTACAGGTACACGCGGAACAGGAAAAACCAGTTGCGCGAAAATTTTAGCAAGAGCGATTAATTGTCTTAATACAAATGAAGGCGATCCTTGCCTTTGCTGTGAGATTTGCCGTTCTATAGATGCGGGGGAGAATACCGATATTGTGGAGATAGACGCGGCATCCAATAACGGTGTTGATAATATACGCGAGCTTCGTGAATTAACAAGCTTTTTGCCGGTTTCCTCTAAATACAGGGTTTTTATTATAGATGAGGTGCATATGCTATCAATCGGAGCATTTAATGCGCTACTCAAAACCCTTGAGGAACCGCCAGAGCACGTTGTGTTTATTTTGGCAACTACTGAGGTTCACAAACTGCCGGCTACTATTCTTTCGCGTTGTCAGCGTTTTGATTTCAGACGGATTGATACTTCAAAAATCTGTAAAAGAATACAGTATATTTCCTCACAAGAGGGACTTACTGTAACCGACGATGCCGCCACTCTTATTGCCGCCGCGGCTGACGGAGGTATGAGAGATGCTCTTTCAATACTTGACCTATGCGCGTCAAGCAGTAAGGAGATAGATGAGGCTACGGTTGAAAGCGTATGCGCTATGGCGGGAAATGACTATCTTATTGAGCTTGCGGATGCGGTTAAAAACCGTAATACTGAGCAAGCACTTATGCTTGTTGACAGGCTTCACAGCTCCTCGGTTGATATGCTTAGATTGCTTTCTGAGCTAACATCGCACTACCGTGACCTTATGATAGTTAAGACGGTAAAAACCAATACTCCGCCTGTGGTGTGCTCTGCTGTGAGAATGAATGCTCTTAAGGCTCAGTCGAAAGATTACGATATAAAGGATATAATGTTAGCCTTAAATATTCTGCAGGCGGCATTTGCCACTATGCAGACGGGTAACCGACGCTGTGAAATGGAAATGGCACTTATCCGTATGTGTAATCCCGCGCTTTCGGGCGATATTGCGGCTTTAGAGCGTAGGGTATCTGCTCTCGAGCAGGACGCGGTTAAGCCGTCTGTTAAAGAGTTTAATTCCAAAAAGAAGCCTGAAATAATGGAAAAGCCTGTTGAGGTTATAAATGAGGAGAATGACGAAATACCGCCGCCCCTTTACGAAAACGAGGCTCCTGCACCGGAATATTCAGATGAGACCAAACAAGCAACTCCGCCAACCGATGAGGTAACAGAGGTTAAACGGTGGAACGAAATACTACGTTTGCTTACAACCTCAAGTCCGCTTATTGCAGGTGTTTTAAAGGGCTCGAGGGCATATATAAAGGGCGCTTATCTGCTTATAGATGCTCCAAACAGTCAGTTCCGCTCACTTATAAATCAGGATAACAGTAATTATAAGGACAGCATCCGAAAAGCGGCATATACCGTACTTGGTGAAACCTATAAGCTCGGTCCTTATTCTAAGCAGAAAGTTAAGGAAGAGGATGACCTTTTGCCTGTAATAGCCCAAAGGCTAAAAAACTTTGAATTAAATTAAAATAATTAATATTTAGGAGAAATTGAAAATGAAGGTTAGAATTCCCAATTCCGGCGGTCCCGGTAATATGAATCAGATGTTGAAGCAGGCTCAGAAGATGCAGGCAGATATGGCTGCCTTGCAGGAGGATTTAGAGCAAAGAGAATATACTGCAGTTTCAGGCGGCGGTATGATTGAGGCTACGGTTGACGGTAAGCATCTTGTGAAGTCAATCAAAATCAGTCCCGATGCGGTTGACCCTGACGATGTCGAAATGCTTGAGGACTTAATTACTGTTGCAATAAACGAGGCGGTTTCAAACGCTATAAAGGCATCTGAAGAGGAGATGGGCGCAATCACCGGCGGTCTTAATATGCCCGGCTTGTTTTAATAATGGCTAACATCAATATTGTACCCTTAAATGAACTTATTTCTCAGTTTGAAAGATTGCCCGGTATTGGTAAAAAAACCGCACAGCGCTTGGCATACAGTATTCTTGAGCAACCGCCCGAAAGAGCGGAAAAATTTGCTGAGGCGCTTGTAAATGCGCGAAAAAAAATTCATTTTTGCAAGGTTTGTCAGGCATTTACAGACCTTGAGGTATGCAATATTTGTGACGATGCGTCGCGGGATAAATCGGTTATTTGCGTTGTTGCAGAGCCAAGAGATGTTATGGCGTTTGAAAGAACAAGGGAGTATACAGGGCTTTACCATGTGTTACACGGAGTGATTTCTCCGCTTGACGGTGTGGGTCCTGACCAGCTACGCATAAAAGAGCTTATGGCAAGACTTGGCTCCGGTGAGGTCAAGGAGCTTATAATGGCTACGAATCCCACCGTTGAGGGTGAGGCAACTGCGAGCTATATTTCCCGTCTTGTAAAGCCTATGGGCGTAAAGGTTACCCGCTTGGCTTACGGTATACCCGTTGGCGGAAATCTTGAATATGCTGATGAATTTACCTTAGCTCGTGCGCTTGAGGGACGAAATGAAATATAAATTTTAATACAAGGCGGTCCAGAGCGCCTTGTTTGTGCTATTTTTAGATAAAGGATAGATTTTTATGACTCAGGAAAAAATAGACCGTATAAATGAGCTTGCAAAAAAGCAAAAGGCAGAGGGATTGACCGAAGAAGAAAAAAGCGAGCAACAAATATTAAGGCGTGAGTATATTGACGGCTTTAAGCGGAGCCTTACTGCTCAGCTTGAAAACACATATATAGTTGAGCCTGACGGAACGAAAAGAAAGGTCATAAGAAAAGATGAAAATACTGATAACTGATTCTGCAACCGTCAAAGCAAACAATGACCTTAGTCTTGATAGGATAGAAACATTGGGAGAAACAGTTCAGTATGACAATATTGACCGCGATACACTTATTAGAGTTGTGTCTGATGTGGATATTATTCTCTGTAACAAGACGGTTATTGACAGGGAGATAATGGATAATGCACCATCCTTAAAGTATATTGGACTTTTTGCAACAGGATATAACAATATTGATATAGAGGCGGCAAGAGAAAAGGGAATAGCGGTATGCAATGCAGGAAGCTATTCTACAAATGCAGTAGCTCAGCAGGTTATAGGCTATATTCTTATGCATTATACTAAAATCCCGCTTTATAACGATTTTGTTCATTCGGGCGGATGGAAAAAATCCCAAATTTTTGCTCCCCTTTGCTTTACAGGTGACGAGGTTTACGGTAAAACGCTTGGAATAATCGGATTTGGAAGTATTGGCAGGGCGGTTAAAAAGGCGGCAGAGGGCTTAGAAATGAGGGTAATTGTAAATACCCGTACGGTGAGAAATGCAAGCGAGGCAGAATTTGTAAGCCTTGAGCAGTTACTTAATGAATCAGATGTTGTGTCGGTGCATTGTCCGCTTAACGAGCAGAGTGCTGATATGATGAATTCAACCGCTTTTTCAAAAATGAAGGACGGCGCATTCTTTATAAACACCTCAAGAGGAGGTACTGTGGACGAGCAAGCTCTTTTTGAGGCGCTTCAAAGCGGAAAGCTTTCGGGAGCGGCAATTGATGTGCTTAAAACAGAGCCTATGACCGAGAATTGCGTTCTTGCAAATTCGAAAAATCTTATAATAACACCGCACACGGCTTGGGCTCCGCTTGCTACAAGGGAAAGACTTGTCGAAATTGTTGCGGATAATATAAAAGCTTTTTTAAACGGAGAAAAGAAAAACCGAATTGTTTAAAGGAATAGCTGAAAGTTAAGGGGATGGTGAATTGTTTTCAAGACTCAGAGGAATAGGTCTTTTTGGAATAGATTCATATATGATTGAAATTGAGGCAGATGTTTCGGGCGGTCTTCCGTCGTTTGATATAGTGGGACTTCCCGATGCGGCGGTAAAGGAATCAAGAGACAGGGTGCGCGCCGCTATAAAAAATTGCGGATATAAGTTTCCAGTTGGAAGAATAACCGTAAATCTTGCACCTGCTGACCGTAAAAAAGAGGGTTCCCTCTATGATTTGCCCGTTTTACTTGCTATTCTCAATGCATCAGACCAATTAAAGGCTAAGCTTGACGATTTTGTAGCCATTGGCGAGGTTGCGCTTGACGGTAAGGTGAGAGGGGTAAACGGTGTGCTTGCTATAACCATTACCGCTCAGCAAAACGGTATTAAAAACATTTTCGTTCCCGCAGAAAATGCGGCTGAGGCGGCGGTTATTGAGGGAATGAATGTATATGCTGTAGAAAATATCAAACAGCTTCTTGACCATATAAACAGCACTGCTGAAATTGAAAAAACCGAAACCACAAGCTTGGCTTCTCAGTTTGCCGAAAGTATACCCGACTTTAGCGATGTTAAGGGGCAGCTTGCGGCAAAAAAGGCATTAGAGGTTGCAGCTGCCGGCGGTCATAATATTCTTATGATAGGTCCTCCGGGCGCAGGCAAAAGTATGCTTGCAAAGCGCTTGCCTGGGATATTGCCCGAGATGACTTTTGAGGAATCGGTGGAAACTACAAAAATTCACTCGGTAGCAGGAAAAATAAGCAAGGAAATGCCTTTTATAACCACAAGACCGTTCCGTTCTCCGCACCATACAGTATCTACCGCAGGTATTGCGGGCGGCGGTACTGTGCCAAGACCGGGTGAAATTTCATTAGCACATAACGGTGTGCTTTTTCTTGACGAATTGCCTGAATTTAAACGCGAGGTTATGGAAGCGCTCCGTCAGCCGATTGAGGATAATGTGGTTACAATTTCCCGCGTGTCAGGATCGCTTACATATCCAAGCTCAATTATGCTTGTGGCGGCTATGAATCCTTGTCCTTGCGGATTTTTTGGGCATCCCACAAAGCAGTGTATTTGCTCGCAGAATGCGGTCCAGAAATACCTGAATCGCATTTCGGGTCCTATGCTTGACCGCTTAGACCTTCATGTTGAGGTGCCCCCTGTTGATTATACTGCACTCAGCTCCGATGTAAAGGAAGAAAGCTCTGCCGAAATCAGGGAAAGGGTGAACAAAGCGCGGAGAATTCAAACCGAAAGATATAAGGGTACGGGAATAACCTGTAACGCGCGACTTACACCGCCAATGCTTAAAAAGTATTGTGTTATGACTGATGAAGCATCTAAATATCTGTCCTTGTCCTTTGAACGACTCGGACTTTCCGCCCGCGCGTATGACCGAATTCTTAAGGTGGCGAGAACAATAGCCGACCTTGAGGTAAGTGAAAAGATAGATAAAAACCATATTTTCTCGGCGATTTCATTCAGAAGCCTCGACAGAAAGTATTGGGGTGGATAACCAAAGCATAGCTTAAAAAGAAAAACCGATGCAACAAAAGCTGCATCGGTTTAATTTTTCCTAAAAGTCTGTAAAATTAATCATTCACATAAGGAAGTAAAGCCATCTGACGAGCGCGTTTAATAGCGGTGGTCAGTTCGCGCTGATGAGCGGCACAGGTGCCTGTTGCGCGGCGGGGAAGAATCTTTGCACGCTCAGAAATGAACTTGCGAAGACGGGCTACATCCTTATAATCAATGCTTTCTACACGATCAACACAGAAATGGCAAACCTTTTTACGGCTCTTTTTGTGCATAGGTCTATCGTTTCTCTCGTTTTCCATCGTAAAAGCCTCCTTAAAATTTATTTTTTAAAACGGAAGATCATCATCCGTAGCATCGCCCAAGTCGGCGAAATCATTTACATCGGCATTGCTGTAAGAAGAAACAGGCTCACCGTTAGCTCCGGAATCACGCTTGGATTCTACAAACTGAGCGTTATTAACCACAACCTCAAAAGCGGTGCGGTTGTTACCGTTTTTATCCTGATATCTTCTGGTCTGAATTGAACCCTCAATACCAATCATATTACCTTTTCTGAAATATTTGCATATAAATTCCGCTGTTTGACGCCAAGCAACTATATTTATAAAATCGCTCTGACGCTCTTCACCGGAACGGTAAGGGCGACTAACGGCAATGGAAAAGGTAGTAACCGAAAAACCGTTAGAAGTGGTTTTAAGCTCTGGGTCCGCAGTTAAGCGACCTGTTAAAACTACTAAATTAAACATACCTTTACCTCCATTACTTCTTGATTACCATAACGCGAAGAACACCGTCGGTAATCTTTACGATACGCTCAAGCTCAGCGGGGAAATTGGGCTCGCTTTCAAAATTAAAGAAAACATAGTAACCCTCAGCCTCGTCATTAATGAGATAAGCAAGACGACGCTTGCCCCAATCATCAACGCTTTCAATGGTACCGTTCTTTGCGATAAGGTCGTTAATCTTCTCCTTAAGAGCAGCAGTAGCTTCCTCGCCGTTAGCAACTGAGAAGATAACACCAGCCTCATACTTATTGGTCATTTACTTTGCACCTCCCTTTGGACTATTGGCCCTGCACCTTTGCAGAGCAGAGAGCTAATGGTGAACATAATACTCCATTTAGCGTCTAATATTATAACAATTTTTTTTACTTTTGTCAACAAAAATATTGATTTTTTAAAATTTTCATATATAATATAGGTAAAGCTTTGAAAGGACTGATGCAAATGCTCCTTACAGTAGATATAGGCAATACCAACATAACCCTCGGCGCGTATGACGGTAATATTCTCACCTTTACCGCCCGTCTTTCAACCGAGCAGCATAAAACCGCCGACCAATACGCCGTAGAGCTTCAGAGTATGCTTGCCCTTAACGGCTACGCAGGTGATGATATTGAGGACTGTATTATTGCATCTGTAGTTCCTCAGGTTGGAAAAAGTATGAGTAATGCCGTATCAAAGCTTTGTCACATTGTTCCGCTAATGCTTGGTCCGGGTGTTAAAACGGGGCTCAATATAAAGATAGATAATCCTGCTCAGCTCGGCGCAGACCTTGTTGCAGGAGCTGTAGGCGCAATAGATGCTTATACTATGCCCTGTGTTGTAATTGATATGGGAACTGCATCTACAATCAGCGTGCTTGACCGTGACGGAACCTTTTTAGGAGGAGCTATTGCCGCCGGTGTTAGGCTCACTCTCAAGGCACTTGCTGAAAATACCGCTCAGCTCACATCAATTCCCATTGAGGCACCAAGCTCCGTAATAGGCTCTAATACGGTTGAATGTATGCAGTCGGGACTTGTTTTCGGCACCGCCGCTATGCTTGACGGTATGCTTGAAAAGATTGCAGAGGAATTAGGCGAAAATCCCACGGTTGTTGCCACGGGCGGACTTTCAAGGGAAATAATAATCCACTGCAAAACCGATATAATTTATAATGAAAATCTCCTGTTGGAGGGACTAAGGGTTATATACGAGAAAAATAACTGACAGCAATAACCGATTTTGCTGTTTTAAACTCAGCGAAATTGGATTGCATAAAAATTTGAGCTGTACCTTTTGAGGACAGCATCGGAGGTAATTTTATGACAAACACAGAAAAAAGAAAGCAACAAACAAAGCAATTGGTTCTCGGCGCAATTCTTACCGCGCTTGTAATTATTCTGCAATTTATGGGTTCATTTATCCGTTTCGGGATGTTCTCAATATCGCTTGTGCTGATACCTATTGTAATCGGCGCGGCAACCTGCGGAGTGAAAATCGGCGCTTGGTTAGGCTTTGTATTCGGCTTTACCGTACTTATAAGCGGTGATGCGGCAGCATTTTTAGCTATTGATGTTGCAGGAACAATTATAACCGTTTTAATCAAAGGCATTGCTTGCGGACTAAGTGCTGGGCTTGTGTATAAGGCCCTCGAAAAGTATAACCGTTATGTGGCGGTTATAGCGGCGGCAATTGTATGTCCTCTTGTTAATACGGGCGTATTCCTGTTAGGCTGCGTTGTATTTTTCCTTGAAACCATTAAAGAATGGGGTACTTCACAGGGCTTTAACGATGTTGTAAAATATATGTTTTTAGGTCTTGTCGGCGGAAACTTCTTCTTTGAATTAGGCTCTAACATAATACTAAGCCCAATAATTGTAAGAATACTTAATATCGAAAGAAAAGAATCTGAGAAGTTTTAATCACATTAAGCAAACAACAAAAAATGTGCGTTCTAATTAAAGAGCGCACATTTTTATTGGTATATTCTAAAAAAATAAGGAACCTACCGTTTAGTAGATTCCTTATTGGCGCGCTGAAGAAGATTCGAACTCCCGACCTTCTGGTCCGTAGCCAGACGCTCTATCCAGCTGAGCTATCAGCGCAAATGCGATTTTTGACCGCCAAAGTATAATACCACATATTAGAGATAAAATCAAGTATAAATTTAAAAAATTTTTAACTTTTTATATTTTGTATCAAAATTCGCCGTATTTGGAATAAAAAACAAGCCATGACACATAGCTTTATGAACAGGGGGTAGTAATATGAAATGCTTTATTATAACCAGAAAACAAATTATGTTTTGTATTTGTGTGGTTTTAACTCTTGCTATAACGGTAGTGTGTTCGGTAGGTGTATACGCCAATTCCACCCGAAAGCTCCCGATATACTGTGTTGAAACTGAAAAGAAACAAATTGCAATTTCCTTTGACGCGGCTTGGGGAAATGATGATACCGAGCAGCTTATAAATATTCTTAAAGAATACGATGTTCCTGCAACATTTTTCGTTGTGGGCGCTTGGGTGGATAAATATCCTGAATCTGTAAAACAGCTTCACGATGCAGGACATCAAATTCAAAACCATTCAAATACGCATCCGCATATGCCGCAACTGTCAAAGGAACAGATGAAGAACGAAATTGAGGGCTGTAATCAAAAAATTGAAGCGATAACAGGAAAATGCCCAACACTTTTGCGCCCGCCCTACGGCGACTATGACAACGCGCTTTTAGAGGTTATGGAGAGTCTTAGTATGTATACGATTCAGTGGGATGTCGATGTGTATGCAACAGTTGGAACCCCCCTTCACAAAAGGATTTGTATAGCATAAAAAACGAAATATGCAATAAATTGAACTCCGTAGCGTACAAACTACGGAGTTCGTTTTTTAGGATGTATTATTTAATCCTTATGCCTTTACTCGCAAGGAATACTGCCGCGCCGAGCAGGGCACCCTCAGCAAACTTTGCCATCGGCACACTAAGTAAGGCAAGAAAAGCTGCCATAATATCACCTCCCTTGTCAAGCGTATCGGGATTGTATTACAAACTCGGTTACACATAATACCGAGAATGTTGCAACAAACCCTAAAAATGCCCATTGCATAACTTAAACCTCCTTTACTTTTCTATAAAATGTGCTTGGTTTCATATCAAGTCTTTTCATTGCTTCTATTGCCGTTATATCACCGCCTTTCCATAAAGTTACTATTTCATTAAAGCGTGGGTGTTCAATAGGTTTTCTGCCTTTGTAAACACCGTTTTTCTTCGCTACTGCAATACCCTCTTTTTGTCGCTGTAATATGTATTCTCGTTCTAGTTCGGCAACTGCGCCGAATACCGTTAGCATAAATTTGCCCGTTGGTGTTGTGGTATCTATAGCTTCTTTCTTTGAAATAAACTCAACCTGTTTTTCGGTAAGCTGTTCCACAAGCTCCAACAAGTCTTTGGTGTTACGGGCAAATCGGCTTATAGCTTCAACTATTACGACATCTCCCTCTCTAACATAATTCATCATTCGTTTGAGTTCGGGACGGTCTGTATTTTTGCCACTCATACGGTCAATATAGACTTGCTCTACACCAAGTTCTTGCATTAACACCTCTTGTCTTGCGGTATTTTGGTCGGTGGTGCTGATACGTATATAACCTATCTTCAAAATCTCACCTCAATTCTCAATAGGACGGGATTTCTTTTTGGCATATCCCAAAAACCATAAACCGACCTTATTGGCATACTGTGTCGGTGTGTCAATAGAGTGTACCCTAATGACATATTGCTACACCCCGCAATAAAGCATTTCTTCAATATCATCCGTTGTATATCCCTCGTCCAAAAGCATATCGACCATATCATCTGTGTAACCGTAAAAAGAAGCGTGGGACTTTAACTGACGGATATACTCTTGCTGACAAGGGGATTTTGTTTTATGCTCGGAAGATATTGAAATATGTCTATAAGGGAAATATGAATAATAACTGATAGCGGATAATAAACTTGTATCAAACTCAGATTTTTCCATTTTGCCGTGGCGGTCAATCTTTAAAATATCACCCGCTTCAAGTTCTATCTTCTTTGGTTTACCAAATCTGTAGGGTATTCTCCATAATGCTTTTTTAAGTATTTCCTCGGTAGAAGCGTAGATAAATACTCCTACCTCTTGAAAGTGGTATATACACATAGGATTATCGCCTTTGACAAAATACAAGTTATTGTCATTATCCATAACCGTAATGGTAAACGAGCCTGACAAACGCTCTGCCATATATCCAAGACTTGCAAAGTCAAGCCTTTTCTGTTTTTCAATTAACTGCACCGCAATATAACTGTCCGTTTCAATTATTGTTTCGGGCAGTTTTTCTGTTTTACGGAGAGTTATATCGTTATACAATACTCCATTGTGAGCCAATGCAAATTCGGTATTGCCAATCTCACAGTAAAACGGGTGATTGTTGTAATTATATTTTTCGTTGCCCTGTGTTGTCATACGGGTGTGTCCCATAATCAAGTTCACATCAGGGATATTAAACCTCATTTTATGTGCGGCGAAAGGGCGCTTGTAAACGCTCAAATGACCGTTGTGGTTATAAGCGATACCTGTAGCATCCGTTCCTCTTGCTTCACAAGCAACCGACAATATGGATATGATTTTATTCTTTTGCTTTGTGTTAAAGTGATTTTTATAGTCAAGTATTCCAAATAAGCAACACATATTAAATATCCTCCTCACACACAATAGGCTCATTTATGTATATACGGCGTTCTTTAAGATACTGTATAAGCTCAGGTTCACTACACCCCGAAACAAATGTTGTCCAAGACATTGATTTAATTTCATCATCAGACATAGAAAAAGCCACATCACAGACTTTGTTTACAAGCTGTAATGTGGCTATTATTGTGTTGTATTTTAATGTACCTCTAAACATTCTGAACTCAATCGTATCAGTATTTTGCAGATTTATACAGGAATATCTGCCGTTATTAGCACCGCTTTTTGCGTGGTCGAGTATATCCTTGGGTTTGTCCTTATATCCATACCGAGCAGCCCAACGCTCTAACTGACGGTTTGTACGGCGGGAAAATTTAAGCAACTCCTCCCAATGTTTTTCAAAGAAGTAGAGTATTCGGGCAATACAGGCTTCCTGCTCACTATAGGTGTTACCGAGGGAACAACGGTTTATATGAATATGCAAACCACAGGTTTCCGCCTGATGTGATGTGTAACCCAAACTGCGCACTTTCCTTAATACCGATTCCCACGGCATTTCATTCTTGTGATATTCCAAGGTCATAGGGTGGGAAACTATTTCAAAGCCATCATCAAGCGAACCGTCGTGTTTACAGTAAATATGATTTTTGTCCCTGTTGCCGATATTCATCACTTCCTCAGCACTGCAATCATCTTCGCCCGCACCATCAACCTCTAATTCCATACCGAAAAAACGCTCACTTTCGCCATAAAAAATGGGAGCGGGTTTAAAATAATAATCCCTGATGCTTTTTGTACTGCAATAAGTGTTGTAGCAGTCCTGACAATACGGTGTATCATCCTCGTCATTTTCATAATAAGCATCTTCACTCCGTATGATACGGTCACAGCGGCTACAGGTGGTGTAGTGGTTATCGTAACAGCTTTCACATAGCGGCATACTGTCACTACCAGAATTGCCAACCTCCCATATCCGTCTGTCGCAACGGGAACAAACCGTTGTTTCTGTTCCAAGACAACTTGAACACAAATACTTGCCGTCAAATTCTGTTAGTTGGTCTGCGGGGTACGGCTCACCGCAGATACTGCATTTTTTAGGTTCTTTCATTTATATTACCTCCATAAATTAAATTGCCCGAAGCGGTTTTCCGCTTCGGGTTTCATAAAGATAATATATAATTTAACCAAAAGAGATTTTCCTGCTTTCACTTTTGAAATATTATATTAAGTATCGCTTATTGATAACAGTGCATTTATTACTTTCTCTATTTTTGAAGAATTTAAAACAGAAGATAAAATTGCTTCGAAATCATTTATAGTTTCGCATAATATTTCTTCATCAGTATTAATTTCACTCGCAATTTCTTGGTCTAATACAATACTTACGGGATATAATGAAATATTGTGTTCAAAAAACATAACTCTATATTTATAATCGGGTGCTAAAGGTGATGCGATATAAAATTCATATCTGAACGTATTTTCTTGTATATCACCCAATTCATCCTGAACATTAAATTTTCGGTCTGCAATGTTGGTTATTGCCAATGAGGATATCCCTGGAATAGTGCGAGAGTGAATTTCACCATCGTATTCGGTTGCTTTTGCAATAATTAATCCATCTGTAGCATCATTTAAATATTCGCCTTGTTGATTTAAAACTTTGTTAGGTGCCTCCACCTCAATAGGTGAAAACTTCTTTTTCCATAAATTATCCATTTATTTTTTCCTCCTTGATATTAAAAAATATAGGTAAATGGTCACTGAAATTATTTTTATTGGGTTTGCCATTAAGCATAAGTTGACAGGTCTTACTTTCTGTTATTATTGAAAAAGAATCCATATTAAATGCATTAATAAGTTGAGGTCTTACAATTACTTGATCGAACATATTCCAATAGTAGTTATCGGATTTGCTACTATTATAATAATATGATGCGTATGGTGCTTTTTGATTGCTTAAAAATTTCCACGATGGATTAAAAAACTTTTCTCTTACGATACCTTGACGAACTGCAGTTGTATTTTTCAGTTCCTCTTTATAAGGAATAGCAAATAAAGAATTTGGGCTAACGGATGTTTCTTCAAAAGGATTAATATTAAAATCTCCAACCATAATAGAGTTTTTTGATTGGAATTTTGTTTCTTGCTCAGTTAAATCTGAGCAAATTCTTTGAAGAACATTTAACTGGTCAAACGTTCCGCCAGACATTTTGCTCACATTATGTATTGCAGCAATTAATAATATGCCAGTAGCCATTCCAATTTTAAATATTGCATATCTATTGTCTTCGTGTAGCACATTGATAGTTTTATATCGATTAGAAATTAATCCACATATGTGAGAACAACCTCCGTAACTCGGAAGCGGCTTGTAATTTTGTGGAGAAAAAACATTTACCTCGTTACACAATTTTAATATTTCTTCTGCTGGATATTCTGCAAGAAAAATAACATCACAAGATTTTTCTATTATAATTTCTGATATGCATTTGTTAATATTACTTTTGTTGGAACTTTTCAATGTATTCCAAAATAGTATATTCAGAAAGCATCACCTATGTTATTAATGGATTTAAAATTTTATATTTAAATTATAGCATATTAGTTAAAAATAAACAATATTAAGTATTAAAAAATGCGAAGCCATGTGCTTCGCATTTTTTAGCATTATTAGTTTGAAATTATTAATCATCTTCAAACATAAGGAATTTATATGCGGGTATATCAAGTGCATTTGCAATATCAAATAAAGTGTCGAATGATATTGCTTTACTTATATTCGGTGCTTCGACGTGACCGATAAATGCAGGAGTACGCTCTATCTTTTCTGCAAGTTGCTCTTGTGTCAAACCTCTCAACTTTCTATAATAAGCAATCTTTAATCCCAACTGCAAATATTCAGATTCATATATCGTTTTCACATCATCACCTCACGAATATATTTTACCAAAATATATTTAATCTTTACAGGAACGATAAAATATGATATACTATCTATCAGTTATAAAATAATTGCTATCAAAGCAAAAGGAGTATTAAATATGAAATGCAAAAACTGTAATACGGAACACGAGGGGGAGATTTGCCCTAATTGCAACGGACTTACCGATACACCCCAAAACAATGAGCCTATCAAGAGAACAGGAAAATTATTAGGCTTTAGAACAAATAAAATATGGAAAAAGATTGTATCAATCCTATATTTAATTTTTTGCTTTATCTACCTTTTAAGTATTATTGGCACTGAAAAATATGTAAATATTACTAATCACGATTTCATAGTTTCTCAAATCTGTGATTCGTTAATTTTTGTCATTATGATTACACCATACATATTTTTATCTAATACAAAATTCAGAAATATATTGCCACTATTCAAAAAGCATAGTATCGGTGCAAGTGCCATTGGTTTAATTATTGTTATAATTATTATCGGAGTTATAAGCGGAATTATTGATGCCTCTCATTCAGAAGAGTTTTTAAGTGATAGAGAAAACCACGCTTATACTGAAACTGTTACAGAAGCCACTTGTGAAAAAGCAGGAGAAATTAAAAAGTTCTGCGAATACTGTGGAATATCGGAAACCGAAACCATAGCGGCATTAGGACACAAAATGACAGAAATCACACGCAAAGAAGCAACCGAAACAACAGAGGGCGAGATAGTCGAAGAATGTGGTGTTTGTGGCAAACAAAAGAAAAATGTTTTGGAAAAAATAAAAACCAATAGTAGCACAGCAATTGACAGTTCTTCACATTCAGAGGCAAGTTCCAAAACTGAATCAAAAAGCGAAGAAAATAATATAGACATAAGCAAATACTATGGCAAGTATTATTCTAAGTCAAAATTGTACGAAATATCTTTACAAGAGAATGATGGGAAATCGTTTTATATAAGTCTAGTTTATACTGATGGAACTATTGATGATGGATATGTAACACCCAATAAACAGACCACATTAAATAATTATTCGCAAGTAGTTATTACGCTAAAAAAGAATGGTGTGGTACACATCAAATTGAATTCTGCTATAAGTGCGAATGGTAATTTTGATGAAGATTTGATTAAAGGAAGTTTACTTGAAGCAGTAGGTTTAATTTCTGCTTCTCAGTTGAACGATATGGATTATAGTGAAAGATTTCCATATCTATGCCAAATTGAGGAAAACTGTTTAAATCTTAGTGCTAAAAGTCTAATTCAACATCCTAATCAATATTGCAATGATACCATTTACAGGATGCCAGGTGTTGTAACTTGGGCAGAGGGTAATAAGTTTCTGCTACAGATAACAGAAAAACAAAAAAATGATACCATAATATGCTACTCACAAACACCTGTTACAGAGGGGGACAAAATTTGTGTGTATGGCAATGGTATTGGAAAAGGCACATATACTAAAGGCAGTAAAAAATATGAAACATTGGAACTACAGGTAGGTTACATACTGTATCCAAATGAAAATATACCTTACGAGGGAGCATTGCCAGGATATATACAAAATTTTATCAACGGCAATTACACTTTGAAAAATGCTTATTCAAGTCCATACAATTTGGAAAGTACGCTATCTGTCAAAGATTCGCTTATTAACAGCCGTTCTTATACCATAGAAAAAGCAACCCTAACATTTTCGTACACTCCCGATTTTGATAATTTAAATGGTTTGGTAGCTGTTCAACTTATTGTTTCTACAGAAAATAAGAGAAACCAACCCGTGCAGTTATCATTACTATTTGACGTTGATGGTAAAGAATGTCACTGTGTCGTTCTAAAAGAGGAAGCAATAAATACAGAATTCATCTTTTATGAAAGAGTAAATTAGTTTAATGAGGAGAATTAAAAATGAAATGTCCTAATTGCGGCTCTGAAAAAATTCAATTTGGTTCAAGTACAAGCGGTGGAGGTTTTTCCTTTTCAAATTCTTGTTGTGGATACATAATGCTCGGTCCGCTTGGTTTATTGTGCGGTGCTTGTGGCTCAGGTACATCTACAGAAGAATTTTGGATATGCCAAGACTGCGGTCATAAATTTACAAATCGTGAGGGTCAGAGGGCAAAAGAGCGTGAACAAGCAGCCGAGCAGCAAAAACAAGCTGATAAAGAAGCTGCATACAAAAATTATTTGGAAAACAAAAAAGTTAAAGATGAAATGGTTGAAAAGTACGGTAGCATTACGACTATGAACAAAGAAGTGGCTCTTTTGTTGAAAGACAAAGAGGCAAAGACTGAACGATATAACAAGGCATTAGATATTTTTGTAGAAAAAAGTGTAGATGCGAAAATAAAAAAACTCGACAAAAAAAGAAAAAAATCCTTTGAGTTACATATAGAACTATTGTTAGTTGCTATTGTACTGACTATTATAACTCTTATATTTGGGTTATTCCCCATTGCTATACCCATTGCTGTTTTCGGAGTCGCTCTATTTATTTATTCAATATATAGAGAAATAAATCCTATACAAAGTAAACTTGATAATATTTTTATAGAAAATTCTCCCGAAGGAAAAAAGCTATATGATGAAATGAAAACAGCCGAAGAAGTATATAAACCTTGGGAAGAAATAATGGAAAAAATTGATGCTTGCGACCAATACGAAAAGCAAATAAAAAATGAGGAATAATATCCTTTTAAAGATGTATTATCTTTTATTCTCTATTGGGCATAAAGCTGGTTGTCATCAACGAGCAGACCGAAGTTTCTTTTTTAAAGGTTATCAGTTTTCCGTATGTGCAAGATGTACGGGTGTACTAATTGGCTACTGTTTGACTATTCCTGTTTATTTACTGTGGAAATTTTATTATCAACATTGCTTAATAGCGTGTCTTATTATGCTATTAGATTGGATGATACAGTATCTTAAAATTAGGGAATCAACAAACATTCGCAGATTAGTTACAGGTGTATTTGGTGGTTTCGGTGTGTTTGGATTTCAAATACTTTTAACTATAGATTTAATAAAACTAATATTTTAATTGTTACCGACAATTTAGTCTACAAAAACTTTCTTAACAATATAAAGGAAAACCGATAATCCCCTATATTTACAGGGATTATCGGTTTTCTTATTTGCAGAAAATTACGTAATATAAAGAACGGATGTATCATATCACTTTTAAAAATAAATCATTATTTATTTTTAGGTTTTGATTTCTTCTTTTTATTATTTGTAGAACGTTCTTCCCCTCCGCCACTACAATAAATGTTTTTATAATTGTTTAACATTTACAATCATCCTTTCAAATATTTTTATAAAATTTTATTTTTCATCTTCTTCAATATCTATGTATGGATTAAGTTGCTCTTCATCATAATCATCTTTTGGAACATAACGATCTTCGCTACCACCAACACAAAATAGTTTTAATTTACATAGCATATTTAATCCCTCCATTATAAAATTAAAAAATCCAATTTATTGAGTATCCAGAATATTTCATAATAATGTATGTGATAATTAATAGTATAAAACAAACTGAAGTAACATTATCAAATTGAACAAGTCCAGTAAAAACGGACAATAGAAAAAAAGAGTCCCCTATGGTAGAATTGAAATAACTACCATAGGGGGATTTTTTATGCCAAGAGAATATAGAAACATAAAGGAATACGAAAGAGAAATATTTGCTTTGCGA
>JAZSHV010000006.1:0-13124 GCA_045533475.1 Acutalibacteraceae bacterium | reverse complement strand
GCTGGTACAAATTCTTCTATGCTAAACATTTCAAGTTGGTCTCTGTGTATTCTGTCTTTTACTATCATTTTTATCACCAACTTTATTATACCATAAAAAGCAGAAAAAGCCCAGTAAAAACTGGACTTTTTCGACAGTCTGCAGCGGTAATTCCATTTTTGGAATTACCGCTATTTTTTTAATCTTTAATGGCTCTATAATAAATATTGGGGTAACCAAATAAAGCTTTTTTATATAGTATTGTACAATTTCTTATACTTCAATCGTGTTGCCATTCCGCCTCGTATATGACGCTCCTGTTTGTTTTTCGCAAGCACCGCCTTTACCTGACGGTATAATTGCGGATTTTCATAATATAACCTCTCAGTTACATCTTTATGTACCGTAGATTTGCTTATTTTAAAAACCTTTGCCGCAGCGCGAACCGTAGCGCCTGTTTCAAGTATATATTTACCAAGCAAGACCGCTCTGCCAACACTATCATCTCTCATACAATCAACTCCTAATATACTGTTTAATTGTATGAGAAAAAAACACAAGTTATTCTTAATAATATTTAATTGGTTAGATACATTTCTTAAAACTACCTATTAACATAAATAGTATATTACTTTGTCTTATTATCCCCCGTGCGCTCACTTATTATATATCGTGGTCTTTTTTTAACTTCCAAATAAATTTTTCCAACATATTCACCTATAATGCCAACGCAGATCAGCTGTATGGAAGAAAGCAAACAGATAGAAGCTACTATACTTGCCCAACCTGTATTTGTAAGACCTAAAAACTTGTTAACAACCGCCCATATCAAACCAATAATACTTACAACCGACATAATGATACCAATAGTCGAAATTAATCTGAGCGGTTTAACAGAAAGACTTGTAATACCATCTATAGCCAAGGCTATCATTTTACTTAACGGATAATGAGTTTCCCCTGCAAACCGTTCTTTTCTTTCATAATAAACAGAGCTATACTTAAATCCAACTAACGGCACCATTCCGCGCAAAAACAAATTCACTTCCTCGAATTTTGCAAACTCGTGTAAAACCTTTGAGGAAATCAAACGGTAATCCGCGTGGTTAAATACTACTTCAGCGCCCATAAGATTCAAAAATTTATAAAAACCTTCTGCCGTGACTCTTTTGAAAAAGGTATCTGTTTTTCGGCTTTTTCGAACACCGTAAACCACCTCGGAGCCCGATAAATATTCTTTAACCATTGCTGTCATAACCAAAATATCATCTTGCCCGTCACAGTCGATTGAAATTGTAATATCGGATTTATCCTTAGCTTCCATAAGTCCTGCTAATACAGCATTCTGATGTCCCCTGTTGCGACTTTGAGAAATGCCGACATATGATTCGTTTTCTGTCGCCAACCGTTTAATTATCTCCCAAGTACTATCCTTGCTCCCGTCATTCACAAACATAATTTTGCTTTCAGTTGATATTAAATCTTCTGATTGCATAGACTTTAATTGCTCCAAAAACAGCGGTGCAGTAATTGGTAACACCTTTTCCTCGTTATAGCAAGGTATTATTATATATAAAGTTGGTTTCATTTATCATATCTCCTTAGCTTTGCTATCATTTCTTTTTTTAAACAAATAAAATTGAGGTATCATTATCAGGAAAGGAATAACGCTATAATGGTATCTTGGAGCGACTTCTACTAACATTTGTGCACAGGTAATACCAATCACATATAAAGGTAAAATAAAAACCGATGACCGATGGGATGTTTTTAACATTTCATATGCACCGCAAATGCTCAATAATATCATACAATAATAAAACACATCGCAAATCATACTCATATATTCATTTTCTTGAATAATATCACTACAATATGCAACACAAGCCGAATCTTTTCCCAAAAAAACAGATAATTTATTCTTAAAAAGTCTTGTAAAGTCAATATTGCCAGATGTGATTCTTCTTATGGACTCATTAAACATCTGTTTTTGAGCCCATTCTGCTGTCGCTCCCTCTTGGTCACTATACGAAAAAAGCAATTCTGAATCTTCAGCGTTCCATCTTCCATTTGATTTCACATTAAAACCTACATAAATATTGTAACCCGGTATAGATGCAGGGGCTTCTCCAATTCGTGATGTAAAGTATATATTCCATAATCCTCCTAAAGAAAAATACACCGCCAGCGTTACAGCAAAAAATGACAACCATTTAACCAAAAAACCTCTTTTAAATAGTTCTTTGAATCTCAACACAAAAACCCAAATAAACATTGCTATAATCAGCACCATTGCAATAGGTCGATTTACATTAATGCATTGTAAAATTATTGCCGCAACAAATCCATAAAACAACATTTGAGTCCATTTTAATGATTTTTCCTTTTTTGCAATAACTACAACAAAGTATACAAAAGCAAGAACGAAAGTAGTATACAGAGGATCTGAAAGCGCCAAACTGTTGTAAATTGTTTGAGAAGGACAGATTATCCATAAAACATATGCGCATACTGCAGCAGTTGCAGAAATCATGTTCCTAACAATTTTATATATTAGTATACCGGAAACGACCGACAAAATAACATTTAATAGCGTTGCTAAAAACACACTTTCGCCAAATAATTTAAAAAATAAACTTAAAAATGTAGAATATCCAAATATGTGAGGAAATAGAGCAATATATCGATTAGGATAAAACCACGATTTTGACAAATTTACTGCTGAATTATAAAATGTTGCATAATCCACCTTTGGTTCCATCCTCATATAATAAACCCATAAAAATTTAACAAGAAAACAAAATAGGGATAAAACAATTAACACTTTAATATCAAATGCTGTATCAAAAAAAGAGTTATATTTTTTTGAAAATTTCACAACCACAAATGAGGCTAACATTGCGTAAACCAGTATTGAAGCAGTATTATAGTTACTGATAAAGGTTGTCAAGGCTAAAAAAATTGCAAAAATAACAATCATTAGTTTATATAATTGTATTGGAACGAGCTCTTTCATTTTATCACAAAAGATATTATCTTTAGTTACAAGCTTACTTTTCATATTATTCCTCCAAAAATAAAAAATGTGGCTATCGAAGTAACCGCACAAAAAACGCAAACTCCGTTTCCCTTGTAATAATTCTTTTATTATTATTTTCACCTAGTTTGGCTTACATATTATACCATACCCTGCCAAAAAAATCAATATCACCGCATAAATACAAAAAGAATCCCTGAATTAATACTATAAACGAAAACGCGGTCGGCTTTCGCCGACCGCACATTTGCTATAAAACTGATTTTTAGGTTAAAGCTATATCGATTCTAAATGCTTAATACAGCTTTACCTCACACCATAAGGTTTCATATAACATTCTAATTTCCTTATCAATATCGTGGTAATACTGAACCTTTGGCATATCCTCTTTTTTAGGATACAGAATTTCATTCTGATAATAATAGTAATCAGGGTTATTTACAACCGCCGTATTAGGCGATGCGTAGCCTATATAATCTGCATTTGCAGTAGCGATTGCAGGCTCTAAAAGAAAGTTTATATAAAGCTTTGCAGCCTCATAATTTTCAGCATTTTTAAGAATACAAGCCGAATCAATAAAAATGTTTGTACCCTCTTTAGGATAGAAAAATCTTAGGTCCTCATTATTTTCATACATAGTAAGATAATCGCCCGCATAATATGGCGCAATCGATGCCTCGCCTGTTTCCATCTTACCGTATACCTCATCCATTACATACGACTGAAGATTTGCCTTGCCCTCTTTAAGAAGCTTTGCAGCGGCGCGCCAATCTGATTTTTTAGTTGAGTTTAAGTCCTGTCCAAGAAGTATCTGTGCTGTCATAAATGCATCACGGGGATTATTAAAATTAAGTGCCATATCCTTATATTTTTCATCCCACAATACATTCCACGAATGCTCAATATTCTTTATATGCGCGCTATTGTATATAATTCCAACCATACCAACGCTATACGGAACACTATAGAAATTATCGGGGTCAAAATATATCCCTTTATACTGCTCGTCAATAAGGTCGTAATTGCTCAAGCTTGATGTATCTATTTCAGCAAGCATATCCTCATTCAGGAGACGCTCAATCATATAATCCGAGGGGATTACAATATCGTAATTTACTCCCCCGTTTTTAACCTGAGAATACATTGTCTCGTTGCTTTCAAAGGTCATATAGTTAACCTTAATACCTGTCAATTTTTCAAACTCGCGGTTAACATCTATCGTGTCATCCAAACCGTCTGAAATATACTCGCCCCAATTATAAATGGTAAGAGTAGTACCTGCTAAATCGGTATTATAAGTACCTCTAAGCTCGAAATCCTTATAGCTATATCCTATCTCACAGCCCGAAAACAACAAAGCGGGGATACATACCGCTATAATAAGAGAGATGACTTTTTTCATTGCCTTACCCCCCTTTTTTAAAATTGCCTTACGGCGGTGTGCTTACGCTCACTCTTTGTCTGCAAGGTATTATAAAGCACAAGCAAAACAAAAACCGCAATAAATATAATGGTAGAAAGCGCATATGTATCAGGTGTTACCGATTTCTTAGTCATATTATAAATAATTATCGGCAAGGTCTGATAATGTCCGCAAGTGAAATAGCTTATAACAAAATCATCAAGTGAAAGAGTAAAAGCCATTATAAAGCCTGTTGCTATACCTGTAGAAATCGAAGGCATTACCACCTTAAAGAAAGCTTTAAGAGGAGTACACCCAAGGTCAAGCGCCGCCTCCCTAAGATTCGGGTCGGTCTGCTTAAGCTTAGGTAAAACCGAAAGAATTACATAAGGCAGATTGAATGTTATATGTGCTATAAGCACCGTAACAAGTCCCAATGATTCGTGTAAACCGATAAGCTTACCTACGAATACAAACAAAAGCATAAGCGATATACCTGTAACTATATCAGCATTCATCATAGGAATATTAGTTACAGACATAATAAGCTTTTTAGCGAGCTTGTTCCTAAGCGACATAATACCAACCGATGCCGCCGTGCCAATAACGGTTGAAATAACTGCCGAAGAAACAGCAATTACAAGTGTATGCCATAAAGCATTAATCATTGTTTTATCGCCTAAAAGTCCGACATACCACTTAACAGAAAATTCGGAAAAAACCCATACGCTTCCCGATTTGTTAAAGGAGAAGAAAATCATAACAAGCACAGGCGCATACAGAAACAAAATTATTAATGATACATACAAACGGGATAGTGCTTTCATATGATAACACCTCCGTCCTCATCATCGCTGAAGCGGTTCATAACAAACATACAAACCAATATCAGCACCATCAGCACAAAAGAAATAGCCGACGCTACATTGTAATAATCGGGTCCCAAGTTAAAGAAATACTCTATAGTATCACCCACAAGCATTGTCTTATTACCGCCAAGCTTTTGAGAAATATAGAATGTACTTACCGACGGAACAAACACCATTGTAATACCCGAAATTATACCAGGTCTTGTAAGAGGTAAAATCACCCTTTTAAACTTAGTAAATGCATTTGAGCCTAAGTCCTCAGCCGCCTCAAGCAGAGAGTTATCAAGCTTTGACATAACCGAGTATATAGGCAATATCATATAAGGAATAAAATCGTACACCATACCGAGAATAACCGCTCCCGGTGTATTAATAAGCTTTAATGGACCTATTCCAAGCTTTGAAAGAAATGTGTTTATAAGACCTGTATTAGCAAGAATAGATATCCAGGAATAGGTGCGGATAAGAAAATTCATCCACATAGGAAGCATTACAATAAGCATTAGCATACGCTGAGAGCTAACATTAAGCTTTGTCATAAAATATGCCATAGGATAAGCCAACAAAAGAGTAATAACCGTTGCAACAGCGGCATACATAATCGAAAGACCAAACGCTTTTTTGTATTTTCCAATATCTGCTAAATTAGCAAGTGTAAATATACCGTCAACATCTGTCAACGCAAAATAAGCCATTATTACAAGCGGTACTATTATAAAAATAGCCGACCATACAATATAAGGAGCGGCAATCAAACGACTGCCTAAGGATTTAGTCTTCAATTACCTATTCCTCCTCATAAGCTATATCGGAAAGGTGCTCCATTTCCTCACTATAGGTAGAATAATCGCCGTAAAGACCTGAGTATTCCGACTTTTTCATTATATGTATAGCATCAGGCTCAATAAAAAGTCCTACCTTTTCATCTACTGAATGCTCGTCCGTAGTCTGAATCATCCACTTAAATCCGCCGATATCTACGATTATCTCATAATGAACACCCAAGAAAGAAACCGAGGTTACTATACCCTTAAGCATTCCCTTTTCTGCCGGAACAATATCAACATCCTCAGGCCGTACAACAACATCAACCTGCTCGTTTTCTGCAAAGCCTTTATCAAGACACTCAAATACCTGACCCGAAAACTCAACGCTGTAGTCCTTAAGCATTTTACCGTCAAGAATATTAGACTCACCGATAAAATCTGCAACAAAGGCATTTTGAGGCTCATTATATATATCCTGAGGAGTTCCAACCTGCTGAATTACACCGCCGTCCATAACAACTACTCTATCAGACATAGTAAGAGCTTCCTCTTGGTCGTGAGTGACAAATATAAAGGTTATCCCCAAGGTTTGCTGAATGTTTTTAAGCTCCTTTTGCATATCCTTACGAAGCTTCAGGTCAAGCGCCGCCAAGGGCTCGTCAAGCAACAACACCCTCGGTCGGTTTGCTATAGCGCGCGCAATTGCAACACGCTGCTGCTGACCGCCTGACAGGGTACCTATATTTCTCTTTTCAAGACCTGTTAAATTAACAAGTCTCAGCATTTCTTCAACCTTTTCCTTAATTTCATTTTTAGGCAGCTTTTTAACACGCAGACCAAAAGCCACATTTTCATAAACATTTAAATGCGGAAAAAGCGCATACCGCTGAAAAATGGTGTTTACCTGACGCTTGTGAGCAGGAACATCATTTATTTTTTTACCCTCAAAGACAATTTCGCCCGAATCAGGCTCTAAAAAACCCGCAATAAGTCGCAAGGTTGTGGTTTTACCGCAACCCGAAGGTCCAAGCAGGGTGATAAACTCCTTATCCTTAATATCAAGATTAAGTCCGTTTAAAATCTGCTCTCCGTCAAAAGCTACTGATATGTCTTTAAGCTCTACAATATTATCCATATAAAGCATCCCCCTTTGTTCAACACTTAAGTGCCGACACAAGAATAAATTTTTGATAATCTCCGGCAAGAAATTAATATTCACACCTTCAAGAATCTACCCTGCGCGATACCCGCAACATCCTCGCCTTGCGCCCTGAACAAAGGGTTTTTCATAGTTCTCTCGATTTCGGAAACTACGGCACAAAGCTTGATATTACTCTCGTCACAGATGCTTTGGTCAGTAACATACCTAACCAATTTAAAACTATACATCTTAAACTTTAAAATGTCAAGTATATTTTGCTTTTTTTCTACATTTTTCGTGAAAAATTAAGGCTATTTTTAGAAAACTCGCAAATACTCTTAAATACTCTTAAATACTCGGGAATACTCACTTTTTGTCATTATATGGTTTTAGTTGCTACAATGCTTTTAAATCTATATAGGTAATTAACCCTTACGCATTGTCATATTATTAACTGTATAACAATTTTAGGGGTGCTATAAAATGAAAAAAATACTATCAATTTTACTTACTTTTCTAATCCTATCAAGCTGTAGCATTGTTTCAGCTGCCGAGAAAACCAAAACCGTTTCAAGTGAGTGTGATTTATCAGATATAGACACACCTTTAGAAGCATCCTCCGCCGCCGTAATAGGTCAAAAATTAGATATTAAAGCAAAATCCGTTATACTTATGGAGCCATATACAGGACAAATTCTGTATGAAGCAGATTCAGATATTAAAACCGCTCCTGCCTCAATTACAAAAATTATGTCTCTGCTACTTGTAATGGAGGCTATAGAGCGCGGTGATATGTCAGTAGAGACTGTCATAACCGCAAGCGAACACGCCTGTAGTATGGGCGGCTCGCAAATCTGGTTAGAGCCGGGTGAAAGTATGACGGTTGACGAGCTTTTAAAGGCTACTGTCATTGCATCTGCAAACGATGCTTGCGTGGCGCTCGGAGAGCATATCGCAGGCAGTGAGGAGGGCTTTGTTGCTTTAATGAATCAGCGCGCAAAGGAGCTCGGAATGACCAACACAAGCTTTGTAAACTGTACAGGACTCGACGCCGACGGGCACCTTACTACTGCGCACGATGTTGCAATAATGTCCTGTGAGCTTATAAAGTTTGACCTCATTAAAAAATATTCAACTGTTTGGATGGACAGTCTAAGAGACGGAAGCTCAGAGCTTGTAAATACAAATAAGCTTGTACGGTTTTATCAGGGTACAACAGGTCTAAAAACAGGCACAACAAGCAATGCCGGATACTGCTTGTCTGCCACAGCTGAGCGAAACGGGTTATCGCTTGTAGCGGTTGTAATGTCAGGAGATACAAGCAACGACAGATTTAACGGCGCAAAAAAGCTACTTGACTACGGCTTTGCGAATTATAGCTTCTCCATTCTTGACGGAAACCTTAAGGAAAAGGAAGCTTCGGTTAAAAAAGGCATTAAAAAAACTGTGGAAATTGAGTGTACAGATACCGTAAATGTACTTCTTCCAAAAGGCGCAAAATCTGAAATTAACCGCACAGTACAGTGGAACAAAAATATTATAGCACCTATTAAAAAGGGTGACACATTGGGTTATATAAATGTTTTTAACGGCAAAGAACAAATAGGAAAACTGAAAATTATTGCAAAAGAAGCTGTAGAAAAGCTTTCGGTTGAGGTGACATTAAAATGGATTATACAGGGACTTTTCAGCTTGTAAGGTATAAAAAAGGTGTTTTTTTGTAGAAAAAGTCCAAATCATTATTCAAATTATAACAAATGTAGAAACTTTTAATGAATTTTTCATATTTTATCTTGCAAAATCAAAGATAATATTGTAGAATAGAATTAAAGAAAAAGCTAATGCGTATGCAAAGGCTTTTACGGCAAATCGGAGGTTCAAAAATGTCAGTTAGTTTCAACTATTCCTACGCGGCAGATTTTATTCGCGAAAATGACCTTAAGGGTCTTGAAAAACAAGTTTCTGCTGCACATGAGATGGTTAATAATAAAACCGGTCTCGGCAATGATTTCCTTGGTTGGGTAACCCTACCCTTTGATTACGACAAGGAAGAATTTGCAAGAATCAAAAAAGCCGCTGAAAAAATAAGACAGGATACGGATGTTCTTATTGTTATCGGCATAGGCGGTTCTTATTTGGGCGCAAGAGCTGCTATTGAATTTTTAAAGGGTCCATATTATAACTCTCTGTGCGACGGTGCACCTGAAATATATTTCGCAGGTAATAGCATAAGCGGCGCCGCTTTGGCTGATACCCTTAAGCTTTGCGAGGGTAAACGCGTATCGGTAAATATTATATCAAAATCAGGCACAACAACAGAGCCGGCTGTGGCTTTCAGAGTTTTCCGTAAATATTTAGAAGAAACCTACGGCGAGGAAGAAGCCGCAAAGCGTATTTATTGTACTACCGATAAGTCTCGCGGAACCTTAAAGGCTTTGGCTGATGAAAAGGGTTATGAGTGCTTTGTTGTTCCGGACGATGTAGGCGGAAGATTTTCGGTTCTAACGGCGGTAGGTCTTCTCCCCATTGCGGCTGCAGGGGCTGACATTGATAAGCTTATGCAGGGTGCTGCTATCGGTGCTGAAAAGTTTAACGAAAGCGATATGTATAAGAATGATTGCTACACATATGCCGCTCTTCGTAACGCTTTTTATAACAAGGGCAAGTCGGTTGAGCTTCTCGTTTCCTATGAGCCTCGTTTTACAATGATGGCAGAATGGTTCAAGCAGCTCTTCGGCGAAAGCGAGGGTAAGGACAATAAGGGTCTCTTCCCTGCTTCGGTTATCTTCTCTACCGACCTTCATTCTATGGGACAGTTTGTGCAGGACGGTGCCCGTTTAATGTTTGAAACTGTTGTTACCTTTGGCGAAAGCGATAAGGATATCGTTATTGAAAAAGAGGATAACGACGGTGACGGTCTTAATTTCCTTGCAGGAAAAACCTTATCATTTGTTAATTCAAAGGCGTTTGAGGGAACCGTTCTTGCTCATACAGACGGCGGTGTTCCGAATTTTGTAATTAACATTGACCGTCCTGATGAAGAAAACTTAGGTGAGCTTATTTATTTCTTTGAAAAGGCTTGCGCCATTTCGGGTTATATGTTAGGTGTTAATCCGTTTGACCAACCCGGTGTTGAAAGCTATAAGAAAAATATGTTTGCCCTATTAGGTAAACCCGGCTTTGAGGCTCAAAAGGCTGAGCTTGAAGCAAGACTTGGAAAATAATATTCAGAAACTACTGCTTAAAAGCAGTGAAATATAAAAGGAGTGTTTTTTATGATTAAACTCATTATCGGAAGAAAAGGTTCAGGAAAAACAAAAAGATTGGTTGACTTAGTCAACGAGGCTACGGCAGCAAGTCTTGGCAATGTCGTTTGTATTGAAAAGGGCGACACCTTGACCTATTCTGTTACACATAAAGCTCGTCTTATTGATGCTGACGCATACGGAATTTCAGGCTATGGTGAGTATTACGGTATGGTATCCGGAATCAAAGCAGGCAACCACGATGTAACGCACATTTTTGGCGATGCTACTCTTCGCATAGGAACAAGAGATTATGACGAGCTCATCGCATTTTTGGAGAGAGTGGGAAAGCTTGATGATGTTGAATTCACCTTTACTGTTTCTGCTGACAAGGAAGAACTTCCAAAGAAGCTTTTCGATATTGCTGAGATTATTTAATCTAAGGCTATAGGTAAATTTAAGAAGCCCCTTGGTGTGTAGCTTTTGAGGCAAATACACCAAGGGGCTGTTTTATTTTTAAAAATTAACATTCCATCTGTCTTCCAAGGAAATCCGCCGCTACATTAGCAAGCTTAACATCAGACTCATCAGCAGTCTTGCCCTTTTCATCCGACACAAGCACAACAGCACCGCTTACATCACCTGCATTAAGGATTGGGACGCCCACCTTAATTTCACGTTTAACACCCTCAAGGGCCTGCGCCGATTCATTTTCCTTAAAGCTAACGCTTCTGCGTTGCTCCATAATGTCCTCAAGTGTGGGAGTTACTCTCCGTTCAAGAACCTCTTTTTTTGAGATTCCTGCTGCCGCAACACAATGGTCGCGGTCACAAATTAATACGGGGAAATTCGTTGCCTGCGCCAATGCTTCGGCATACTGTGCCGCAAAATCAGACATCTCACCCATCGGCGAATATTTTTTAAAAATAACTTCACCACTCGAGCTGATATATATTTCCAATGGGTCGCCCTCACGAATGCGCATAGTGCGGCGGATTTCTTTGGGGATAACAACCCTGCCTAAATCATCGATTCTACGAACTATTCCTGTTGCTTTCATATATAAATTCTCCTTTAATTTCAAATCGTGATACTATTATTTGTAACTCGTGGGAATTTATACTGCTTGAATTTACTTTTTGGACTGTTTATAACTCATCAACTATCACTTGATATACTTAACAATGAATTGATAATTGAAAAACATACAAAAACTCATATAATGAAATTGTAAGCTTACAAAAGCAAATTTTGGAGGTGCTATAATGACCATAAAAATTGGTACAATTATAAAAAAACTACGCACAGAAAATAACGTTACGCAAGATGCTCTTGCGACCGCCATCGGTGTTACTCCGCAAGCAATTTCTCGTTGGGAAGCAGAGGGCGGTTATCCGGATATTGAGTTACTCCCTGCTATTGCCGATTTCTTTTCGGTAAGCACTGATGAATTGTTAGGCTACAAAATGTCCGAAAGGGAAACCCGTCTTGCCGAAATAAAAAAAGAAATGAAAAGGCTAAGTGAGGTTGCAACGATAGAAGTAAGAATAAATTTTGCAAGGGTAGCATTATCGAAATATCCGTCCGACTGTGAAATCAAAGAAAATCTTGCAGTGTGCTTATATTGTATGTATGTCGATACAAAAAACGAAGCACTACTACCCGAAGCTGAAAGCCTCGCGTTGTATGTCCTTGAAAATTGTAAGGATGAGGATATCCGCTACGATGCAATCACTACGCTTATAAGTATATATTCCGACACAAAAAGGACAGATAAGGTTCACGAAATGCTTAATCTGTTAACACCTATGAAATACTGTCGGGAGTTTGCAAAATCGTCTGGCATAGGTGACGGTAATAATGAAATATATAAGCAGGATGAAATCGACAAATTGACAGATTGTTTAGGTACAGGAATAGTGAATCTCGCACTTGATGATGAGTTACCGAATGATTCATCCACATGGGATAAGAAAATTGAAATGCTCGAAATATCAAATAAACTTTACTTTTTGATATACGGTGATAATTTAATGTTTTATCACTGCCGAATAGCATTTAACTATTGGATTATTTCAACCTATCAAATGGCACAAGGGAAAACGGAGGAAACCCTATCCTCACTTGAAAATATGTGTTATCATGCCGTAGAGTACGATAAATCATATATAAAAAATCACGGTGAGCATTATACCTCTATTCTTGTTGATAAACTTGTTTATCCTGAACCGAGTAAAGATTTTCACGAATTGAAAGAACATTCTCAATGTTGGTATATGCTTGATCGCATACAAAGCAAAAGATATGACCCTATTCATAACGATAAACGATTTGAAGAAATTCAAAAAACTTTAAAGGAATACGCAATATAAAAACGCAAGCGAGGTGATTTAACCTCGCTTTTGCTATGTATAAAAACTACACCAAAACCCTGCTTTGACACCCTTGTGTTCAATAGGGCAAACTAGTGAAAATCCCAGTGTTTATGAAGGTTTCAAGCGGTTTGCCCTATTATAACACAAGCCTCTATTCTACGAACTATTCCTGTTGCTTTCATAATATATACAAAATCTCCTTGCTTTACAAATTTGTACTGTTAGTATCTGTAAAACAAGGAGATTTATACTTACTCAATGAAAATACTGCATGAAAAATGGTAGACAGAAAATCATTTTCGTAATAAT
>JAZSHV010000005.1:0-81207 GCA_045533475.1 Acutalibacteraceae bacterium | reverse complement strand
GTTAAGAAGGGCGATGTAGTTAAGGCCGTTGTAGTTCGTTCTGCTAAAGGTCTTCGTCGCAATGACGGCACATACATCAGATTTGACGAAAATGCGGCTGTTATCATCCGTGAGGACAAAAATCCCCGTGGTACCCGTATTTTTGGACCTGTAGCCCGTGAGCTTCGTGAGAAGGATTATACAAAGATTCTTTCTCTCGCTCCGGAAGTACTTTAATGGGAGGTAAGGAATTATGAGTAAGCTTCACATTAAAACAGGTGATACTGTAATGCTCCTTACAGGAGACAAAAAAGACCGCAAGAAGACCGGTAAGGTTCTTGAGGTTAGCCCCAAAGAGGGTAAGGTTATAGTAGAAGGTCTTAATAAGGTTAAGAAGCACGTTAAGCCCCGCAAGGCTGGCGACCCTTCAGGTATCATTGAGACCGAAAGCGCTATCTATGCTTCAAAGGTTCAGGTTGTTTGCCCTAAGTGCAATAAGCCTACCAGAGTTGGAACAAAGTTCTATGAGGATGGCAAAAAAGACCGCCTTTGCAAGAAGTGCGGCGAGACTTTTTAAGAGTAGGAGGAACTGACAATGTCAACATTAGCTAATGAATATAAAGCTTCCGTTGCGCCCGCATTGATGAAGAAATTCGGCTATAAGAGCGTTATGCAGATTCCGAAGCTCGATAAAGTCGTTATCAATGTAGGTGCCGGCGAGGCAAAGGAAAATGCTAAGGTTATCGATGCTATCATCAACGACCTCGGCAAAATCACCGGTCAGAAGGCCGTAGCCTGCCGCGCTAAGAAATCCGTTGCGAACTTCAAGCTTCGTGAAGGAATGCCTATCGGCGCAAAGGTTACACTCAGAGGCGAGAGAATGTATGAATTTGTTGAGAGACTTTTCAATGCAGCACTCCCCCGAGTACGTGACTTCAGAGGAATCAACCCCAACGCTTTTGACGGCCGCGGCAACTATGCTATGGGCGTTAAGGAGCAGCTGATATTCCCTGAAATCGAATATGAAAAGATAGATAAGGTTCGCGGAATGGATATTATTTTCGTTACCACAGCCAATACGGACGAAGAAGCTCGCGAGTTATTAACTCTTATGGGCGCTCCGTTTGCGAAGTAAGGAGAGGTATTATGGCTAAAACTGCTATGAAAATAAAACAGGCAAGACCTGCAAAGTTTTCTACAAGAGAGTATAACAGATGTAAAATCTGCGGCCGCCCGCACGCTTATCTTCGCAAGTACGGCATCTGCCGTATATGCTTCAGAGAGCTTGCTTACAAAGGCGAGATTCCTGGAGTGAAGAAGGCCAGCTGGTAAGGCGCAGAGCTAAAGGAGGTTGACGGCATGCAAATCACCGATACAATAGCTGATATGCTTACGAGAATCCGTAACGCAGCTTCAGCAAAGCATGATTCGGTAGATGTTCCTGCGTCAAAGGTAAAGAAGGCAATTGCCCAGATTTTACTTGACGAAGGATATATTCACAGCTTCACCGTTGAAGAAGACGGTAAGCAGGGCATAATTCACATCACATTGAAGTATGGCCCAAATAAGACGCAGATTATAAACGGCATCCGCAGAGTATCAAAGCCGGGTCTGCGTATTTACACCAACGTAGAGGATATGCCTAAGGTTATGAAAGGCCTTGGTATAGCAATCCTTTCCACCTCTAAGGGAATAATGACAGACAAAGACGCTCGCAAAGCCAATGTAGGCGGCGAAGTCTTGGCTTTCGTTTGGTAAGGAGGTGCGTAAGGAATGTCAAGAATAGGAAAGAAGCCTATCACAATTCCTGCCGGTGTTGATGTTAAGATCAACGGTTCAGAGGTTACCGTTAAGGGACCTAAGGGCGAGCTTAAGAACACATTCAATCCCGAAATCGCAATTGCAATTGAGGGCACAGAAATTGTTGTTACCCGTCCTACCGATGAGAAAAACCACCGTGCGCTTCACGGTCTTACCCGTACACTCGTTGCTAATATGGTAGAGGGTGTTACCAAAGGCTACACAAAGGAGCTTGAGGTTAACGGCGTAGGTTACCGTGTACAGAAGCAGGGAAAAAATCTTGTAATGAACCTTGGTTTCTCACATCAGGTAATTATGGAAGAAAAAGAAGGTATTACAATCGAGGTACCGGCTCCTAACAAAATCGTTATCAGCGGTGCCGATAAGCAGAAGGTTGGCCAGTTTGCGGCAGAAGTACGCGAGAAGCGTCCTCCCGAGCCATATAAGGGCAAAGGAATCAAGTATGTTGACGAGTACATCCGCCGTAAAGAAGGTAAGGCTGCCAAGGGTGCTAAGAAATAATAAAGGAGTGTATTTAAAGTGGTTACTAAACCGAACAGCAATGAGGCAAGAATCAAGCGTCATGCCAGAGTTCGTGCTAAGATTAATGGCACAGCAGCTTGTCCCCGCCTTGATGTATTCCGCTCCAACAGCAACATCTACGCCCAGCTTATCGATGATGTAAACGGCGTAACCCTCGCAGCTGCCGCTTCAAATGAGAAGGATTTCGAAATTTCAGGCGGAAACAAAGAGGGAGCTCGCAAGGTTGGACAGTTAATTGCTAAGCGTGCCGCTGAAAAGGGCATCACCGAGGTTGTCTTTGACCGCGGCGGATACATTTATCACGGCCGTGTCAAGGAGCTTGCCGAAGGTGCCCGCGAGGGCGGCCTCAAGTTCTAAAAGGGAGGAATACTTTTGGCTACAAATATTGACGCATCAACATTAGATTTAAAAGAAAAAGTAGTTGCTATTAACCGTGTTTCTAAGACTGTAAAGGGTGGACGTATTATGAAGTTCTCAGCTCTTGTAGTTGTTGGAGACGGAAACGGTATCGTAGGCTACGGTATGGGTAAGGCCGGCGAAGTTCCGGACGCTATCCGTAAGGGCATTGAGGATGCCAAGAAGAACCTTATTAAGATTTCTCTTAAGGGTACTTCAATTCCTCACGAAATTATCGGTGAATTCGGCGCAGGCAGAGTTCTTCTTAAGCCTGCTGCACCCGGTACCGGAGTTATTGCCGGCGGTGCAGTTCGTGCGGTAGTTGAAACTGCAGGAATTTCCGATATCCGTGCAAAGGCTTTGCGTTCAAACAATCCTTGCAATGTAGTTCGTGCTACTGTAGCAGGTCTTGCAGCGCTCCGCAGTGCTGAAGAGGTTGCTGCATTGCGCGGTAAGTCTGTCAAGGAAATCGTAGGTTAAGGAGGAGCAGCGTTATGGCAACAAAAAAGGCTGCTGGCCTTAAAGTAAAGCTCGTTAAGAGCACCATCGGTTCCAAAAAGGACCAGATCGCAACCGCTAATGCTCTTGGTCTTTATAAGGTCGGCGATGTAAGAATTCAGCCCGATAATGCTCAGACCAGAGGAAAAATCAATAAAATCAGCCATCTCGTAGAGGTAGTTGAGGGTTAAGGCTTAGGTCTTATAACAGTCACATTAAGTGGCAATGCAGTTTTACTGCGAATTAAGCAAGGAGGTGCGAACAATGAAAATGCATGAATTAGCTCCGGCTATAGGCTCCACAAAGGAAGCTAAGCGCATAGGCAGAGGCCATGGCTCAGGCAACGGCAAAACAGCCGGTAAGGGTCACAAAGGTCAGAAAGCCCGTGCCGGTCACGGAATGAGACCCGGATTTGAAGGCGGTCAGATGCCTCTTCAGAGACGAGTTCCTAAGCGTGGCTTCAACAATATTTTTGCCGAGGAATGGTTGGCTATCAATGTTTCCGCTTTAGAAGTGTTCGAGGATGGTACTGTAGTAGACGCTGCAGCGTTAGCCTCGAAGGGAATCATTAAGAAGGCAATTCTTCCTGTTAAGGTTTTAGGAAACGGAAAGCTCACAAAGAAGCTTGAGGTTAAGCTTAATGCTTATTCTGCTTCTGCGGCTGAAAAGATTGCTGCTGCCGGCGGAAAGGCTGAGGTGATCTAATGTTAGAAACATTAAGAAACGCTTGGAAAATTAAAGAGCTTAGAAATAAGATTCTTTTTACTATTCTTATTGTTCTCGTTTTCCGCGTAGGCTCGGTTATTCCGGTTCCCTACATCGATGTTGAAGCTTTGAGAGAGGCTACAACATCAGGAGCTACAAATGACTTTTTCAGTTATCTTTCAATTCTGACCGGTGGCGGTCTCGAATATGGCGCAATCTTCGCTATGTCAGTTACCCCGTACATTAACTCTTCAATTATAGTACAGCTCTTGTGCGTTGCTATTCCTTATCTTGAGAGACTTCAGAAGGAAGGCGAAGAGGGTCAGAAGAAATTAGCTCAGATTACACGCTATACCACCGTTATATTAGCCCTTATTCAGGGTATTGCTTACTTCTTCTATCTGAAGAACGGCGGCGGTCAGGTAAGCTCTTACCTCAGCGTAAGAGGAACAGGTGCTACAATTTTTGCTGCATTTGTTATCGTGCTTGCATTTACTGCAGGCTCCGCATTGGTAATGTGGCTTGGCGAACAGATTGACGCAAAGGGTATCGGCAACGGTATTTCAATGCTCTTGTTTGCAGGTATTTTGTCACGCGGTCCGCAGGCATTCCGTGCCTTGTGGGGTTACTTCTTCAAGTTGAAGGAGTATGTATCGGTTATCGGTATTATCTTAGCATTCTTGCTGATAATTGCTTTCATCGTTTGGATGACAGCCGCAGAACGCAGAATCCCTGTTCAGTATGCTAAGCGCGTTGTTGGAAACAAGATGTATGGCGGTCAGAACACACATATTCCGATTAAGGTTAATATGTCAGGCGTAATGCCCATAATCTTTGCTTCCTCAATTCTTATGCTTCCCACAATGATACTCGGCTTTATGAAGGTTCAAGACCCGCCGACATCACTTTATAAGTTCCTTTCACTCTTTAGTGTTCAGGGCGTGTTCTATGCAGTAATCTATTTCTTACTGATTATCGGATTTGCATACTTCTATGCAACAATTCAGTTTAATCCGGTTGAAATGGCTAACAATCTGCGTAAGAACGGCGGTGCGGTTCCCGGTATCAGACCTGGAAAGCCCACTTCTGATTTTATTTCCAAGATTTTGTCAAGAATAACCCTGATGGGAGCTATCTTCCTCAGTGTTATCGCAATTCTTCCTATTATTATCGGTTCTGTCGGCGGAATCAACATTTCTCTCGGCGGTACCTCGGTGCTCATTATGGTTGGTGTTGCACTTGACACTGTACGCAATCTTGAATCTCAGATGATGATGCGTCATTATAAGGGATTCCTTGATTGATAAAAAGGAGTAATCAGATGAAACTTATACTTTTAGGAGCACCTGGTGCCGGTAAAGGCACACAGGCTGAGATAATCTCAGAAAAGTACAATATTCCAACCATTTCTACCGGCAACATTATCCGTGCTGCGCTTAAAAACGGTACAGAAATGGGACTTAAAGCAAAATCATACATTGATGCGGGAAACCTCGTTCCTGATGATGTTGTAATTGGCATCATAAAGGAGCGTCTTGCTGAGGATGATTGCCAAAACGGCTACATTCTTGACGGTTTTCCACGCACCATACCTCAGGCAGAGGCGCTTGACAATTTAGGATTTGGCATCGACGCTGCCCTTTCTATAGAGGTTGCAGACAGTGAGATTGTTAAGCGTATGTCAGGCAGACGCGTCTGCGAGAAGTGTGGCACAAGCTATCACACAGAATATAAGAAGCCTGCAAAGGAAGGCGAATGTAACATTTGCGGCGGCAAGCTTGTAATCCGTAAGGACGATGAGCCCGAGACTGTTCTTAACAGACTTAATGTTTATCACGAGCAGACCGAGCCGCTTAAGGATTACTACAAGAAAGCCGGAAAGCTTCTTTGTGTTGAAGGTCAGGAAGAGGTTAAGGATACAACCCGCCTCGTTCTTGCCGCACTGGAGAATTAAGTATGATAGTGCTTAAAACCGGCCGCGAGCTAAAAATAATGCGTGAAGCTTGCAGAATATCGGCCGGCGCATTACAAATAGCAGGCAAGGCGGTCGAGCCTGGCGTAAGTACGGCAGAAATCGATAGATTGGCTGAGGAGTATATCCGCAGTCAGGGCGGAGAACCCAACTTTAAAAATTATGAGGGTTATCCCGCCACCGCCTGTATATCAATTAACAACGAGGTTATTCACGGCATACCGAATAAGAACCGAAAGCTTAAGGCTGGGGATATAGTAAGTATAGACCTTGGCGCAAAGTTTCAGGGGTATCATGGCGACAATGCTGCCACTTTCGCTTGCGGAGATATATCTGCAGAGGCGAAGCGGCTGATGGACACCACCCGCGAAAGTCTTTACGAAGGCATAGGCGCGGCGGTTTCAGGCGGCAGAATCGGGGATATCGGAAACGCGGTTCAACGGTATGTTGAGGCAAGAGGGTTTTCTGTAGTCCGAAAATTTGTAGGACACGGAATAGGCACCCAATTGCACGAAGCACCGGAGGTTCCGAATTTTGGAACAGCCGGCAGGGGAATCCGCTTAATGCCCGGTATGACGTTGGCAATCGAGCCAATGATTAACGCGGGGAAGTCCGATGTAAAAATTTTACCGGACGGATGGACTGTTTTGACTACTGACGGTTCCCTTTCAGCCCACTTTGAGCATACAATAGTAATCACACCCGAAGGTCCTAAAATTATGACAATGGTTTGAGGTGCTTTATGGTAGGAAGTATAGTGTGTTCTAAAGCGGGGAGAGATAAAGGATATTTTATGGTTGTGGTTTCCGAGGGTGACGGTACCGTACTTGTTTGTGACGGTAAGGAGCGCCCGATTGAGAGACCCAAGCAGAAAAATGTGAAGCATATAAGGCTTACAAATACCGTTTTAGAAGAAAACAGTTATAAAACCAATAAATCTTTAAGAAAAGCGCTTGCGGTTTATACAGACACTGCAAGAAATAAGGAGGAACCGAAATGTCAAAAGAAGACATGATAGAGCTTGAAGGCGTCGTTGTTGAGGCTATGCCTAACGCAATGTTTAAGGTTGAAATTCAGGGCGGACATCAGATACTCGCGCACATTTCCGGAAAGCTTAGAATGAACTTTATCAGAATTCTTCCCGGAGATAAGGTAACAGTTGAAATGTCACCCTACGATCTAACAAAAGGACGCATTACTTGGCGTTCCAAGTAATAGTCAAAAATTTAAGGAGGTATAATCCGAATGAAAGTCAGACCTTCTGTTAAAAAGATTTGCGAAAAGTGCAAGATTATTAAGCGTAAGGGCAAAATCATGGTAATCTGTGAGAACCCCAAGCACAAACAGCGTCAGGGTTAATTGCGCTTATGGCTTAAGGCGGGAGTAATTCCCGTTGGTCAAGAAAAAAATGGAGGTGCTTTGATTAATGGCACGTATTGCTGGTGTTGACCTGCCGAACGAGAAGCGAGTTGAAATCGGACTCACTTACATCTTCGGAATCGGTCTTACTACATCGAAAAAAATCCTTAGCTCAACCGGAATCAACCCCGATACCAGAGTTAAGGACCTTACCGAGGACGATATTTCAAAGCTTCGTGAGTATATCGACCACAACCTTCAGGTAGAGGGTGACCGTCGCCGTACAATCGCATTTGATATTAAGAGACTTATCGAAATCGGAAGCTATCGCGGTTTGCGTCATCGCAAGAACCTGCCCGTTAGAGGTCAGCGTTCAAAGACTAACGCTCGTACACGCAAGGGTCCCAAGAAGACCATAGCTAACAAGAAGAAATAAGTAGGAGGAAGATAATATGGCTACTGCTAAGAAGACGACTGCTACACGCCGTCGCCGTGAAAAGAAAAATATTGAACGTGGCTCAGCTCATATCCAGTCTACCTTCAACAACACAATCGTAACCATCACCGATACACAGGGAAATGCTCTTTCATGGGCAAGTGCCGGTGAGTTAGGATTCAGAGGCTCAAGAAAGTCTACTCCTTTCGCAGCACAGAGCGCAGCAGAAACCGCTGCAAAGGCTGCTATGGAGCATGGTCTTAAGACTGTTGAAGTATTCGTTAAGGGACCCGGTGCCGGTCGTGAAGCTGCTATCAGAGCTTTACAGACTGCAGGTCTTGAGGTAAGTATGATTAAAGACGTTACCCCAATTCCTCACAATGGCTGCCGTCCTCCCAAGAGAAGACGCGTTTAATAATTCAATTTACAGTGCAATCTATGAATTGCAGTTAAAAATTTGGAGGTGCAAAAGATGGCAAGATATACCGGTGCAGTTTGCAGACTTTGCCGCCGTGAGGGTCAGAAGCTGTTCCTCAAGGGTGAGCGCTGCTATTCTGAGAAGTGTTCTGTTGGTATAAGAGCTTATGCTCCCGGCCAGCACGGACAGGGTAGAAAGAAGTCATCGGAATACGGCTTGCAACTTCGCGCAAAGCAGACCGCAAGACGTTTCTATGGCGTTCAGGAAAATCAGTTCCATCACTATTTTGAGATTGCTGAGAGAAAACAGGGCATCACAGGTGATAACCTGCTTAGAATTCTCGAAAGCCGTCTTGACAATGTTGTTTACAGAGTAGGCTTTGCTTCTTCTCGTGCAGAGGCAAGACAGCTCGTTGGTCACGGCCATTTCGAGGTAAACGGCAAGCGTGTAGATATCGCTTCATATCTCTTAAAGGCAGGCGACGTTGTATCTATTTGCGAAAAGGCTCGCGGTCTTGAGAAAATCAAGGCTGTTGTAGAGGCTAACTCTGCCCGTCCTGTTCCGCAGTGGATTGACCTTGACCGTGAGGCTCTCTCGGCTAAGGTAATCGCTCTCCCCAACAGAGACCAGATTGATGCTCCTGTTGAAGAGCAGCTCATCGTCGAGTTCTACTCTAAGTAATTAGGATGAAAAACGCTTTCCGTACAGGGCGTGAAACAAAAAATATTTTGTACGGAGAAACGGAGCTTTTAAATGATAGAAATTGAAAAGCCCAGAATAGATACCGTTGAGATGACTGCTGACGGCACCTATGGCAAATTTGTTATGGAGCCTTTAGAGCGCGGTTACGCGACAACTATCGGTAATAGCTTGAGAAGAGTTCTTTTGTCTATTCTTCCCGGTGTTGCAGTAACCAATGTTAAGATTGACGGTGTTGTGCATGAGTTTACAACTATTCCCGGTGTAAAAGAGGATGTAACAGAAATCATTCTCAACATCAAGGGTTTGATTGCTAAGCTCCATGCCGATACGGCAAAGAAAATTTATATTGAGGCTGAGGGTCCCTGTGAGGTTACCGCGGCTTCTATAAAGGCTGATTCAGAGGTTGAAATTCTCAATCCGGATTTGCATATTGCTACCTTGGCCGCAGGCGCAACTCTTAATATGGAGATGAATCTTGGCCGCGGCAGAGGATATGTTCCCGCAGAGCAGAATAAGCCTCAGCAGAATGTAATCGGCGTAATTCCTGTTGACTCTATCTATACACCGGTGCTTAAGGCTAACTTCTCGGTTGACAATACCCGTGTTGGTAATGTGACCGATAAGGGTAAGCTTACAATGGAGGTTTGGACCGACGGTTCCCTCAAAGCCAATGAGGCAATTTCTATGTCTGCAAAGGTTTTGATTGAGCACTTCGAGCTCTTCCTCGACCTTGCAGAGGGTGTAAGCGAGGTTGAAAGCATTATGGCTGAGAAGATTGACAGCGAAAAGGAAAAGGTTCTCGATTTAACTATCGACGAGCTTGACCTGTCTGTTCGTAGCTTCAACTGCTTGAAGCGCGCAGGTATTAATACGGTTGAAGACCTTATCGGAAAGTCCGAGGAGGATATGATGAAGGTAAGAAATCTCGGCCGTAAATCCCTTGAAGAGGTTATCGCAAAGCTGGACTCATTCGGCTTTACCCTCAAAAGGGAATCAGAATAAAAATGGTTTGGTAAGAGTTGATTTAATTGGCTTTACCGCAAAGGAATCATTAAAAATCACTGTTTAAGGAGTGAATAGAAATGCCAGGTACCCGTAAACTGGGAAGAACCAGCGATCACAGAACCGCAATGCTCAGAGCAATGGTTACATTCCTTCTCGAGAACGGTAAGATTGAAACTACCGTTACTCGCGCTAAGGAAGTAAGAGCAATGGCGGAGAAGTATATTACACTCGCTAAGACCAATAATTTAAGCAATAAGCGTCAGGCATTGGCTTTCATTACTAAGGAAGATGTTGTTGCAAAGCTTTTCAACGAGATTGCTCCTAAGTATGCAGAGGTAAACGGCGGTTACTGCCGTATTACCAAAACAGGCCCTCGTCGTGGTGACGCTGCCGAAATGGCAATTATCGAGTTGATATAACTTCGGTTGACAGATAAGCTTTGAGCTTTAGAGTCAACATATTTAGTACTCACATTGGCACAGCGCGCCCATGTGGGAAAAGGACCTTGAGCTTAAGTTTCAAAGGTCAGGAATTCAGTATTCACAGCGCTGATAATGTGTGTACTAAAACCTATTAAAAGGAAAAACGGACTGTCTCTTAGCTGAGATAGTCCGTTTTGCTGTTGTATAACGAAAGCTCTGTGCAGTAAAATACTGCATAGAGCTTCTTTGATAAGCGAATTCAGGTCTATATTTTAGCGAATTTATTATCAATTTCCTCGCAAGCTATTGCAATAAAGTCGGCAGTGCTCATTGCGCCGAGGTCGCCGTCTTCACCTCTGCGGCGAACGGCAACCGCGCCGTTATCAACCTCGCTGTCACCAATAACAAGCATATAAGGAATCTTTTGGAGACGCGCTTCTCTGATTTTATAACCGATTTTCTCGTTGCGGTCGTCAAGCTCTACACGCATACCCTTAGCCTCAAGCTGACGCTTAACCTCATAAGCGTAATCAGCGTGACGGTCGGCAATGGGGAGAATTTTAACCTGAACAGGAGCAAGCCACATCGGGAAAGCACCTGCATACTTCTCAATGAGTAGAGCAAGGGTTCTTTCGTAGCAACCGATTGAGGTGCGGTGAATGATATAAGGATTCTTCTTCACGCCGTCGCGGTCAACATATTCCATACCGAACTTTTCAGCCAACATCTGGTCAATCTGAATGGTAATAAGGGTGTCCTCCTTGCCGTAAACATTCTTAATCTGAATGTCAAGCTTAGGTCCGTAGAATGCAGCCTCGCCAACACCCACTTTATATTGGATCCCAAGGTTATCAAGAATTTTGCCCATCATATCCTGAGCTTCATCCCATTGTTCAGGAGTGCCGATATATTTTTCGGTATCGTTAGGATCCCATTGAGAGAATCTGTATGAAACATCTTCATAAAGACCTAAAGTTTTAAGCATAAAGATAGCAAGCTCAAGACTTCCTTTAAATTCTTCTTCTAACTGCTCAGGGGTACAAACAAGATGTCCCTCAGAAATTGTGAACTGACGGACACGGATAAGACCGTGCATCTCACCCGATTCTTCGTTACGGAAAAGGGTTGAAGTTTCGCCGTATCTTAATGGTAAATCGCGATAAGAACGAGCGCGATTAAGATATGCCTGATACTGGAATGGGCAGGTCATAGGACGAAGCGCAAAACATTCTTTTGTTTCGTCATCAGCATCACCCATAACAAACATACCGTCACGGTAATGATCCCAGTGACCTGAAATTTTATAAAGGTCGCGCTTAGCCATAAGCGGAGTTTTAGTTCTGAGCCAACCCCTTCTTTCTTCTTCATCCTCAACAAAACGCTGAAGAATCTGAAGAATTTTAGTGCCCTTAGGAAGCATAATAGGAAGTCCCTGACCTATGCAGTCAACCGTTGTAAAGAGCTCAAGCTCACGGCCAAGCTTGTTATGGTCGCGCTTTTTAGCCTCCTCAAGCATTGTAAGATGCGCCTCAAGCTCGCTTGCCTTGGGGAACGCAGTTCCGTAAACGCGGCAAAGCATTTTCCTTGAAGAATCGCCGCGCCAATAAGCGCCTGTAGCTGATGTCAGCTTAAATGCCTTTACAGCGGCGGTGCTCATAAGATGCGCGCCTGCGCAAAGGTCGGTAAAATCACCCTGAGAATAGAAGCTTATATCCTCACCCTCAGGAATACCCTCGGCAAGCTCTACCTTGTAGGGCTCGTTCTTTTCGGTGAAGAATTTAATAGCTTCGTCGCGGCTCATAGTAATGCGCTCAAGCTTAATATCCTCTTTTACAATTTTCTTCATTTCGGCTTCAATTTTAACCAAATCGTCGGGAGTAAAGCTCTCCTCAACATCAAAATCGTAATAGAAACCGTCATCCACAGCAGGACCGATAGCAAGCTTTGCCTCAGGGAAAAGGCGCTTAACCGCCTGAGCCAAAATATGGGAAGCGGTATGACGAAAACTCCATCTACCGTATTCATCGTCAAAGGTTAAAATTTCAAGCTTGCAATCCTCGGTAAGCGGTGTTCTAAGGTCAGCATTCTCGCCGTTAATTTTAACAGCGCAAGCCGCCTTAGCAAGTCCCATACTTATTTCCTTTGCCACCTCATAAGCGGTTATGCCAGATTCAAATTCCTTTACAACATCGCCTTTTAATGTTACTTTAATCATTCTGTTTCCTCCTATTTTTACATTTTGTCGAAAAAATAAAAGCCTCGTTCCGACAAGCCTTAAGACCTATCGGGACGAAGCACAAAAAACTCCGCGGTTCCACCCGTATTTTTAGTTTTAGCCGTATTCAGCACATCAATGTTATCTGTATTTGATTACGTTTTAATCTGCAACACCAATTTTGTTTTGGATACCCGACGGATACATCTAAGCTCAAAAATGTTATCCATATTTGATTGCATTTTGATTAGCAATACCCGTTTTGCTTTGGGCGCAATCCAACAAAGTCTGACACAAGCTCAACTAAACTCTTTTTTGCCCGATAACGGCGGCAACCGTCTGTGTTGTTACCCACAGCACTCAAGGGCGGTGTTCACTTTTAAGCGAATATACAGACTTACAACCAACGGTCCGTACTCTCTTAAAACGCCGATAAAAAGCTACTATCCCCTTCAACGCTTTTACCATCTAATAATACAACCTGAGGTTTTTATTGTCAAGTATTTTTTAAGAGAGGAAATTTTTTTATAAAAATACACATACTGTAAATACCGACTCTTTATTTCGGGGGAAAGCAAATGAAAGAAAAATTACGGAAAACGGCAATAGACATATCATTTTATATTATAGGCTGTGCGGTATATTCCTCTGCGGTTACAATGCTTGTATCTGCCAATGAGATTTCACCGGGCGGTCTTACGGGTATTGCAACAGTATTAAACTATCTTTTTTCTCTGCCGAGCGGGTTCACGCTTTTTATGCTCAATATACCCATACTAATAATAGGGTTTATTAAATTCGGCGGAATATTCATTATAAAAACATCGGTTGTAACGGCGCTTATGTCGGTAAGCCTTACGGTTACAGACCTTTTTCTGCCCGCTTTTAAAATAGATAAGATTTTAGCCTCGGTTTTCGGAGGAATTCTTATGGGACTTGGAATAAGCCTCATAATGCTTAAAGGCGCAACAACAGGCGGCGTAGATATACTTGCAAAGCTTATAAACCGACGCTTCAGGCATTTAACTGTAGGTAAGCTGATACTTTTTATGGATGCTGTTGTCATTACACTTGCAACAGTTGCTTACCGCAATATTGAAAGCGCGTTGTATTCGGTTTTATCGCTCTATGCATCCTCATACATTATGGATACGGTGCTTTACGGTGGAGACAAGGGCAAGCTTGTGTATATCGTTACCGATAAGGCTTCCGATATATGCCGAGAGATAACGCTTGGACTCTCCCGCGGTGTGACAGTGCTTTCAGCAAGGGGCGGATATACAGGTAAGGAGCGGTCGCTGCTACTATGCACAGTAAGACGGCATGAGGTTTCTGAGCTATATTCTGTACTTGATAAGCACGATAAGAATGCCTTTATAGTGGTTGCAGACGCGGGAGAAATAATCGGCGAAGGCTTTAAACCAATGAGCTGATAATATGTTGAAAGTGTTATATAAATTAATTGAAAAGCAAAACAGCAAGGGCACTATAGCCGAAAATTTAAGAAACAATAAATTTTTGTAGACATATGCCATAAAATATTATATAATGAATATGTATAAAATTTCAAAAAATAAAATTGGAGGTTATGACGATGTCAAAGTTAATTACAAGGATTCTTTCTGTTATCCTTGCAACTATACTATTGGCAAACGTATGCCCTGTATTGACTTTTGCGGCAGAGCAAAACGCCACTAATACTACACAAAATCACTCTTTCGGGCAGTATGAGTCTAAAGGAGCTGACGGACACACAAAAACCTGTTCGGGTTGCGGAACAAAGGTTTCTGAAAACCACTTCAGAAAATGGATTATCGTAAAAATGCCCAACTATTACTATAAGGGCGAGGGCTATTACCATTGTACAAAGTGCAGCTATGTTTCTGAGCATAAAACCCTTTCAAAGATTTCAAGCAACTCAAAAATTTCGGTACACTTTGCAAATAATGACGGAACAAGCAAAACTACGGCGGTTATCGTAGAAAAGAATAGCTATGATGTGGCATCGGTTGAAGAACCCACGCGTGACGGCTATTGTTTCCGCGGTTGGGCACTTTCAGAGGATGCAAGCATTCCTGATTTCTTCCCACAGGAAAAAATATTTTATACCGAAGATGATGCGGTTTATTATGCGGTATGGCGTAAGCTTTACGGCTATACCTTCCTTAATGAGAAGCAGCAGAAGCTTTATCATTTGCTTACAAGCCAGTTAAAGCATTGTGCTGCCACAATTTCAATCTCCTCAAGTCTCGGAATTAAGCCTGATGATCTTGATAAGACGGTTGAAATGATTATTTCAGACCATCCTGACTATTTCTGGTTTTTAGGCGGTTATGGCTGCGGCTATAGCTCTATTACCGGAAACATTTTAAGGATGACACCAAAATACAGTCTTAGCGGTAAAACTATAACAGAAGAAGAAATGCTTTCTGCCCGTACAGTTTTCCATAATAAAATAAAGGAAATATTCGCTCAGATGCACGCTGAGGTGGGTGACAGTGATTATGAGCGCGCCCTTTGGATTCACGATAAGGTTTGCGAGCTTGTTGAATATGAATTCGGCAATAACCATCAGACGGTTTACGGTGCTCTCGTTGAGGGCAAGGCGGTTTGCGCAGGCTACACAAGGCTTTACCAGTATTTGTTAAACTGTGCCGGTATAGACGCATGGACGGTTACAGGTAAGCGTATTGACCCAAAAACAAATGAGTACATTTCCCATGCTTGGACACTTATGTGGTTGGACGGTCACTGCCTCTATTCTGATGTAACCTGGGACGACCAGATTGATGAAAAATACCATATGTATTTTGCCTTGAGCTACGACCAAATAAGTACTGACCATATTGCTGATGATGATTATGCGGATAAGCTTCCTCAGTGCTGTGAAGATGGATGTAACTCCTCAGGATATTTTGACAGTATTCATCCCGAATGTAAGTTAAGTGATAACATAACTATAGCTATAGTCGGAAATCTTTTAGAGCAAAACGAGGACGGACGCTCCTGGACGGTCAGCGTTTACGACCCCAACGGAACAAAGTTCTATACTTGGATTAAAACACGGGAAAATTATGCTAACATAATCGAAACCTATCTGCCCCAAGTAGGTGCATACAGTTTGCAGTTTAGTATGATTAGTGGCGGAAAGGGCGCAGAGGTGCATGTAACCTTTGTTAACACCGCGCTTCCCGTAACGGGCGATTTTAACGGCGACGAAGCAGTTGATGCGAGAGATTTAGTGCGTTTAAAGCGTATACTTGCTAATGCCGGTGATTCCGATAGTGCTGACCCTGATTTAGACGGTAACGGCAGAATCGACTCGGTTGACATTTCAAATTTCAGAAAGAAGCTTCTTAAAGGAATTAAGGTACATTAAAAAGAAAAAAGGTATTATAATTCTCCGGTTGGGCTGTATTCAATCGGAGAATTCTGTTTTAAAGGAAAGAAAATGAAAAAAACACCCATATTTTTAAAGTGGATATACTGCCTTATACCGGCGGTTATAGCCCTGATGATTTATTTTATTCTACCCCTTTTTCCAAGGGTTGCGGAATACATTTTTGTGAGAGGTATTTTCAGAATCATTGCAATTCCGCTTGAATGGTTTATGTCAATACTGCCCTTTTCTTTTACAGAAACGGTGGTAATTCTAAGCCTGCCTGCATTGCTTACCCTGCTTATAGTGTGGATTGTGCGCATAATACGAAAGAAAGAGCATATGAGGGTATTTGAAAAGGGCTGTCGGTTTGTTGCGTGGTGTTTGTCCCTTGCGCTCCTTATGTTTATGCTTATGGACGGAGCAAATTTTTCGAGAATTCCCGTGGGCACACTTATGGAGCTTCCCGACCGCAAATATACGGCAGAGGAGCTTTTTACGGTTACAAGCGACTTGGCTCAAAAGGCTACCGAGTCGAGAAAGGCTCTTTCCGAAGACGAAAACGGTTGTGCCGTATTGAGTGTTTCGCGCTCTGAGTTTTTGAAGCTTACGGATGACTGCTATCATCCGTTAAAGGAAAAATATCCGTTTTTGGTTACAGGTGTGTGGCGGGTGAAATCGGTGGCGCTTTCAAGGCTTTGGTCGTATACGGGATATACGGGTGTATACTGTCCGTGGCTTGGCGAATCAAGCATTAATACTGATGTTCCCGATTACGAAATGGGACATACCGCAACCCACGAAATAGCGCACACAATGGGCTTTGCCAAGGAAAACGAGTGTAATTTCATAGGTTGGCTTGCCTGCGCCCAAAGCGGACAGGCAGATTATGTCTATTCAGGACATTTGCAGGCATTTATATACTGCTCTAACGCGCTTTACAAGGCAGATAAGGATTTATGGCGCAAGGCATATTCCTACTGCTCTGAGGGAGTTATAAGGGATATAAGTCAGACAAGTGATTATTGGAAGCAGTTTGAGGGCGAGGTGCAGGAATCCTCGCAAAAATTTAACGATTCCTTTATAAAGGTTAACGGTGTTGAGAGCGGAGTGCTCAGCTATAACGAAATGGTTGAGCTGATGCTGAGATATTATGACAAGCAAGGATGTTTTAATCAGTAATAAAATTTTATAATATTGTAAAAATAGTTAATATTTATGTAATAAAATTATGGTATATTTATGATGATTAAAAGTAATTCCTAAGAGAAAGAGTGATGAAAATGAGTGATAAGGTAATAAAAAATAATTATGAGGATGTTGTTGAAAAGCTATCGGGAAAAATAATTTCTGACTGCAGAATAGACCCTTCGTTATATATCGAGCATAAGGTAAACCGAGGACTTCGTGACCTTAACGGTAAGGGTGTTCTCACAGGACTTACCGAAATTTCTGATATTATTGCAAAAAAAGAGATTGACGGAGAAGATGTGCCTTGCGCAGGCGAGTTGTATTACAGAGGCTACGATGTGAAAAAGCTTGTAGCAGATTTTATTAAGGATGACCGCTTCGGCTTTGAGGAGATTGTATATCTGCTTATTTTCGGCTCCTTGCCTGACGGTGAAGCGCTTAGTGAGATTAAAGAGCTACTCGCGTCATACAGACCGCTTCCGCATAATTTTGTGCGCGATATTATTATGAAGGCGTCGTCAACCGATATGATGAATTCGCTTGCAAGGAGTGTGCTTACCCTTTATTCATACGACAAAATGCCTGACGATACGAGTATTTCCAATGTGCTGAGGCAGAGTCTCGGTCTTATAGCGCAGTTTCCGTCGCTTGCGGTGTACGGCTACCACGCGCATAACTACAGGGTGGGAAACAGCAACAGCTTTTTCATTCACGAGCCTGACCCTGCGCTTTCAACCGCGGAAAATATCCTTTATATGCTAAGGCTTGACGGTAAGTTCTCTCCCTTGGAGGCAAAGGTGCTTGACATTGCCCTTGTGCTTCACGCTGAACACGGCGGCGGTAATAACTCGTCCTTTACCACCCATGTTGTCTCGTCGTCGGGAACCGATACTTATTCTGCTATAGCGGCGGCTCTCGGCTCGCTTAAGGGACCTAAGCACGGCGGAGCAAATATAAAGGTTTCGGGAATGTTTGAGGATATTAAGAAAAATGTTGCCGATTGGACCGACCGCGAGGAGGTTTCAGCCTATCTCACAAAGCTTCTTAATAAGGAGGCGTATGATAAGGCAGGGCTCATTTACGGAATAGGCCACGCTATTTATTCGATTTCAGACCCGAGAGCAGAGGTATTTAAGAGCTTTGTTAAATCTCTTTCTGAGGAAAAAGGCTTCACCCGCGAGTTTGAGCTGTACTCTCTTATCGAGGAGCTTGCTCCTGAGGCTATTGCAAAGGAAAGAAAGATGTATAAGGGCGTTAGCGCAAATGTCGATTTTTACAGCGGATTTGTTTACGATATGCTCGGTCTGCCGAGAGAATTGTTTACACCTATTTTTGCAATTTCCAGAATTGCAGGCTGGAGTGCTCACAGAATAGAGGAATTGCTTAATGCAGGTAAGATTATCCGTCCTGCATATATGAGTGTTCAGCCTCACAGAGAGTATATTCCGCTTGATAAGAGATAAAATAAGTTTGACTAATATTTCGCAATGTGCTATACTGATTTTTAAGCCATATAGGCTTAAAAATCAGGAGGTGCAGTGAAATGATTTTAGTAAATACCGATTATATTTCAGGCAAGGAGCTTGAAATGTTAGGACTTGTAAAGGGAAGTACCATTCAAACCAAAAATTTTGTAAGGGATATTTCTCAAAGCTTTAAAACCATTATGGGCGGTGAGCTTAAGGCATATACCGATATGATGAATACTGCACGCGCGCTTGCAACAAAGCGTATGGTTGAGGAGGCAGAAGCCTTAGGCGCAGATGCGGTTGTTAATATAAGATACGCATCATCGGCAGTTATGCAGGGAGCGGCAGAGGTTATTGCCTACGGTACTGCTGTGAAGATTAAGTGATTTATGTCTTAAAGTCAAAAAAGTTGTATGGCAAACGGAAAATCTCCTTTGCTATACAACTTTTTATGTTTTGGGAAACAATTCGTATATTATAAATAATTTATTTGCGAAAGTGTTTTTACAGTGATTATTAGGTTCCTGCGAGCTTCATTACTATGCTGTGGGGAAGAAGCTTTGCAAGGATACGGTAGAATTTATAAAAAGCAAGGTTTGTGTAAACCGACCGTTTGCGAGACGAGGCTTTAAGGGCTTTTTCTGCCATAACATCAGCCTTTACGCGGGGCAGAGTATCGAATGTGCGGCTTGAGCCCTTTTGGATTCCTGCAAGTGCGAGAAATTCTGTGTCCATAGGTCCTGGGCAGGCGGCAAGAACATTGATTCCGCGGGACTTAAGCTCTTCCCGTAATGCTCTTGAAAAGCTCATAACATACGCCTTTGTAGAGCTGTATACCGCCATACGGGTGTTGGGAACAAAGGAGGCTATAGAGCAAGAATTTATTATTTCACCATTCTTTTTCATAAAGGGAAGTGTGAGCGAGGTAAATACGGTAAGCGCCTCACAGTTAAGGCGAATCATAAGGCTACTATCGGTCGAGGGCATAGAATCGAAAGCGCCAAGCTTTCCACAGCCTGCGTTGTTTATAAGGAGCGAAACCTCAGCACCCGATTCTTTAAGCGCTTCGGTATAGCCGATTAGAGCTTGACTGTCGGTAATATCAAGCGCTAAAATTCGGGATTTTTTATTGAGCCTTGCAGAAAGTTCCTCTAATTTATCAGCTCTGCGCGCGATAAGCCAGATTTCTTCGATTCCCGGATACATTCGGTCAATTTTAAGGGCAAATTGCTCCCCTAGACCTGAGGAAGCACCTGTGATAACTGCAATTTTCATTTAAAGCATATCCTTTCAGCGATAGTTTTTATAAAATACTATTATATATTATATCTATTTCTTGTGTTAAATCAAGATAAAAATTACTATATATTCCTTTTTGAATTAAAAATAAAAGTTTTTATTGACATAAGGTGGTGTTTTGGGGTATAATCTAAAATCGATAGGTTATGTCATACTCAAAATATATGTAACCGCCAATGTGATTTTAAGGAGGGTTTAATGTGAAAAGAACATATCAGCCTAAGAAGCTTCATCGCAAAAAGGAACACGGCTTTTTAAAGAGAATGGCTACCGCTAACGGCCGCAAGGTGCTTGCACGCCGCAGAGCAAAGGGTAGAAAACAGCTGACATATTAAAGCCACGCACAAGTGGCTTTTCCTTTTGTAGGAAGTTTTTTATGAACAAAATAAAAAAGATTAAGGAAAACCGTGAGTTCAGGCGGATTTATGCTAAGGGTAAAAGTCTGGTTTCTCCCTATGTAGTTATCTATTTTATGAAGAACCGTTATGGAGACACAAGGCTCGGAATTACTGCGGGCAAAAAGCTTGGGAATGCGGTTTCGCGTAACCGCGCTAAGCGGGTGATTACGGCAGCATTCAGAGCCTGCCTTCCGGAAATTGTTTCCGGCTACGATTTTGTGATTGTTGCGAGAACACGCATACTTACCGTTAAAAGCACAACTGTAAAGGCTGTTATGCTCAAACAGTTAATGGGTGCCGGTTTATGTGAGAAGAAGATATGCAATGAGCAGAATACTGATTAAGATTATTGAAATTTACAGAAAATTTATTTCTCCCCTAAAAATTCCCTGTTGCCGTTTTACGCCCACCTGTTCGGCGTATGCTATTGAGGCAATCAGGGTTCACGGCGCATTAAAGGGAACTGTCTTGGCCTTGTGGCGGATATTAAGGTGTAATCCGTTATGCCGAGGCGGGTACGATCCTGTGCCCGAGAAAAAACTTAGAAAATAACCATTGCAAATGAATGGACGGTGCATAAATGCAAGCCTTATTTAATATTATCAATTTGCCGTTGGGCGCAGTGCTTAAGTACATTGCAGGAATCTTTGGTGGCAGCTTTGCCGGTGCGGTTTTTGTTTTTACACTTCTTATCAACCTTATTCTTATACCGCTAAGCATTAAAAGTCAGAAGTCCTCGGTTCAGCAAACAAGAATTAAGCCCAAGCTTGATGACCTTAAAAAGAGATATGGCGACGATAAGCAGAAGTATGCTGAGGCTACTCAGAAGCTATATGCCGAAGAGGGCGTATCTATGTCTAACGGCTGTCTGCCGATGATACTTCGCCTTGTGCTTATGATGAGTATTTATTATCTCATTATGTCACCCCTTACCTATATGACCGGCGCAGACAAGCAGCAGATAAGCAATGTTACCACTACCGTATCTGAGGCTATGGCAGATATTAAAAAAGAAGACAAGAATGAGTATGAGGAATACAAAAAGAAGATTGGCTGGCGCGAGGGCGCTTATAATGAGCTCAGCGTTGTAAATATCATCAGAAGTGATGATACGGTTCTTAAAGAGATACTCACTAAAAAGCAGTATGCTAAAATTGAGGACGATATTAAAGCACTCACCGCTAAGGATAAAGAGGTAAATATCGATTATAGTCTTTTCAGCGACAAGCTGAATCTTACTCAGACACCTGAATTTTCGTTTAATATTTTCAAGGATGCGCAGCTTATCTGGCTTATGCCTTTGTTGGCATTTGCTTCTCAGATGCTGTCAAGTGTCCTTTCTATGCGTATGCAGAAAAAAATCAATCCTGAAGCGCCTTCAATGATGGGTATGATGCTTACAATGCCGTTAATATCACTGTTTATCGGCTTTAGCCTACCTGGCGGCGTGGCCTTCTATTGGGCCTGCTCATCACTCATAGGTGGATTTGTGCAGATTGGCGTTCAGAATTTCTACGGACCTCACAAAATGCTCTCGCGCGAGCGCTCTAAGGAGCTTACCAAGCAGTGCGATTTTGAGGCAAATCAGATTAAAAAAATAGGAACAACAGAAGAAACAGTTTAAGGGAGGATTACCTTTGATTAAGGAAGCAAGAGGCTTCGGAAACACTATTGACGAGGCTAAGGAAAATGCAATTGCAAATTTGAATGCATCAGATTTTGATGATATACAGTTTGAGGTTATTGCTATGCCAAAAAAGAAGATTTTAGGTCTTTTTGGCGGCGCTAAGGCGGAGGTTCGCGCCTTTGTTGAGGTGGCAGACAAGAAGCCGAAGAACAATAAAAATAAGTCTGCAAAGGCAGCAAAACCCGAAAAGGCAAAGCCTGCAGAGAAGAAGCAGACTGTAGAGAAAAAGGCCGAGCCTGCAAAAAAAGTAGAGGAAAAGGCAGTAGAAGTGGCTCCTGTCAAGGAAAAATCCGAGTACGGCGAGGCGGTAGATGCGTCAGCTATAGCGGCAGATTCACCCGCAGGCAAGGCAGTCGCTTATATAAAGAGTGCTCTTGGCGCTATCGGCTGTGAGAATATTACAATAAAGGTTGCAAATAAGGAGAATGGCTCGCTTATCACACTTGACGGCGAGGACCTTAATGTTATCATCGGCAGAAGGGGCGAGACACTTGATGCTTTGCAGTATCTTTGCTGTCTTGCGGCAAATAACGGCGGCGGTCATTACAGAATTTCACTTAATATTGGAAACTACCGAGAAAAGCGTGAGGAGACTCTTATTATCCTTGCAAAGAGAATTTCTGCTCAGGTTCTTAAGACCGGAAAAAGCCGCAGTCTTGAGCCTATGAATCCGTATGAACGCAGAATTATTCACACTGCAGTTCAGGGTATAGACGGTGTTGTTTCTACCTCCTTCGGTGAGGGCTCAGGCAGAAGAGTTGTTATTTCTGTTGAGGGCGCCGAGGTTAAGCCTCCCCACTTTAATGACCGAAATGACAGACGCCGCGGCGGTTATTCAGGTAATTCGCGTCCGAGGAATCAGGCTGTAGCTTCAGCTCCGTCAAGAGAGCCGAAGAAGGATAGCGATATGCCTTTATACGGAAAAATTAACTAATCTAAGCGAAAAAACGGTCGGTGGTTCGACCGTTTTTTGTGTCAAATGAATTTAAAAAGCTGAATTTGGCAATATTAAATTGACAAAAAGGTTATGAAATGCTATAATGTTAGACGATAGTTTGGCAATACTATCTTTGAGATAGGAAGAACAAATAATTGGACGGGAGTGCCTTGTTTGGATAAGTTTGTTATAAACGGCGGAAACCCTTTAAAGGGTGAGGTTCGCATAAGCGGAGCAAAAAACGCGGCAGTAGCCATTCTTCCGGCAGTTCTTTTGGCGGATAGCCCCTGTATAGTTGATAATCTTCCCGATATTTCTGATGTTGCGGCAATATTAAGGGTTATGCAGTCATTGGGCGCTAATGTACGCCTTATAAATAAATCATCGGTTGAAATTGACCCTCGCCATGTGAATTCCTTTGTGGTTTCCAAGCAAATGGCTGAGGGTATGCGTGCGTCAAGCTATTTTTTAGGCGCTCTTTTGGGTAGAATGAACCGCGCGAGGGTGGCTCCTCCGGGCGGTTGCAATTTTGGTGTAAGACCGCTTGACCAGCATATTAAAGGCTTTGAGGCTTTGGGCGCAAAAATCACCTTTGAAAGCGGACTTATGGATGGCAGAGCGGAGACCCTCCGTGGAGCATCTGTTTATCTTGATGTAGTGTCGGTAGGCGCGACTATTAATATTATGCTTGCGGCGGCAAAGGCTAAGGGACTTACCGTTATTGAAAATGCGGCAAGAGAACCGCATATTGTTGACCTTGCAAACTTCCTTAATTCTATGGGCGCAAACATTATGGGCGCAGGTACAAGTGTTATAAAAATCCGTGGCGTAGAGCATCTTAACGGCACGGATTACAGTATTATACCCGACCAGATTGAGGCGGGAACCTATATGGCGGCGGCAGCGGCAACTATGGGTGATGTGCTTATTACAAATGTCACGCCGAAGCATCTTGAATCGATTGCGGCAAAGCTTGCTGAGATGGGCGCTGAGATTACCGAGTATGACGAGGCGGTGCGTGTCGCTATGAGACAGCGCCCGCGTAAATGCAATGTTAAAACTATGCCTCACCCCGGATTTCCTACCGATATGCAACCTCAAATTGCAACCGTTCTTGCGATTGCAGAGGGTACCAGCATTGTTACAGAGGGTGTTTGGGACAATCGTTTCAGGTATGTTGACCAGCTTATGCTTATGGGCGCCGATATACAGGTAGACGGTAAAACTGCTGTAATAACAGGTGTTGAAAGGCTTAATGCTGCTCCTGTGCAGGCGGTTGATTTGCGTGCGGGTGCTGCAATGATAATTGCAGGGCTTGCGGCAGAGGGTGTAACCGAGATAGAGAGTATACAGTTTATTGACCGCGGCTATGAAAATATTGTCGAAAAATTCACTGCTTTAGGCGCGGATATTAAGCGCGTCCCCATACCTGAGGGCAGAGTTGTATATAAGCAGGCGTAAAATGAGTGTGGCAGGTCTTCCTGCCACTTTTTTTAACAAGGAGAAGAATATGTCAAGAATTTGTCCGCTTTTCAGCGGTTCTACGGGCAATAGTACATATATTGGAACGAGCAAGGGTAGTATTCTTGTGGATGCAGGCGGCTCTATGAAGGGCATTTGCAATGCAATCGAGCTCGCCGGCGGGGACTATAGAGATATAAAAGCGGTTGCCGTAACCCACCAGCATTCAGACCATATAAAGGGACTCAAAACCTTTTTGAGCCGTACAGACGCGGCGCTTGTTGCATCGCCCGAAACGATTGAAGCACTGGTTTCGGAGGGCGTTGTTCCGCCGTCAACAAGGGTTATTGAGATTTGTGAAAAGCCGATTGAAATCGGCGGAATAGCTATAAATCGCTTTGCAACAAGCCACGACTGTGAAGGCTCAAGTGGGTATAGCTTTCTCCTGCCCGATGGCAAAAAAGCTACAATTTGCACCGATTTAGGGGTGGTTACTGACGGTGTGCGACAGGCAATAAACGGTAGTGACCTTTTGCTTTTTGAGTCAAATCACGATGTAAATATGCTAAAAAACGGACCTTATCCGGCGACTTTAAAGATGAGAATTTTATCCGAAAAAGGGCATATTTCTAATGCTGTCTGCGCGTCGGAATTGGGTGGATTTTTGCGGCAAGGAACCACAAGATTTATACTTGGGCACTTAAGTCAGCATAATAATACTCCGCTTCTTGCCCGCTCTGCGGCAGAGTCGGCGCTTATGGATGTAGGCGCTGTAAACGGTAGGGATTACATTCTTAATGTTGCGGGTGTTAAGGGGAACGGAGTCAAGGTGATATGATAAAGGTAACGCTTATCACACTTGGCAAGCTAAAGGAAAAATATCTTACAGCCGCGGTGGAGGAGTATGCCAAACGGCTATCACGTTACTGTGATTTAAAGTTATGCGAAATAGAGCCTGTAAGGCTTCCTGACAAGCCTTCGGAAAGTGAGATTTCTGCCGCTCTTGACAAGGAGGCAGACCTGATTTTAAAGCACATTCCTCAAGGAAGTATGGCGGTGGCTCTTTGTGTTGAGGGGAAAATGCTTTCGAGTCCTAAGCTTGCCCAAGAAATACAAAATCAAAGCAATATGGGACGGGGAATCACCTTTATAATCGGGAGCTCATACGGACTTTCGGATAGAGTGAAGCAGTCGAGCGAATTGAGGCTTTCGATGTCTGCAATGACCTTTCCCCATCAGCTTTTCAGGGTGATGCTGCTTGAACAAATCTATCGCGGATTTAAAATTAATGAGGGCTCTGCCTATCATAAATAACAAAAAACAATAAAAAAGCATTTCATTAATTGCCTTTTAATGGGCATTAGTGAAATGCTTTTTTGCGTAAAAACAGGGAGAAAATGTGATTTTTTCACCCTTTTGAGCGCCGTCCTCTTTCGTTATGCTTTGTTGGAGTGTCGATACGAACTGAACGCATTTTGTATTTGTGAGGGGTGGTGTGCGTAAACTTTTTGAAATCCTCGTGCAGGCGGCAAAGGTTGTTGCCGTAGCCTATTTTTTCGCTGATTTCGGGGATAGTCAGGTCGGAAGAATTGAGTAGCTTTTGCGCCTGCTGAATCCGTATCTGATTAACGTATGTAAGAAAGGAGACCGAGAATTGCTGTTTGAATTTACGGCAAAAATAGCTTTTAGACATACGCATAATATTGGTGGCATCCTCAAGGGTTACATCGTGGTAATTATCAGACACATACGAGAGCAAATTACCCCATAACGGGTCAGAGGAGATTTTGTTTTCATTTTGTCTGCCCATAATCAAAAGAACCATATCAATGCAGTTTTGAGTCACCTGTTCAAAATTGCGGTCTTTAATATTAAGCTCAATTTCGATAGTTTTAAATAACGCCTCTACCTCCTCCATTTGCTCCTTTGGCAGCGAAATGAGCATTGAGCTCGAGCCAACGGGGAAATAGTTGAGACTTTCAATCGACTTAAAACAGCAAGTAATGATTTTAAGGTCCTTTACCGAGTGACAGCTATGAATGTCGTTTTTGGAGAACAAAATAATGTCGCCCTTTTCCACAGGATATGAGATTCCGTTTACATTGTGAACTCCCTTTCCCTGAGCAACATAGGAAATTTCGTAATAGCTATGTCTATGAAAAGGAAGCTCCATCGTAAGCTCTTCTATTGATAAGCTTACAGAGTCTCCAACGGCATATTCTCCCTCAATTGTATGGTCAAAGTTGTTGTTCGGCAATGCGAATCCTCCCTAAAAAGCAATATTATATACTTAATTATATTTAATGCATTCGAAAAAATCAAGTTTTATTGTCAAAAAAGATGGTTAAAATTACATACAATTCGCAAAAACAAGGATTTTTTGGGCAAAAAAATAGCGCAAAAAAACCTCAAAAGTGTAGATTTAATGCCATTTTCAGCTGCTTTTTACCTGCGAATCCAAACGGGGAGCAAAATTATATATTTTTTTGCAAATATAATCAATTGTTTTTTGTATGTGTTGCTTGTATAATAATATTGAAAAATCACATTTAAAATAGGTGTGGTTTCGTCAAAATGCAATAAATAGGGTGGGTTGACCGTGTACGGTAATAAGATATTTTTAAGAAAGGTTCTCAGTTGTGGCCTTGCAGTTGGATTTTTGTTGTCGGCAAGCGTTTCTGCGCTCGCAAATAACGGCTCGGAAACTGCAAATAAGGTTTCTGAAATTATAGCACAGGCTTCTGAGGTTGAAAAAATATCGGTCAATATTTCCAAGGATTTAAAGATTGGGGATAAGGCGGAGTTTGATTTCACGGTGCAGGAGTCCGGCGAATATGAGCTTGAGCTTGTTTTCGAAGCAATAAGTCGAGATGACCCGCTTGTTTCTTTCACGGTTGACGGTGAGCATCCCTTTGAAGAGGCTGAAAGATTAGAGTTCTCAAATGATTGGATTGATAACGGCGAACCCCGCGTCGACGAAAAGGGTAACGAAATTTCACCTGAACAGATGTTGAAGTCAGGAATTGTGTATTCCACCGCTCAGGATAAGACAGGTCTTTATGAACTGCCCTATACAGTAAACCTTGATGTGGGTGTTCACAAGGTTGAGATTGAGGTTTTACAGGGTGAGTTTTTTCTTAAGGGCTTTAATTTTAAAAGGCCCGAAAATCCGTTGGATTACAGCGAGTGGATTAAGAGCCAGTCTCCGTCGGGAAAAACCGATGCTACGATTATTATAGAGGGCGAAAAGGCTGTTGTTAAAAACGACAAGGCGCTCATTCAGCTGACCGATAATACAACCGCTGATTTAAGTCCTGCAAGTCCGGTTATAAGAAAGCTTAATTACATAGGCGGTTCCAACTGGTCTGAGGCAGGGGAGACAATCACTTGGAAATTTAATTGCGAAAAGAGCGGATATTACCGCTTCGGCTTTAAGTACAGACAGGATACGATAATAAACGGCGTTTCCTACCGCCACCTTAAGATTGACGGTAAAACTCCTTTCAATGAAGCCTCAAGGGTTAAGTTCGGGTATGACCCGTCGTGGAATTATTTTGAATACGGCGAGGAGGAGCTTTATCTTATAAAGCTTGACGAGGGCGAGCACACACTTTCGCTTTCGGTTACAGCCGGTGAGATTTCGTCAGTTTACGGAAGCCTTAAGGATATTGTGGCATCGCTCGGCGACCTTTACATAGACATTACGATGATTGTCGGTGAGACGGTTGATAATTACAGAAGCTATGAGCTTTTCAACCAGATTCCCGATTTTAATGACCGACTCGACCAAAATATTAAAGCTCTTAACGATTTGATAGAGCTTATCGAAAAGGTTCAGGAGGCAGATAGCGGTTCTTTGGTTTCAAACCTTGTAAGCGCTGTTGAGACCTTGGAACAGATGCGCAACAAGCCTTACTCTGCTCACAGGTATAAAACCTCCTACTATACGGCCTACACAAATCTCAGCGCAACACTCGGAACAATCACAAGTATGCCGCTTGATATTGACCGTATCTTTCTTATTGGAGACGGTGTGGAGAAAACCGAGCATAGTGTGAGTCTTGGCAAAAAGTTTTTGTTTTCGGCAAAGCGTTTCTTTACTACCTTCGCGGCAGATTATAACGCGGTTGAAGCAGATAGCGATAAGGATACCGTAACACTCTGGGTGAACTGGGGTAGAGATCAGGCTCAGGTACTTAATGCGCTTATCCGCGAAAGCTTTGAAGCACAGCATGATATTGATGTTATAGTGAAAATATCAAATGCCTCCCTTATTCAGGGTATTCTTGCGGGAAAGGGTCCTGATGTAATGCTCCATATGAGCCGAAGTGATCCGGTTAACTTTGCAATGCGTGGCGCCTTGGTTGATTTGGAGCAGTTCTCCGATTTTGATGAGGTAACAAAGCAGTTTACCGAGGGGGCAATGGTTCCCTATGAGTATAAGGGCGGTACATATGCGTTGCCCGACACTCAAAACTTTTATGTAATGTTTGCCAGAACAGACATTCTGAAGGAATTTGGTCTTGAAATTCCGAAAACCTGGGATGAGTTCTTGAGGGTTTCAAACATTTTGCAAAGAAACAATTTGCAGGTTTCGCTACCTTTGATTCAGATAACTGCCAGCACCACCGTTAATGTGGGTGTAGGCGGACTTACACTTTATCCAACTGTGCTTTTACAAAACGGTCTTTCGCTTTACAATGACGACCTGAGCAAGAGCACGCTGACAGAGCCGGACCAGATAAGGGTGTTTAACGAGTGGTGTCAGTGGTATACCAAGTACAAGATTCTAACCGTTATGGATTTCTATAACCGTTTCCGTATAGGTAGCGCTCCGTTAGGTATTTCGTCTTACACACTTATCACTCAGATTAAGGCTACAGCTCCTGAAATTGAGGGAAGCTGGACGGTGACTCCGCTTCCGGGAACAGTACAGCCTGATGGCAGTATAGATATTACCTCAGCAGGCTCAGGTTCGGGTTGTTCAATCACAAAGCTTTCCAAGAATCCTGAGGCTGCTTGGAAATTCCTTAAGTGGTGGGTTTCTGCCGATACACAGGTGAGATACTCCAACAATCTTGAATCCTACATAGGACCTCTCGGCAGGGTTGCGACCTCCAGTACAGAGGCGTTTACTCAAATGGGTTGGGATGCACGCTTTATGCCGGCACTCTTGGAACAGCGTGAAAATGTCAAGGAGATTGAAGAAATCCCCGGCGGCTACTACACTGCAAGAGGTATTGACCAAGCCTTCTGGAATGTTATTGAACAGAACAAAAAGCCTAAGGATATGCTCATTGAGTGGGGCGGTATTGTTGATAAGGAAATTGAGCGCAAGTGCAACGAATATAAGTAAATTATTTCAAACCAACATAGAAAGGACCAACGGCGGATGGAACAGGCAGTAAAAATTAAAAAATCTTCGCCAATTAAAGACGGAAGTATCAGCGAAAACGCAGCATTTTGGGTTTTAATGGCTCCGTTTCTTGTATTATTCTTTTTGTTTACGGTTTTACCGGTTTTGTCGTCCATAGTTTTGAGTTTCTTCTCATACGATACTATGTCGCTTCCGAAGTTTAATTTTTTGGACAATTATCTAAGAATGTTTGCCGGTGACGAGGTTTTCCCAAAGGCAGTTATAAATACACTTAAGTTTTCGGTGGTTACAGGTCCGTTAAGCTATCTTTTAGCTTTTCTGTTGGCTTGGCTTATAAACGAATTCACTCCTTTGGTAAGAACCATACTCGCGTTTATATTCTATGCGCCCGCGCTTGTCGGAGGTGCCACCTTTATTTGGCAGATTGCCTTTTCGGGAGATAGCTTCGGCTATGCAAACAGCGTGCTTATATCGCTCGGTCTTATCACCGAACCGATAAACTGGTTTAAAAATACCGAATACAATACAGGACTGCTTATGATAGTTCAGCTTTGGGGAAGTATAGGAATTTCCTTCCTTGCAAACATTTCAGGACTACAGAATGTTAATCCTGAGCTTTACGAGGCAGGCGCTCTTGACGGTATCAAGAACCGTTGGTACGAGCTTTGGTACATAACACTTCCCAGTATGAAGGATATTCTTCTTTTCGGCGCGGTAATGCAGATACAGGCAACCTTCTCTATAGGCGCAGTTATTCAGACGCTTGCCGGTTATCCGAGTACAAACAACTCGGTTGACACAATTGTTACTCACCTTGCCGATGTCGGTACGGTTCGGTACGAAATGGGTTATGCCGCGGCAATGTCTACGGTGCTGTTCCTTATGATGCTTGTGGCAAGGGTTGTTATAGGTAAAATACTTGACGCATTAGGAAAGTAAATAATTCAAAATTTTTTGGAGGAAAATGTTATATGCGAAAGCGCTCTGAATATAAAAGATATACACGAAGCAGAGCTTCCAATGTAATGTATTTTATCTTTTTGACTGCAATGGGCTTGTTCTCAATACTGCCCTTTTACTACTCGATAATCACCTCGCTTAAGCCGTTGGATGAGCTGTTGGTGTTCCCGCCGAAGTTCGTGGTTGAAAGACCTACGCTTTCTAACTACACTCTTTTACCGGCGCTTCTTAATAAGCTTGAGGTTCCTCTTTCGAGATATGTTTTTAATTCGGTTTTCACAACTATTGTTTCAACCGTATTGCAGATAATTGTTGCAACGGCGGCAGCATTCGGTTTTTCAAAATCAAAAATAAAGTGCCGCAATCTGCTTTTCTGGATAGTTCAATTGTCTTTGCTATATAACGCCTACACATTGGCGGTTCCGCAGTATCTTGTTTTCAGTAATATGAGACTTATTGATACATTGTGGATTTACATACTACCAACAATACCGTCTTCTGTCGGTGTTTTCCTTATGAAGCAGTATATGGAATCAAGTATTCCCGACGCTTTGCTTGAGGCGGCAAGGATAGACGGCGCAGGTCCTTTTAAAATGTTTACACACATTGTTATTCCAATTACTAAGCCCGCTTGGATGACACTTTTCCTACTCTCATTCCAAGGTCAGTGGTCATATACACCGGTCGGCACAATTTTCAGCGAAGAATTAAAAACCCTTCCATATGCAATGTCTTCGATTTCTGCCGGCGGTCTTGCCCGTTCAGGCGCTACAATGGCGGCATCGGTTATTATGATGATTCCTCCGATTCTGATTTACTTCATCACTCAGAGTAATGTTATGGAAACAATGAGTACGGCAGGTATGAAGGGATAGCTTTAAACAGAGCTTTGTCTCCGCAGATTTAGGAGGCAACGCTCTGTAATTGCCCTTTAAACTTTAAAAAGAATCATTATTTATCCAAAGGAAGGTGCCTTAAAGGAAATGAAAAAACAAATATTGGCGATTTGCCTTTTTGCGGTTATGCTGCTTTCAATGTGTATGCCCGTAGCGGCAGCAGGTACCGAGAGCTTCACCCATTGGGATATAGCGGGTAGTAATAAGAAGGCGGTATATTCGAAGGATGTATACATAACCGAAACCGTAATATCTGCCCGAACCTTAGGTCTTACAGAGAGCATAGTTATTATGGACATTGCTACCGATGACAAGGGTAATCTTTACATACTCACTGAGGAAAGCAGAATTTTCGTTGTTGATTCAAGCAATAGCCTCGCACGCGAAATAGCCGTAACCGATGCAGACGGAGAAACAATGGATTTTTCGGGCGCTAAGGGAATTTATATTACAAGCGATAATCAGCTTTTTATAAGCGATTCTTCTAACGGACGGGTGCTTATCTGTGACAATACCACAGGAAAGCTGATTTATGAAATCGGCACACCCGATTCTCCGGTTTTGCCTGATGATTTTAATTTTATTCCCACAAAAGCGGTTAAGGACAGTAACGGTTTTGTGTATGTAATAAGCGAGGGTGCTTATTACGGCGCGCTTCAGTTTGACCAAAGCTATGAGTTTTTGGGTTTCTATGGCGCAAACGCGGTAAATGCTTCGGTGCTCACCACCCTTCAGAATGTGTGGGATATTCTCACCAAGAATGACGAGAAGCGCGCTGGTGAAATGAAGAAGCTTCCGTATCAGTTCATTGATATTGATATTGACAGTAAGGATTTCGCCTACACCTGTACAGGTACGGCAGACGGCGGAATTAACGGTCAGATAAGAATGTTAAGTCCTGGAGGCAGTAATATTCTTAATAAGAATTTCGGTGTGGCTGTTGTCAGCTCCGCCTCCTTTAACTTCTCGGAAATGGAAATTGCTACAAGGCGCGGTGCTCCTGTAAGACAAAGCTTTGTAGGTGTTCAGGTAGACGAACAGGGCTACATATACGGCTTGGATGCGGTATACGGACTTATTTATGTTTACGATACCGAGTGTAATCTCATCACAGCCTTTGGCGGCGGTAAGGATTCGGGCGACCGAGTAGGAACCTTTAACGGGGCAGCTGCTTTGGCGGTGTCAAACGGTAAGGTTTATGTTGCGGACAGCCAGCTTAACAATGTTACTGTTTTCGGAATTACCCCGTTCGGTAAGAAGCTTCTTAATGCGCAAACGCTTACACTTGCGGGCGAATATATTGAGGCTAAGCCTATGTGGCAGGAGATTATGGGTGAGGACCAAAACTGCCGAATAGCTTTAGCGGCGCTTGGAAAGGCTGCCTATAGCGAGGGCGACTACAAGCTTTCAATGGAATATTCAAAGCTTGCGGTTGACCGTATCACCTATGATCAGGCAATGGCTAAGAATCAGGAAATTTTTATCTCAAATAACTTTGTATGGATTTTCCTTATAATTGTTGCAGTAATCGGTGCATTACTCGCTCTTATAATTGTTTCACGCAAAAAGCAGTTGGTTTTCATCAAAAACGAAAAGGTAAGCATAATGACAACCTGCTGTATGCACCCCTTTAAGAATTTTAATGAAATTAAGTATAAGAAAAAGGGTTCGGTAATAATTGCTATAGCTTTAACTTTACTGTTTTTCCTTTCTTCTGTAGTTAATTTAGTTTATACCGACTTCCGTTTTACAGCCTTTAACGCAGTTACTTATAACCCTGCCTTTCAGCTTATAACAACAGTTGGCTTGATTGCAATCTGGTCAATAGGCAACTGGGCAGTAAGCGTACTTTTAGAGGGTAAGGCAAGATTTAAAGAGGTATTTATTGTAACGGCATATGCCACATTCCCATTAATAATAGGCAACATTATCAATACAATAGTATCGCATTTTATTAATTCAACAAGCGGTGTTATTATAAGCGGTGTCAGCATAGTTGTAACGATACTTGCAGGTATAATTCTTGTAATCGGTACAATGATTGTTCAGGAGTTCTCGTTTCCGAAATTTGTATTCACCGCGTTACTTACAATCTTTGCAATGATATTGATTATTTTCATTGTATTTATGATAGGTATGCTGCTTTCTCAGCTTTGGCAGTTTATTCTAACAGTATTTTCAGAAGTAAGCTTTAGGTAGAACAGGAGGATAAAGTGTAATGAGCTTAAAAAAATGTATTCTTTATCTGCTGGTTCTGTGCTTTTGCTTACTCCCGCTTTCAGCCTGCAAGGGAGAAACGGTAATCGTTGATATAAAGCCCAAAACACAGGAGGTTGCGCTCTCCTGTACGGTGGATGAAAACGAAAATTATGTCCTTGATTGGGACGATTCGCAGAAATGTATTCTTTTAAAGGATAAGCAAACCAATCATATCTGGTCGACAGTACCTTATGAGTTCTTTCTTCAGAACGATACTAATGTAAACCTAAGCGCGCCAGTCTTCATAACCTACTATAACCCGAATGACGGTTCGCTTATGACTGAAAAGGCTTATTCGGACTGTATTGAAAGAGATAATCTTTCGGTAGAGGTTAAGGATGGCAAGGTTCTTATGTACTTCTATTTCGAGACGGCAGAAATAATTGTTCCGCTTGAAATATCGCTTCATAAGGACGGTCTTAAGGCTACAGTAAGACCTAAGGATGTTAAGGAGTCTGGCAAGACAAGGCTTATAAGCGTTTCGGTGCTTCCGTACCTTTGCTCGGCACAGAATGTAACAGATAAATCGAGCTATGTATTTGTTCCCGCGGGAAGCGGAGCGCTTATGTACACCGATGAGGAGGTACAGGAGTTCTCACGTGGATATACCGCTGAGGTGTTCGGCGAGGAGGGTTCAAGGTATTTGCTTGACGATACCACAGATGAAGAGCCCATAAGATTACCTGTTTTCGGTGTTAAGGACGGTAGCGAGGCGCTGTTTGCCATAATCGATTCGGGTGCCGAGTCAGCAGAAATTACCGGAGATACAGGCAACTACAGAAGCGGCTATTCCACGGTTTATGCAACCTTCCGTCTTAGAGGAAACGACGAAACCGAGGTTGAGCGTAACAAGTTCTCAGATGCGCTTATTTATGCCGAGGATATGAATTTGAATGCAGAGTATAGCGTCAGCTATTATCCGCTTTCGGGCGATAAAGCAAGCTATACGGGAATGGCAGAGCTTTATAGAGATTATCTTGAAGAAAAGGGCGCAATTGAGGATAGTGCGCTTACCCAAAAGCCATATCAGCTTAATTTCCTCGGCGGTTCAATGGTAAGAGATGTATTTTTAGGCGTTCCTTATATGAGAACCGAAAAGGCTACAACCTTTGATGAGGCTAAGAAGATAATTGAGGAGCTGTCCGAGGAGACAGGCGTAAGCCCGTCGGTATTGCTTAAAGGCTTTACTGAGGACGGAACAGATATTGGCAGAATCGCAGGCGGATATGATTTTTCGTCAGAGCTTGGCGGTAAAAAGAAGTATCTTGAGCTTAAGGAATTCTGCGAGAAAAACAACATTCCGCTTTTTGCAGAATATAACCTGATTGAATTCAATTCATCGGGTAACGGCTTTAAAATAGGTTCAAATATCGCTCAAACGGCAGGTCAGCAGTTAGCGGCGTTCTATCCTATAAGAAAGAATCTTAGAACAAAGGACGATTCGCAGAGAAAGGTTGCCCTGCTTGAAAGAGACTTACTTGATAAGGCTTTGGATAAGCTTCTTAAAAAGAACAGCTATCTTTCGGGTGTGTCGCTTACAACCCTTGGAAGCAAGGCTTATTCTGATTACAGGGTTGAAAAGTATTATTCAAAGGGCGATATGGCGGTTCAGGTTACAGAATTGCTTGGCAAGGTTAAGAAAAACGGACATCTTCTTAATGTGGGCAGCGCAAACGGCTACGCCGCCGCTATAGCAGACAGTATTACAGATGTACCGCTTACCAACGGTGAATATTACGCCTTTGATGAAACCGTACCGTTCTATCAGATGGTGTTCCACGGTGCAAGCGCAATGTATTCAACCCCGATAAACACCGCCGAGGATGCGGTGGCGCAGATGCTTCGAGCAGTAGAGAGCGGTGTTTCACCCACCTTTGTCCTTTCCAATACTGCACAGGACACCTTTGCAGATACCGCTTCTACAGAATATTACGCTTCGGTTTATTCGGGAAACAAGGAAACGATAAAGAATTACGTAAAATCTACAGCCGATTATTTTGAGGCGGTTGGCGATAAAAAGATAAAATCACACTCAATGTATATAGATAAGGATGTTACCGTAACCGCGTTTGAGGATGGTTCAGCTGTATATGTAAATCATTCTGACAAGGATTTCGAAATATCGGGAGCAACCGTTAAGCCTTATTCCTTCCATTATAGCGACGGTAAGGTAACAATCTCCCACAGCTTCACAGGAGGTGAACAGTAAGTAAATGAAAAATAAGCGTAATTTAGGCATTGAAGCCCTTAAAAGACGGTACGGAGTGGCATTCGTTACACCGTGGCTTATAGGAGTATTACTTTTTGTTCTTGTACCTCTTGTAACCTCCTTTATGCACGCTTTCAGTACCGTTACTCTTGAGGAAACGGGTTTGGAAATGAAGTTTGCAGGACTTAAGCATTTCAATTATCTGCTTAATGTAGACCCTTGGTACACTGGTCGCCTTACATCTTCAATTTCAGGAATCTTCACTTCGCTTCCCATAATTGTTGCGCTATCACTTATATTTGCAATAATTCTGAACCAGAAGTTCAAGGGAAGAATGATGATGCGTGCGGTATTCTTTCTTCCGGTTATCTTCGCTTCGGAGGTTGTAATGGGCGTTATGCGGGGCGACACCACTCAGGCAGGAATGGTTGCCACTCTCGGTGACGCAGGCAACAGCTCGGTTACATATATGGAAGCGGTTGATTTTTCGGAATTGCTTTTAAAGCTCAATCTTCCGACCGAGATTAATAATCTTATTGACGGTTATCTTGACCAGACCTTTAACCTTATCTGGAGCTGCGGAGTACAAACGCTTCTGTTTATCGCAGGACTTCAGAGTATACCGGCTCAGCTTTATGAGGTTGGTAAGGTAGAGGGCGCAACCCCTTGGGAAAGCTTTTGGTATATAACAATGCCAATGCTGAGTAATGTTACAATGCTTGTAATATTCTACACAATGATAGAGCTTTTCATCACAAAGAGCACATTGGTTCTTATCGCGATTGAGACTATGCAGTCTAAGGCTATATATGATGAAACGGCAGCAATGCTTTGGTTGTACTTCCTGATAGTAGGAGCAATTATGGGACTTGTGTTCCTGATTTACAGATTCCTTATTCAGAAGAAGCTGAGCTAAGTGAGCTATCAAGAAAAAATACAAGTAAAGGAGCATTGATGTGGTTAATATACAAAAAGCCAAAAAGCTTAAATCCGTTGTTTCGCCTATATTAATGATTATTTTTATGGCGGCATTTACCTACATATTACTTTACCCCATTGTGTATATGTTCAGTAATGCAATGAAGACGGCGGTGGATTACATCGACCCTACGGTGCGGTGGGTTCCTAAGCATTTTACATGGCAAAACTTTAAAAACGCTTTTGAAGCGATGGGTTATGTAAAGTCCCTTATCAACACATTTTATGTTGAAATTATAAGCGCGTTGCTTTCAACATTCTTCTGCGCGATATACGCTTACGGACTTTCAAGATTCAAATTCAGATTTAAAAGCGTATGCATATTTTTACTCATAGTAATCATTATGGTGCCTGATGTAATGGTGCTGATTCCGCGAGTAGAAAATTTCAAACGACTTGACCTTCTTGGAATATTAGGCTTGTTTAATAGGCTTACGGGCATTGAATTAAGACCGAATCTTCTTAATACGGTGCTTCCGTTCTATATTCCATCGATTTTGGGCGTAGGCTTAAAGGGCGGTATATTTATTTACATATATATGCAGTTCTTCAAAAGCCTTCCGAACGAGCTTGAGGAGGCGGCGTGGATTGATGGCGCAAGCCCGCTTCGCACCTACTTCAGCATAATAATTCCTTCTTCTACAACAGTATTTATTACTGTTTTGGTATTCTCGTTGGTATGGCATTGGAACGATTTTTATCTTGCTCTGCTTTATCTTGACAAAAGTCCCACAATGGCGGTAATTCTAAGCGATATACGACAATATATATTTATCGCCTTTGGTGAGGCGGACGGCGCGAGCCCACTTGTTTTCGGAGTTCCGCCCGCAGCCTGTCTGTTATATATAGCTCCTATAATTCTTATATATATGTTCTTGCAAAAGTATTTTGTTGAGAGTATAGATCGCGTAGGTATTGTAGGTTAAATAACGGGAGCCTATTTAATTTTGTTGATTTTTAAAATAAAAATAAAAATAAAAGGAGAAATTAAAAATGTCAAAAAAATTATTGTTTAGAGTTTTAGCGCTAATGCTTGCAGTAGGTATGATTTTTACCGCTACAGCTTGTAACGGCTCTACAGACAACACATCTGATGATACAACAGTATCATCCACCGAGGAAGATACCTCATCTGAGGAAAACACATCTTCGGGCGAAGAAAGCAAGGATGCTTCATCAACACAGAGTAATTCTTCCTCTAAGGTGTCATCACCACAGAACACCTCCTCAGCAACCAAGCTTCCCGCAACCACAATTGACAATTCCAAGCCCAAGACCTCGCTTACACGCGATCAGGTTATGGCAAAAATGCCTGCTTCTTTAAAGGGCACAACCGTTAAGTATGCTTACTGGTGGAATCCTAAGGAGCAGATGGAAAAGGAAGCTATCGAAGCATTTGAGAAGAAGACAGGTATAAAGCTTGAGCCTATAGTAATGAGCTACAACGGCTTCTATCCCCAACTTGCAGCTAAGGTTGCCGCAGGCGATTCACCTGACGTTGTTCGTCTTATGAGTAACGATGTAAGCAATGCTTCATTCCTTCAGCCTATAACAAATTCAGGCTTTGATTTTAACGATACCGCTTGGGATAGCGTTGTTATGGGTGATTATACCTGGAACGGTAATTGCTATGCTGCCAATTTAAGAGACAGTGCGGTAATGGACTATGCAGTTATTTATTACAATAAACGCGCTCTTAAGGCTGCCGAAATGGAAGACCCATATACAATTTGGAAGAATACTCCCCAAAATTGGACATGGACAAAGTTCTGGAAGATGTGTCAGGAATTTGTAAAGGCAAACAGCAAGTCATCTGATACATACTACGGCGCTACCTTCGAGTATCCCGATGCATATCCCCGCGCACTCGGCGGCGCAATCTATAACTACAATGCTTCTAAGGGCAAGTACGAGGTAACAATTACTTCAAGCGCTATGAAGGCTGGCTGGCAGAGAACTGCTGATGCAGTTGCTAAGAAATGGCTTATTAAGAAGCACGATGTATCTCTCTTTGAGAGCGGAAAGATTCTCTTCTTCTGGTCAGGTCCTTACTCTGTAAGACTTCGTGATGAGCGTCAGGAAGAACTCAAGAAGACAAATGACCTCGGTATTGTTCCGCTTCCGACCGATTCTAAGGTTCAGACTCTTTATGAGTACACCGCATTCGGTATTGTTAAGGGTGCTAAGAACGCAGCAGCTGTTCCTTATTATCTCCGTTGGGTTCTCGACCAGCAGAGCTACGATATGAACAAGGTTTGGGTAACACCTGAGGCAAGAGAGGTTATGAAGTATGTAGGAGCGCAGGAAAAGCTCTTCTACGGTTCTTGCTGGTACGATTCGTTCTTCAACGATATTTATAACGGCGGTTCAAATCAGGTTCAGACCGTTCTTGATACACATAAGAACAGCTTTGCTATAACTGTTAGTAAGCTTAACGAGCAGATTAAGCTTTACTAATTAATCCAAAATAAATTTAAGGCGGTGGATTTTTTGAAAAGGTTAAAAAGAATATTCGCAAGCGGTTTGATTTTGTTAATGGTTTTTGTTATGAGCGGTTGCGAAACAGGAAACCTTGCTTCAGAGCTTGAAATAGCTCTTGGTGACTTAGAAAAGCTACAGTCACAGCTTGACGAACAGAATAAAAAAGCTGAAAACGAAGTCTTTTCTCAAGAAGAATCCACCGATGAAACAACCCAAAATTCTGAAAATACTTCTTCCGGAGCAGTAACACCTGCTCCGGAGGTAAACCAAAGTAAGGTAAGCACACCTTCATCCAACAACACACAGAGTAGTACCTCTGTGGCACCTGCAATAAAAACGATTCCTATCGATTCCCAAAAGACTAAAACCTCACTTACTAAGGAGCAGGTTATAGCCAAAATGCCGGCAAAACTCAAGGGAACAACAATCGAATATATGTATTGGTGGAATCCCAAGGAGCAGAATGAGGCTCCTGCAATAGCTTCCTTTGAGAAGGCTACAGGAATAAAGCTTAAGCCGTATGTTGCAAGCTATTCGGGATTTTATTCCCAGCTTGCGGCAAAAGTGGCATCGGGAAATGCTCCTGATTTAGTGAGACTTATGGGCAATAGCGCTGACCAAATAAGTTCACTTCAGCCTATTACAAACTCAGGCTTTGATTTTAACGATACTGCTTGGGATTTCAATTTAATTGCAGATTATACCTTAAATAAAAAGCCGTTTGCAGTTAACCTGAAAAACAGCGCAGTTATGGATTATGCAGTTATTTACTATAACAAAGCTGCTTTGAAGTCGGCTGAAATGGAAGACCCATATACCATTTGGAAAAATAATCCCTCTGACTGGACTTGGTCGAAATTTTGGAGTATGTGCAACACCTTTGTAAAGGCAAAAGCTTCAATAGGCGGTATGTATTACGGAGCTACCTTTGAGTATCCCGATGCATATGTAAGAGCAAAGGGCGGAAGTGTTTACACCTACGATTCGGCAAGCGGCAAATTTAAGAATACTGTTAAAAGCGCCGCTATGGAAGAGGGTTGGAAAACAACACTTAAGGCAATTTCAAACCGTTGGCTTATAATGGAGCATAATTCGGTACTTTTCGATAGTGGAAACATTTTGTTTTTCTGGTCGGGTCCGTATTCCGCAAGGGTTAATGATGACCGTCAATGGGGTCTTAAGCTCAGCGGTGATTTAGGTGTAGTTCCCTTGCCGACCGACTCGACCAATCAAACACTATACGAATATACAGCCTTTGGAATTCCAAAAGGTGCAAAAAATGTTGAGGCGGTTCCTTACTATTTGCGTTGGGTGCTTGACCAAAGCAGTTACGGTGCAAACGATATGTGGATTAATGCTGAGGCTAAAGCAGTAATGGATTACGCGGCAAGCGGTAAGTACTTTTACGGAAGCTACTGGTATACAGACTTGTTTAATAGCCTTTATTCGGGCGGAGAGCATCAGGTTGGTACAGTTTTAAGCTCCTATAGAGAATCTGTTAGTTTGTTAGTTGCACAGGAAAATTCGCGTATATCCAATTATTAATACACAATATACACAATATAGAATATTCAAATTAGTTACACCACTTCAAGGAGGTCCATAAATGAATAAAACCATACAAAAGCTTCTTGCTTTGTTACTTGCTTGCCTGTTTTTGGTTATGACAGCTTGCAACAACAAGAAGGACAACACAAAAAAACCGCAGAACGATACATCCTCTGTGGGTAGTAGCTTTGAGGATTCAAGCGATGATACATCAAGTGACGACATTTCGAGTGATGATACCGTATTAGAGGATTTATCAGGCGATGATTTTTCAAGTATTGATGATTTATTAATCCCATCAATTCCCAATACCGATTCTTCAAGTAAGAATGATACCTCCTCTGACGATGAGGATTTTGTAATTGAGGAAGAAGAGGTTGATGAGGACGATTATCCATATGTTAAGTATTCCGCTTACCTTATGGATCCAATGAAAAGCTACTTTGATAAAGAAGCAAACGAACTCAGAGATACCATATTAGGCTTTGAGGATAAGCTTCCCGATACAGTTACAGGTACTATTTGGTATATCTCCAATGACGGTGACGATACCAACACAGGTAAGAGCCCTGACCAAGCCTTACGAACCATTTCCGGTCTTAAGTTCCACCAGAACGAAATAGGGTACGGCGATGCGGTGCTATTTGAGAGAGGCGATGTGTTCCGCGGCACCTTCACGGCTAAGTCCGGTGTTTATTACGGTGCTTACGGCAAGGGCGACAAGCCTGCAATTTATGGCTCTGAGCGTAATTACGCTAAGGTAAGCTGGGTTAGAAAGCACGATAACATCTGGCTTGTAGAGGCTCCCTTTAATACGGACGTAGGTACAATCTTCTTCAATCACGGCGAGGATGTAGGCTTTAAGAAGGACAATAAGTTCGACCTTGAAAATAACGGTGATTTCTGGTGCGATCCTTACAATAACTATAAGCTTTATGTTTATATGGACCAGAATCCTGCTAAGAAATATAAGAATATTGAAATCGGTGTAAAAGCATCAATTATTTCTATGATGAATACTAATGATGTTACCATTGAAAACCTTTGCCTTAAGTATACAGGCGTTCACGGAATAGGAGCCGGCGGTTTAGAGCAGACCAATATCACCATACGCGGCTGTGAGATTGGCTTTATCGGCGGTGCATACCATTATGACACCTTAAGATTAGGTAACGGTATTGAGTTCTATACCGGCGGAAATAATATTCTTGTCGAATATAACTGGATTTATCAGATATATGACTCGGGTGTAACCCATCAGGGTGACGGTATTTACGGAAACCATACCTATACTAATAATCTTATCGAGTATTGCGGACTGGGCTCTTATGAGTATTGGCTCGCAGGTGAGTGGAATTTAAACCACGGTAGGGATATTTACTTTACAAATAATATCTGCCGTTTTGCTGGCTATTGTTGGGGCGGTTACCAGCGTCCCGATAAGGTTGCTACAAATCTCCGTACGGATCCATACTGCCGTAATACACTGTTTAACCTCCATATAGAGAATAACATTTTCGACCAAGCGCTTAATAACCTGGTTGAAATTGCCGGAACCTGTCTTAACGCTTATAATTATTACGGAAGTCAGGATGATGAGTCAATGAAAATGCCTGAATATCCTGAGCCGATACTTTCGGGCAATACCTATGCTCAAAAGAGGGGCGACCTGCTTGGAACCTATTTCAGCAAAGAGGGCGTTACCTTTGATGATGAAATGGAAACCTTTATAACCGTATATATGAAGGATAAGGAAGCTAAGATTTACTATTATTAAAAAGGTTTTAAAGGTCAAGGTAATAAAGAATTTAAGCAATATAATTGACAAAAATGATAAGCCATTTGTTAAGTGCCCCGCTTATATAACGCAACCCATGGAAAGCTTTTTCGACGGTTAGGCTAAGAATTTAAGAAATGTTAATTTTAATAATTCTGATAAGCCCCCTGAAAGTATTACAGGTACAGTTTTGTATATATCTAACGGCGGCGATGACCAAAAATCGGGCGATGCCGTTCTGTTTGAACGGGGCGGCGAGCATATATCAGATAAGTGCTCCTCGCATATAAGGAGTGACACAATCTGCCGTAATACAATTTTCGGCTACGAGGTTAAGAACAATATTCTCGATTTAGCTACAGATTATCTTTTTGAGGTTGGCGGAAACTGCTTAGATGCTTACAGTTGGTATGAAAGCCAGCCTGAGGAAGAAATGAAAATGCCTCAAAAACCTACAATAGATGCTTCGGACAACATTTACGCGCAGAAAAGCGGTGAGCTTTTCTGTGAGTGGTTTTCTGAAAAGGGCATTGTATATAGTGACGGAAAGGAGCAATTTATTGAGGAATTTGTTGGAGATAAAACGGCAAAGATATATATGTATCTGTAAAGCAGGTGTTTTTTATGAGTAAAGTAAATATGTTTAACTCGGATTTGTTCCCAATGGAGGGCGCATCTGACAAGGAAGCCGAGGTGCTTCGTGACAAAATACTTGATTCGGATGAATCGCTTCCTGACTCTGTGACAGGTAGGGTGTGGTATATATCTGCCTTCAGCGGATATGACGGTAATTCAGGCAAGGCAAAGAATCAGGCTTGGGAGACGGCATTTGCCATAGACAAAAATGCCGATAAAATCAAAGCAGGAGACGCGGTTTTGTTTGAGCGCGAGGGTGTTTACAGAGGCACCTTCCGCACCAAAAGCGGTGTGTTTTACGGGGCATACGGTAATGGTTATAAGCCCTGTCTTTACGGCTCTGACCGTAGCTTCCACCGCGAGATTGACTGGGAATTGATAGGTGAAAATCTCTGGATGTGCACTCATAAATTCTCAAGCGATGTAGGTGTAGTTGTGTTCAACCACGGCGACCTCGTTGGATTTAAGAGACACAGTAAGAGGGATTTAACCCGTCCCGGCGATTTCTGGTGCGACCCTAATGATAATTTCAGGCTCTATGTTTATCTTGACGAGGAGCCGTGGGTTTATCCGAGTATAGAGATTGGCCTCAATAGGTACATCATCGGTGTTTACGATAATTCAGAGAATGTAATTATTGATAATCTTTGTATAAGATACACTGGCTCGCACGCAATTGCTATGGCAGACTGTCCTAAGAATATAACAGTAAAAAACTGTGAAATAGGCTTTGTTGGCGGTTCGTATATAGGCAATATAAGTCTTGGACAGTATACCCGCTTTGGCAATGCAATTGAGTTTTACGGTCAATGTGAGAACATTTTAATTGAGGATAACTGGCTGTATCAGGTATACGATTCAGGTGTAACCTTTCAGGGCAGCGGCAACTATGTAGCCAAGAATTTAACAATAAGGAATAACCTTATAGAGTATTGCGGAATGGGTTCGGTAGAATACTGGCTGTGGTACGATAAATCAAAGGGCGATTATTGCTATGCCGACAATGTTCTGATTGAAAACAATGTAATGAGGTTTGCCGGCTACTGCTGGGGCGGTGAGCAGAGACCTGACAAGGTTTCGGCGCACATTCTCAGTAACGGACCAAACCATAACCATATAAAGAATTATGTTATACGCGGTAATACCTTCGATCAATCCACACGGGATTTGATTGAGATTACAAGTCTCGACGGTGTGTATCCCTCATTAGAGGGCAACACATATATACAAAAGGAGGGCTTAATGCTCGGCTCTTTTGCTGATAAGCGAGACATACTTTTCGACACGGATGTCGCTAAGATTATTAAAAAGGAATGGGGGGATAGGAACGCGAATGTCGTTTACCATAAATCGGAAACAAATGAGGAATAAATAATTTCCAAAGCTGTTTTCGTACCGCGGACGCGGTTCTACGCCGAGGATTCGGCAAAAACACCGAGAGCAAAAGCTCTGGGAAAAGAACAAATAATAGGAGGATTTACAATGAGTAAAAAACAATGGTACAAAATTGTCAGCATATTAACCGCATTAGCTTTAATTTTAGGCACATTCAGCGGTTTGACAATGGTTACAACTGCCGAAACCGGCAGCACAATCGACCTTCAGGCAATAGTTGATGCAGCAGATATAGAAGTTTCCAATATTACAACAGATGCAGATATCGACGCAGCACTTGAAGAAATCGAATTACCCGACGGTTACATATTCGGCGGTGTTTACGAGTTTTATAAGGTAAATGCTTTCAATGGTGCAGTAGAGCGTGGTTCAACATACAAAGGCGCACCTGACGAGGAAATTCTCGTTGAGGGTGAAAACGGTTATATCACCGTTGTTACATCTTTATTAGATGCTGCCGACAACGAGACTTTCTATGCGCTCACTTTCGTTATCGAGCCCGAGTATGAGGAATATTCATTCGCTAGTATGTCAAATTACATTGATGACTGGGTACTGGAAGACGGTAAGTGGAAATGGAATCGTAATTATAGTGTGCAAAAGCTTGTAATTCCGGATGAAATTACCGCTCTTGCTGTTAACTGGTACAACTGGCAACACCCTATATGCATTGTATTTAATAAGAACCTAACCACTATTAACCAAGGCGCACAATTACAATCTGAGGTTGTTTCATTCCATAAGGATAGCCAGCTTAAAACTGTAGGCAATAATGCTTTCTATAATGCTAAATACCTTAAGTACATCAGACTTCCTGATACTGTTACGAAAATCGGTGATGAGGCTTTCTATAACTGTAGGGCTCTTACACAGCTTTATCTCCCTGAGGGTCTTCAGACAATTGGCAAAAATATATTTGCTACGAAGGGTAGCACCGCTCACGGTCATAGTATTAGCGAAATTATCATTCCCTCAACTGTTACAAGTTTAGACGACCCTTCAATGCTTGGTGCAAACGAGGAGTGTCTTGTAACCGTTCTTACAAAGGAAGAAATGAGGAATGCTGAAACATTCTATACATCTGACTATCCTGACCAAGGTTCTAACTATACCGTCCGTGTATGGAAGGATTCCAGCGCAGACAATATCTTTGCTACTGCTGACGGTAAGAAGCTTTACATTGACGATATAACTATTGCTGAGGCTATTGCTCGTTCAGCTAAGTTTGTAAACAAGTTTAAGTTTGATACCTTTGCTACACTTGCTACAGTTACTGCTGCTTCTGAAACACTTGTAAGCGACATTGAGGCAGCTTACTGGGGCGTAGAGGCTATTGATGTTGCTCTTGCAGGCGACTGGGTACTCAATGGCAACAAGTGGCTTAATACTCTTGTTTATAGCAATGACGAATACACAATCGAAATGCCTTTAACCGCACTTGCTGAATACGATTTCACAGCTACAGCTCAGGAAATCCCAGTTAACAATGATACAACTGCTGAATCTATCGTTGCAAGCTTAGTTGAGCTTCAGAATCAGGGCGCAATCCCTGCTGGCTTCGAGATGGCAGTTACCGATTTCGGTAAGGTTCGCGCATACAACGGCGCTATCGAGAGCGGTTCAACAGAGGATGTTGTTCTTGTTGAGGGTGAAAAGGGTTATATAGTAGCTACCATTACTCTTTCTGCTAACGGCGAAACCAAGGCTTACAACATTAAGAAGGTTATCGAGCCTCAGTATGAGAAATATACATTCGCTACTATTTCAAACAGCATTACTGACTGGACACAGCAGAGTAACGGTAAGTGGCAATACACTCGTGGCGAGTCTGTGGATAAGATTGTAATTCCGGATGAAATTACCGCTCTTGATACTAACTGGCACAACTGGAATTCCCCTAAGTGCATTGTATACAATAAGAACATAACCTCTCTTGGACAATGCACATACTTATCCAATACTTTGGTTGTTTCATTCCATAAGGATAGCAAGCTTACAACTGTAGGCAATGATGCTTTCGGTTATGCTGTAAACCTTAAGTACATTAGACTTCCTGATACTGTTACGAGAATCGGTGATAAGGCTTTCTATAAGAATACCGGTCTTGAGCAGCTCTATCTCCCTAAGAACCTTGAGTATATCGGCAAATATATATTCTGGGAAACTAAAGATACAACAGGCTTCCACAACTTAAAGGAAATTAACATTCCTGCAAGCGTTACATACATTGGCGAATGTGCATTCCAGGGCGCAGGTCAGGATTGTGTAGTTAACGTTTGGACTAAGTCAAACAACCTTTGGAATGCAGATGTATTCTATAATGTAGCTGATGCTACCCGCGGTGAGAAGTTCACTGTTCGTGTATGGAATACTGAAGGTTTAGCCGGTACTGCTGATAAACAGTATAATGTTGCTGAAGGCAAGAAACAGTACCTTGACGATATGAGCTTTGCTGAAATCGTTGCAAGAGCTACTTTGGCTGCTGATGCAGTTAAGGGCAACATTTATGAGACTGAGGCTGAGATTAATGCAGCAACAGATTCTATCTTCGCTTCTATCACAGGCTCTTACGGTAGCCTTACAAAGGTTACTGCTACCTGGAAGAACGCACAGTGGACCAAGCTTACCGTTGGTTGGGAGAACGCAGTTGTTCTTACAGTGGGCGATAAGACTGACGAAATCCCTGTATTTGTATCCAGCCCCTTCGACCTCGCAGCTAAGGTTGCTGAGGCAGGTATTGTTATCAACAACAAGACCACAAAGCCCACTTTCTTAGCTGAGCTTAAGGAAAAGGGTATTGTTGGCGATGATGTTGAGGTTGAAGCTGATGTTTATGTTAAGGAAGCTTACACAGGCATTGTTGAGCGTGGTTCAACCTATGAGGGCGCTCCCACAGAGGACCTCGTTCTTAGCGAACCCACTGAGGGTTACTATGCAATCTCCGTTAAGGTTACAAGCCCTGTAGGTGTTACAGGCGTTGGTACTATAAGCGGTAAGATTGAACCCGAAATTAAGTACTATAGCTTTGCATCTGTTTCTAAGGATTCCGATTGGACAATCGATGAAACCGGCGATATCACAGGTTACTCCGGTACTGCTGAAAAGGTTGTTGTTCCGGATGCTGCATTAACCAATAAGGTTTATGCACTCAACAGTAAAATTACCGGTAAGGTTCTTGTAATGGGCAAAAATATGACTAAGTGGCGTGCAGCTCACTACGTTAAGGTTGAGGCTATAGTATTCCCTGAGGATTGCAAGATTGAACAATTCACTAACGAAGCATTTTACGGCTCAAGCACACTTAAGTATATTAAGATGCCCGATACTGTTATACACATCGGCGGTAGCGCCTTTAAAAATTGTCCAGGTATTGAACAGTTCTACATTTCACAGAATCTTAAAACAACCTATGAAAACATTTTTGCTGACCCCGGTAAAGCTCATAATGTAAGAAGAATTGAAATTCCTGCTTCTAACACCTCTTTGCATGGTATGGCATTTATTGGCGGCGACCAGTATTGCGAAATCACCGTTCTTTCAACCGCTACCTATGAGAATGCAGATGTATTCTATGACGGTACAAACGGTAAAAACAATGTTATTAAGGTATTCAGCTCTGCTTCTGCTGCTTCTAAATTCAACACCGCAGCAGGCAACAAGGTTTATCTTGATAAGATGGGTGCTGCTGATGCTGCAGGCCGTGTTCTTGAAAAGGCTGATTCTCTTGTAGGTCAGTACACCGAAACCAGCGCCACAATCGTTGAGAGAGCTGAAGATATCAAGACCATTCTCACAAACGCTTACTACAATGCAACTACTATTTCTGCTGAGTGGGCAAACGCTGAGTGGGTTCAGGAAGGCTTCAACCTCGTTAACACCCTTATCGTTACCGACGGCGAGGCTAAGTTTGCTATCGAAATTAAAGTTGATACTAACTCCGGCTACTATGTAGGTAATGCTACAATTCTCACTTCTGACGAGTTCATCAAGAACAACAGCAAACAGGGTCTCAGAGTACACTTCTTCTATGATTCTTCTGCTGCTGACAAGATTGAAATCGCCGGCGAAGAATACACCATCAAGGAGTACGGCGTAGTTATGAAGCACATTGCTGACACTTACGCAGGCGCTACTGCAATCGCTGACGATGCATTCGTTAAGGGCGCAGAGGGCGTTCACACTGAGATTGGCGATATTAACACTGTTATCACTCATACCGAAAATGGCGTAAACGAGTACACTGCTCTTATTAAGAACATTCCTCAGGGCGGTAAGGATTATGCATTCCAGTATCGTGGATTCATAACCTATGTAAACGCTGGCGGCGAAGAGGTTACCGTTTACACCGAGTCAGATTATGACTCTGTTCAGAACATCTTCAATGTTGTAGGAAGCGGCTCCGCTTACAGCAGCATGACAGATTGGTTCACAGGTGCAGCTCTTTCCTAAGAGCAAAAATTTAATACTGTAAATACTCCTTCTAAATAACGGCGGTCGGTTCGCCGACCGCCTGAGATAAAAGAGTATTTAGTAATTCTAAGCTAAAAAACTGTTTTTACAGTTAATATATCCTTCGTCTGAAAATTCCTTGACCCTTGAATTTTAGGGGTGCGAAATTTTGAGCGGATTTTACACGGAGGATGCATAAAAATGCTTTCGTCTGTGCGTATTTCCCTCAGATTAGCAGAAGGAAAATCGCAGCTTTTACTGCAAGCTCAGATTCGGGCGATTGTACATTTTAATATTTTCGCCTGAATTCTATTTGCAGGCAATGAAGGGAGATTTTATGAAGCAAAAAACTTTGTTTAAGATTATTAGCATTGTTTCTGCAATTGCGTTGCTGCTCGGTACTTTGGGAATTTTCAGTTCAGTCTTTGCGGCTTCTATCGGAGGTCCTGATGGACTGGATTTACAGGCAATTGTTGAAGCAAGCGATATTAAGGTCGATAACTCCACCACCAAGGACGGCCTTGAATCAGCTTTAAAAAATTTATCCTTGCCTATGGGTTATAGTGTGGGTTCTGTTACAGAATTCTACAAGTTAAACGCTATTGCCGGCGCTGTTGAAAAGGGTTCTACCTATCAGGGCGCTAAGGACGGCGAGGTTTTGGTGGAGGGCGAGAACGGTTATGTTTCTGCCGCAGTTTCACTTACCGACGGTAACAGTAGCTACGATACTATCGTTCTTTTAACTATTACCGCTCCTATGACCGAGTTCAGCTTTGCGTCCGTTTCCTCGGATGATGAATTCGTTTATAACGATGCACCAGGTACGAACCGTTGGGAGTATCGTCCTACAGGTGAAGCCGCCGAGAAAATCGTTATCCCCGAAAAAGTGACAACTCTTAATCAGAACTGGCACAAAACCAATGCTTCAAGCGTGAACTCAAAAACACGCTGCATTGTTTACAATAAGCTTATTACAAAAATTCCTGTTCAGGGAAGCCTCGGCGCGTTAGAGGTCGTTTCCATTAAGGGCGATGTTACTGAAATTTCAGGCAGCACAACCTTAGGCGCTTTCTCTGACTGTACAAAATTAGGCTATATTCAGCTTCCTAAAACGATAAAGTCTATAGGTCAGAGAGCTTTCTATAATTGCTCCTCAATTAAAGGTCTCTATCTTCCTGAGGGACTCGAAACCATTGGCAAAGAGCTTTTCTCAACAGGCAAATCGTCGGATAAGGACCACGGATTAACCGATATCGTTATTCCTACAACTGTTACCTCTATCGGTCAGTACGCTTTTTACAGAGCTAATAACGATTTTACGGTAACTCTGCTTACCAATGCTGCGGTTAGCAATACATCAGGAATTCATAATAATGCTTTTGCAAAGAATACTTCTAAAAATGTTACGCTCCGCACAACAAAGGGTAGCCCTAACGATAAGAGCAATTTGAGACCTTCGGCTAAGGCGTATCTCGGTGATGTTATGACAATTACTGAGGCCACCGTTAGAGCTGCTAAGCGTATCGAGAAAATGCAGACCGATGTTATTGAAAACGCTGTTATCGCGGGCCTTAACTCGGAAGAAATCAAGGCTAAGATTACAGCCTCCTACGGCTCTGTAGAGGACTTTGATGCTTCTTGGAAAGATGCTGATTGGTCTGAAACCAACTCCGAGATTTCTAACACATTTGTTATTACCGACGGTATAAAGGGAATTGAAATTCCTGTTACATCGATGAAAGCTAAGGAATATGATTTGCAGAGCGTTGTTGATGCAGAAAATCTTACTTGGTACAACGATGTTACAGCCGATACCCTCCTTGCAGAGCTTAAAAAGCTTGACACCGGCGATTATGAAATCGAAAAGATAAACGATTTCTTTAAGATTGAAGCAATCGAGGGTGCTATTGAGGTTGGCTCTACATATAAGGGCGCGGTTGACGGTGAAATTCTTGTTCCCGGTGAGCCCGGATATTTCACAGCAGTAGTAGCGGTTAAGGATAATGTAGGCACGAAATATATTTCTGCCCTTACACTTGAAATTACTCCTACTATGGCTGAATACAGCTTTAGCTCCGTTTCGAGCGAAAAGGACTTTACCTATAACTCTGAGGCGTGGGGACTCCGTTGGGAGTACCATCCTATGAGCGGTGTGGGCGCTGAGAAGATAGTTATCCCCGAAAAGGTTACCGAGCTTAAGCATGACTGGCATCAGTCATATAATTACAGTATGAACGCTACCCGTTGTATTGTTTACAGTGAACAGATTACCACAATTCCCTCACTCTACAATTTCTATAACGTAGAGGTTGTTTCTATAAGAGGTCCTGTCACGGAGCTCACGAACATAAAGGATGACGGTGCTTTCGACGGCTGTTCAAAGCTTAAGCATTTAAGATTACCCGATACGCTGAAAACTATTGAAAGATGTACCTTCTTGGGTTGTACAAGTTTGAAACAGCTTTATCTACCTGAGGGACTTGAGGTTATCGACGGTGAGCTGTTCGGCTCTGTTACTGATAAAGGTAAGGATGTGCCCGGTTATAACATTCAAAAAATTACTATTCCGTCTACTGTCAAGAGAATCGCGAAGAATTCATTCGTGGGCGCAAATTTAGATACAGAAATTACTGTGCTTACTGATGCTCCTGCCGACGATAAGACGGGAATTCATACAAATGCATTCTATGATGCAAATCTTGCTACCTTAACAAACAAAATAACCCTTAGGGTTAAAGAGGGTAGCGGTGCGGCGTCTGACGCAGTTAAGACTGCCGCTAAGAAAAAGGTCTACATTAATGATACTATAGGTTATGTTGAGGCCGCCGCGCGTGCTAAACAGCGTTCGGTTAAAATCAACGGAATGGAAGGTACCGCAGGCGATTTCGCTAAGATGATTTCCGCTTCCTACGGCGATGCTTCCACCTTTGCTGCAAGCTGGGAAAGCAAGGTTTGGACTAAGAACGGCGAATATATGGAAAATAAATGGGTTATTTCCAAAGACGGCGCAATGTTCAGAATTCCGATTTTTGGGAAGATTGTGTATGAAGATTTGCAGGCAGAGGTTGATAATAGCCCGCTCGTATGTACCAATGCTTCCGGGCAGAAGGTATTTGAGAAACAGCTTAGCGCTGTTCTTCCCAGCGGCTATAATATCGATAAAGTTGTTCAGTTCTACAAGGTGAACGCAATTGACGGCGCTGTTGATGCCGCAAACGGTGATGTTCTTGTAGAGGGACACATCGGTTCTGTTGAAGCAGTTGTTGATGTTACAAGACCTGACGGTAAGGTAGAAACCTTATATGTACACGAAATAATCGAGCCTAATATGGCTGAGTACAATTTCGCGTCTGTTTCTGCTAATACCGATTTTGTAATCGAGAACGGTCAGCTTAAGTCCTATAGCGGTACTGCCGAAAAGGTAGTTATTCCTGAGGGCGTAACAGGTATTGCCGAAAATTGGCTTAGCGGTATTGCTGCTAAGCAGTCAGATTACAATAATAATGATACAACTATTAAGTGTATTGTTTATCCCGAAAGCCTTGAGGGCACAATCCCCGACCAGAACAATCTTAAAGCCTTAGAGGTTGTTTCCTTTAAGGGCGATAAGGTTACAGGTTTGGCTACAAAGGCCTTCTTTGGCGCAGAGAACCTTAAATATATAGGTCTTCCTGATGATATTAAGACCATTTCTAATATGGCGCTTGCAACCGGTGAGGCTTTGAAGGGCATTTACCTGCCTGACGGTCTTGAAACTATCGGTGACAATGCATTCAGCTGGAATTCCGGCAGCGATTATATAAGACACGGTCTTGTTGAGATTACAATTCCCGAAAGCGTAACGGCTATCGGTAAAAATGCCTTTGCTTATGCAAATAGCATCATGGGAAGAGATACATTTACGGTTACAGTTTTAAATAAGGATACTGCTTATGCTGACGGTATGTTCGCCGCAGGTTCTGCAAAGGTGACTGTTCGCGTATTCGCTAAGAGCGGTATCTATAATGAGCTGAAAAATAATAACGCATACACTCTTTATAAGCTTGACGATATGAAGCTTGTTGAGGCTGCCGCAAGAGTGATCGTTAAGCACGACGATTATTCTAAAAATATCTATTCGACAGATATTACTTCCCAAAAGGTAGCAGCAGACCTGGCAAAGGCTTATGCAAGCCACAGCTCATTTACCTACGATTGGAACAATAGTTGGGATACCACAACTGACGCTAAGCGTTACGGAACAATTACCTATACAGACGGTAAATATTCCATTGCGGTTTCGGTTAATATTGACATTCCGCCTGTTGTGACTCTCAAACAGCTCGTTGATGCTGTTGAGGAGCTTTTGGCAGAGGAAACCTTTGTTAATGCCGATACACAGGATAGCTTTAAGCTTCAGATTGAGGCAAAGATACCCGGTAAGTATAAGATTGAAATCGTAGAATTTAATATGCAGCGCGCTGTTGACGGTGCTGCCGACGACACAGAAATACTTGTTGCGGGACATAACGGTGCAATTGCTTCTGTAGTAAAGGTAACAGATTACTACGGCGCAAGCGAAACAGTTATGGGAATTTCCAAGGTATTGCCTACCATAGAAAAGTATAGCTTTACATCTGTATCGCGTCCTGAGGACTTTGTTCTTTCTACCGACGGAAAGGTTGTTCTTGAATACTACGGAACAGCTCAAAAGGTTGTTATTCCTGACGGCGTAGAAAGAATTGCTAACGACTGGATGTGGAGAAGGCCAACCAATGTTAAGGCAGTTGTATTCCCAGAAAGCCTTAAAAGTATAGGTGACAATTTCGGAAGTGGTATGGCAGCCCTTGAGGTTGTTTCTATGAAGGACAATGTTGTTTCTGTGGGTAAGAGTACCTTCAGCCAGTGCTATTCTCTGAAGTATATCCATATTTCAGAGAATTTACAGGAGATTTCTGAGTCGATGTTCTACAGAACATACAGTCTTATTGACCTCCGTATACCTGAATCGGTAGAAATTATCAGAAAGAATGCTTTCAATTCAAGTGCCCTGAGAAAGATTACTCTTCCTGCAGGAGTTAGGTATATTGAAGCTAATGCCTTTACAAATCCAATTCTTTCCGAGAAGCAAATCTCTACAAGTAAATATCCGGTAAGCGACCTCGTTAGATTCGATGTTTATGACTGGATGGCAGCTAATGAGATTTCTGAGAGACCTTGTGAAATAACTGTGCTTTGTAAGGATACTGAAATAGACGCTAATAATTTCGTCTTTACCGATGCAACAACAACACCTTATGTTATTAATGCGTATAATGAGAGCAATACATATAAGCTTGTTTCAAATCTTTTGGCGCTCACAGCAAAATCAGAAGAAAAGTGGACGCTTAACACTCTTGATAAGGTGGACCTTGACCCTGATGATGATATAATAGATTCTTTGGGTATGTCCTACCTTGAGGCTCTTGCCCGCGCGAGTATTGCCGCAGATTCACTTAAGCTCTATAACGATATGTCAGCAGACGATGTTATGGGTATTCTTAAGGATGCTGTTGTGCTTGAGGATGAGGCAAACAGTGTAAGCTGGAGTAAGGCGCTCAATATAACTAAGGCTACAAGCAAGAAAAACGGCTCTGCAAAGGGTACACTTAAGCTTGCGCTTGACGGTAAATCCTTTGAAATTTCTGTAAACAGCACTGTTTATGAAATGCGTCCTGAGATTTCGGACGATGAGTTCGACGATTTCTGGGATGATAATTGGGATGATGACCTTTGGGAGGACGAGGATTTAGAGGATATTGTAGATGATTTCATTGATGATGAAATAATTGAAGATATACTCGATGATGAATTCGAGGATGATTTATCCGATGAGCTTGTTGAAGACGAAATTGTTGACGATGAGCCTATCGAAGACATTCCTGAGGACACTCCCGAAACTGAGGATGATAAGAAGCCGTCAGCTTCTGATAAATCAGAAGAAAATAACGAATTCCCCTTAATTTGGGTAATTGTCGGTTCAGGCGCAGCATTACTTCTTTTAATAGTTATTATTCTTGTAATAATAATTTTAAAGAAAAACAAAAAATAAAATTCGTAAATCTTTTTTACGAATACTGGAGGAGTTAAATTGAAAAGAATAGTTTCAACATTGCTGATAATTGCAATGCTTTTAGCAATATCTGTAACGGCTTCTGCTGATGGCTTTGTGGTGGATTTTGCTAAATTGGCTCGCTTGCCTATAGGTGATATTGATGCCGATACAGTAATATCTTCATCTGATATAGCAACCTTTAAAAAGGTTTTTTTGGCTGTGGAGGAGCTCAGAAACGAGAAGACCGCAGATATAAACTATGACGGAAGCGTTGATATTGTTGACTTAGTTCGTCTTAAGAAAAAATTAGCCGGTGCTCCTCTTTTAAGTCTGTTTGAAAAAGAAGCTCAGGCTTTAAGGAATAAAATTGTGAACTCGGCTGATTCGGCTTTTCCGGATTATGTAACAGGCACGGTATACCACGTTTCGGCAGACGGTAAGGGTGATAGCTCTGCCACAGAGGGAACCGAAGCAAACCCCTATTCTTTCGAGGAGTTTTTAAACGGTGCCTTCACACCCTCAAATGGTGATGCAGTTCTCTTTAAGAGGGGTGACGTTTTCCGCGGAACCTTCCAAACAGTAACCAATGATGCGTTTTACGGTGCTTACGGCACAGGTGCTAAGCCACAGATTTTAGGATCGGCAAAGAACTATGCAAAGGAAAGCTGGGTAAGCGAAGGCAACAATATTTATTCCATTTCCGGTTTTAACGCCGATATAGGTATAATAACCTTTGATGACAAGGAATTTGGCTTCAAGAAGGCGGCTATGAGCGAAGTTTTAGCTCATCTTGATTTCTATTACAATTACAACGAAAAAAAGATTTATATTTACCTTGATAAAGCTCCTACCGAGTATAAGGATATAGAAATCGGATCGCGCGAATATATAATAGTTGTTCCAGAAAATTCCGAGAATGTTACTATTGATAATCTTTGTGTTAAATATGGTAGCGCTCAAGGAATAGAAGTTTTGGATGGAAATGTCGGAGTAAAGGTTGCCAATTGTGAAATAGGCTATATCGGCGGTGCATATCACTATGGCACTCTGCGTTATGGAAATGCAATTGAATTCTGGCGCGCATCAAAGGATGCCTTGGTTGAAAATAACTGGATATACCAGATATATGATACAGGTATCACACATCAGGGAGATGGCGATTATTCCGCTGAAAATCTTGTATTCAATGAAAATCTTATTGAATACTGTGGAATGGGCTCAATTGAATATTGGCTTGGCTATAAGGTTAATGAAGACGGAAGTTTACAGACTCCTTGGATAAAGAATGTTACATATTCTAACAATATTTGCCGTTTCGCAGGCTACTGCTGGGGCGGTTATCAGAGACCTGACAAGGTTTCAACCCATATTCGTAGCGATATTAACTGTCCGAATCCTGCATATAACTTTAAGATTACCGGAAATATATTTGATCAGGCAACTTCTAACCTTGTTGAAATTGGTGGTACATACCTTACTTTCCCCGAAATGTCAGGCAATATTTATGCTCAGCATACAGGTGGTCTACTTGGTACCTTTGCTAACAAAACAGGTTATGAATTTGACCTTGATGCAGACGAAACAATTAAGAATATTTTTAAGGATTCCACAGCTAAGGTTTATTGGTATTAAAATTTAAAAGATAGGAGAGATATATTATGACAAAAAGAATGGCTGCAATTGCGCTTGCATTTGTGTTACTTATAGGCGCTGCCTTTGGTGCACAGGTGAACGCATTCGCTGCCGACTCTATCGTTGTAGATTTCGGCGATATGGCAGGTAAAGCAGGCGACGTTGATGTCGATACATACATCACCTCTTCTGACCTTATCGTGCTCAAGCAGATTCTTATCGGCGTGGCTGACGCTCAGAGCGAAAAGACTGCCGATGCTAACGAAGATAATAGCATTGATGTTCGTGACTTGGTTAACCTTAAGAAGACTATGGCAGACAAAGAGGCTGCTTACTTTGAAGACGGTATAACCGTAGTAAACGGTAGTGCAGATGACCTCACAACCTATATGTATAAAATTAATAGCTCAGGTCTTACCGTTCGTGAGTCTGAAATTGTTTTAGGCGATACAGGTAACGAGATGGTTCTTACCCACCTTTCTGACTTACACCTTATCGGTATGACCGATGAGGACAGAGCAGACCAGGAGCTTGCAAAATCTTATGCAAACAGAAAGACCGCATTCCCCAACAGCCTTGCTAACGCTAAGAAGGCTATGGAGTATGCTTCCTTCTATGGCAAGACCGTTATCACAGGTGACGCTACAGACTACCTTTCAAAGGGTTCATTCAATCTTTTGAAGGCTGTTATCGGTAATAAGGATGCTAATGTAGCTATAGGTAACCACGAATTCCGTAAGGTTTGGTACGGTTCTTATGTGGATACCGTTGAGGAGTCCATCCGTTACAACACCGTTCAGGAAAACTGGCCTTATAACAACATTCACTATCATTCTGAAATCCTTGATGACAAGGTTATGATAGTTGTTATGAACAACGGTGCTATTATGCACGAATATCAGAACTACTATGCAGGTGAGTTCACCGCTACCGATGCTCTCGGCAACGAGATGACAGGTACAATGGATAAGTTCTTTGCTGCTGATATGGCTACTGCCAAGGCTAACGGCTATGCAATGCTTATATTCCAGCACTGTGCTATCAGCACAGGTAAAGATGAGGACAAGACTGTTACTTCTATTGTAGGCAACAAGACAGATAATTTCTACGAGAAATATGCAGGCGGTCCTGACGGGAACGGCTTTACAAACCACGCTGCAGGCAATGCAATCTATGAGCTCATTACCGAAAACGCAAACATCGTTAAGGGAATTTACACAGGTCATGTTCACAATCATTACTATACCGAGGTTTTGGCTAAGTCTACTCCCGATGCTGCTGATTTTGACACTGTAATTCCTCAGTATTCACTCAGTTGCAACAATGATGACAATGGTAATGCATTAAAGATTACTATTAAGTATTAATTTTTCAATATGAGTGGTGCCCGAAAGGGTACCACTCTTTGGACAGATTAAATATTTGGCAAAACAACAGAATCGGAATATAATTTTTCTGTAAATCACTCGGTTAAGGGTGTATAAAAAGGAGGAAAAATTATGGAAAGATATGCTTGGAAGGGTAAAATTGTTGAGGGCTCTCTTGAAGAATACAAGAAACGCCACGATAATTTATGGCCCGAAATGAAAGAAGTGCTAAGTCGCGCAGGAATAACAAACTACACCATATGGAATGTGGGTAATGAGCTGTTTGGTTATTACGAATGTAAGCTTGGCGCAGAATATGCTGCAAAGGTTCAGAGTGAGAGCGAGGTCGTAGACCGTTGGAATGAGTATATGAAGGACATTCTTATTATGGAAATGGACCCTGAAACAGGTGCTCAGCCAAAGCTCACACAGGTCTTTGAATTTGATGCAGAATAGGAGTTAGAATGATGACATACGACCGCTTTAAATGGAAAACGAATGGCAAGGCAGATGATAAGAACACAGTCATTGTTGGCTTTGCCCGATTTACTGTGCTTACAGACCGCTTGTTTAGAATGGAGTTTGACAAGAGTAAGAGCTTTGTTGATTTGGCTTCTCAGACGGTTTTTCACAGAAATTTTCCCGAATCCGCTTTTAGCTTTAATGAAGAAAACGGCATTTTTACGCTTGAAACAAAAGCGCTTATACTCACCTATACTGTAGGGAAGGAATTCAGCGCAGACACTTTAAGCGTAAAGCTAAAGGAATATCCTGCTACGGTGTGGAATTACGGAAGCGCGGTTCCTCAGCTTAAGGGAACAGCATGCACGCTTGACAATGTCAACGGCAGTATAGCGCTTGAGGACGGTGTGGTTTCGCGTAACGGATATACCGTTGTGGATGATAGCGAAAGCCTGCTTTTAAGCGAAAACGGATGGTTTGAAACGAGAAAGCCGGACACAAAGGATATTTATTTCTTTGGCTACGGTCACGATTACCGCGGTTGTATTTCGGATTTTTACAGATTAACAGGTGCTCCTCCGCTTTTGCCTGATTATGCATTCGGTAACTGGTGGAGCAGATACCACAAATACAGTCAGCAGGAATACTGCGACTTGATGGAGCGCTTTATTGCGGAAAAGATCCCGTTCTCGGTATCGGTTGTCGATATGGATTGGCATACTATCGAGATTCCTAAGGAAAGCTGTATCGACCATCCCCGTTTCTGGAAGGGTTGGACGGGTTATTCCTGGAACAAGGAGCTTTTCCCCGATTATAAGGCTTTCTTAAAGTCTTTGGAATCATACGGTCTTAAGGTTGCGCTTAATCTGCACCCGTCAAACGGCATTGGCTGTCACGAGGATATGTATCGCGAAATGGCAGAAAAATGCGGTATTGACCCCGATTCCAAAAAGCTCATAAAGTTAGATTTGCTTAATCCCGACTTTATGGAGAACTATTTTGATGTGCTTCATCATCCTTATGAAGAAGACGGTGTAAATTTCTGGTGGATGGATTGGCAGCAGGGTACCGATTATTGGTGGGTTCACGATGAGGACCATCCCGCAAGCGAGCTTGAGGGTATGGAACCCTTGTGGATTCTTAATCACCTGCACATTCTTGACATAACCCGTAACGGTAAAAGACCTATGTTTTTCTCCCGTTATTGCGGTCTTGGCGCGCACCGTTATCCTGTAGGCTTTTCGGGAGATACAATAACCACTTGGCAGTCATTGGATTTTCAGCCTTATTTTACAGCAAATGCCTCTAACGCAGGCTACTGCTGGTGGAGTCATGATATTGGGGGACATATGCAGGGCTACCGCGATGATGAGCTGCAAATCCGTTGGTTGCAGTTGGGCGTTTTATCTCCCATAAACCGCCTGCACTCAACAAACGACCCCTTTGCGGGTAAGGAGCCTTGGAACCTTAGTGCTTGGGCAAGACCTATCGCTGAGGATTGGCTCAGGAAAAGACATCAGCTTTTCCCGTATCTTTATACAATGAATTATAAGTCACATACAGAGCTTAGTCCTTTGGTTCAGCCAATGTACTATTTGCATCCTGAGTGTGACGAGGCTTATGAATTTAAAAATCAGTATTGGTTCGGAACCGAATTTTTCGTTGCCCCCATTACTGAAAAGAACGGTAAGAGCTCGCTTATGGGCTCAACCGAGGTCTGGTTGCCTGAGGGCAAGTGGATTGATGCTTTTGGCGGTCTTGTTTATGAGGGTGACCGTACTTTAAGGGTGCACCGCAGTCTTGAGGAGTACCCCGTATTTGCAAAGGCAGGAGCAATTGTTCCTACCGAAATTTTCAAGGATAATAAGCTCGGATTAAAAGACGAGCTTAAGGTATTTGTTTTCGCAGGAGAAAGCAATACATTTAATTTATACGAGGATGCCGGTGACGGCAGCGAGTATAAAAACGGTGATTTTGCAGTCACCGAAATGTCACTTAATTGGGGCAAAACTGCAAGCTTTAAAATAGCTCCCGCAAATGGAAATACAGCGTTATTACCTAAAAAACGCAAATGGCATATACTGCTTAGAGGCTTTGCCGCAGGTTTAAATCTTACCGTCTGTGTGGACGGTAAACCATATTTCCCCGCCTGTGAGTATGAAAAGTCAACTAACACAACCGAAATTATTATTGAGGATGTATCAGTGAACAGCGAGGTTGAAATAAATATTTCGGCTGAAAATTCACTCCTTACCGATAATTCCTATGCTAAGCAGAGGGTATACGATATAATTCTTCATTCCCAGATGAACTATGCGGCTAAAACCGCATTGTGGGATTCTTTCTGTGCAGGCAACAAGTTCTTGTATCTTGTTTGTCCTGAGGAGCAGAATAAGGATGTATTAAGCGCTGTAGAGGAAATGAGAAGCTTGCTGTAAAATAAAAAAAGAAGAAAGATTTATGAAAAAGAGGGTTTTATCATTCCTTATGGTTGTAGCACTTCTTTGCGGCTCGTTGTTTGGTATTCAAATCAATGCAGCAGAAAGTAGTGGAACACCTGTGGAAAACTTCAAGTATTCAGCTTACAAAAATTATATTAATTATCGCGCACCTCTTACCAATACATATAATAAGCTAACACAAGATAAAGAGCTTAAGATTGTATACTTCGGCGGTTCGGTAACTAACGGCTACGGCTCAAGTAACGATTGTTGGAGAACACTTACAGGAAAGTGGTTCACAGCTAATTTCCCCAGCGCAAAAATAACAAATGTTAATGCAGCAATAGGCGAAAGCGGAACCTTCTTAGGAACCTACCGCTTGCAGGATGATATTATCACCCAAAATCCTGACCTTTTATTTATTGAATATGCTATTAACGACCATTACAAGGGCTCTGATAAGGTTACTGCTGCCTTGCAGTACGAAACAATTGTAAGAGAGGTTAAAGAGGCTCTTCCACAGTGTGACATCGTAACACTTCTTGTTACCGATAGCTCAGTTGCAGGCAAACTTTTTGCTACCGCGGCAGGTCACGAAGAGGTTGCAGCTTTTTATGACATTTCTACAGTTAATGTTGGTCTTTCACTTTGGAATGCAATTGGTCGTTCAACCGCTAACTGGAATGGATATTTTATTGATATAGTTCATCCCAACGATAAGGGTTATGAGCTTTACTACAAGTGTCTTGAGGAGTATCTTAAGAATGCACTAACCTGCACCGATTTTAGCGGTTGTGAAACAAAGGATACATATATGCCGGGCAGAATCTATAGCCCGAATCTTCTTGACGGTAACAGAACAGCACTTATGGGTGACGAGCTCAGCCAGGCTGTTGTGGAAAGCAATACTAAGGGCTTTACCTATGTACAGGGCGAGTATTTTTCCGGAACAAGCGCTGTAATGCACACCGGTTTCTATAAAGCAACCGAGGGTACAGAAGCTGAAATTGAGTTTGCATTTACAGGAACCGAGTTTGCAATGTGGACTAACTTCAAGAAAGGCTCATATTTTGAGTATTCTATTGACGGCGGTGAGGTCATAACCCGTCAGGGTGATGAGCATGCCCCCGTACAGGTATTCACAGGAATTGACGCAGGTGTACATACTGTAAAAATCAAGCCTGTTACCTATGCTACAAGCGATAAAACAATGCAAATTCACGCAATATTTACACGCGACGAGACAAAACAGACTGTAAGAGCTTTGGATGTTCCTGACTATGCTTTTGATGACAATATCATATTTGAGTTTGGTGATATTGCAGGCAAAGCAGGCGATGTAAATGTTGATACCGTAATAAACACTGCTGACCTTGTAAATCTTAAGCACGCTTTACTTGGAAGAGTAAGACTTCAGAGTAAGGTTACCGCAGATGCTAACAAGGACGGTTCTGTTGATGTACGCGACCTTGTAAATCTTAAAAAGACTTTAGCGCAGTAATGTTATTAAAATAAAACCACGGCGGATTTCCTAAAGGAAGTCTACCGTGGTTTTTGGTATTTTATAGGGCTTGTTAATAAAGTGTTTAAAATATCGGCGTTGCGTTATAGGATAAAAAATGTTATAATAAACTTAAATTAAGGGATTTATTCATTCCAAACGGAAAGGCTTTTATAAAAAACAGATTTAAAAAGGTTGATGCTGCTTCCGGAAGTATACTTCAGCTTATACTTATTCCGCTAATTGTAAAAGCGTATGACAGAGCTTTTCAAAATAACCAAAAACAAAGCAATTAATTACGAGGTGCTAAATGAAAAAAGTTGTAAATGATTTAAAAAGTATAGAGTGGCGCAATTTTATATTTTTGCTGGTAGCCGGATGCATAAATGCTTTTGGTGTTACGGTCTTTCTTGCGCCTGTAAAATTATATGACAGCGGTATTTCGGGAACCTCGATTCTTTTGGAGCAGATAACACCGGAATATTTGTCTCTTTCAATCTTTCTCTTGATACTTAATATACCGTTGTTTTTAATCGGACTAAAGAAGCAAGGCGCAACCTTTACGGTTTATTCCATATTTACGGTTTTTGTTTATTCGGTTTGTTCTTGGCTTATAACCGATATATTACCCATAGATGTCAGCATAGCGTCTCCGCTTGCGGGTGAGGATTTGCTGTTGTGCGCGTTGTTCGGAGGTATAATATCGGGTGTGGGAAGCGGTCTGACAATCCGTTACGGCGGCGCTATAGACGGTATTGAGGTTATGGCAGTAATTTTTGCTAAAAGGCTCAATATAACGGTGGGCACCTTTGTAATGATGTATAATGTGATACTGTACATTATTTGCGGAGCTATAAGGCAAAGCTGGATATTGCCGCTTTATTCAATTGTTACCTATGCGGCAGGGCTTAAAACGGTAGACTTTATTGTTGAAGGCTTCGACCGTTCAAAAGAGGTTATGATAGTTACCGATAAGCCAACCGAAATAAGTGAGGAGCTTATGGATGCCTTTGAGTGCGGAACAACAAAAATTGCCGCAAAGGGAGGTTATTCCAACTCGGATAAAACTATTATTTATTTTGTAGTTAACCGTTTTCAAATATCTCGTATGCGAAATATAATACACAGTATAGACCCTAAAGCGTTTGTTACAATAAGCGAGGTTGCCGATGTATTTATGGCAAACGATTAATACAAAAAGCCATTCTGATTTTTCAGAATGGCCTTTGATGTTCTAATTTTAGATTCCGAAGAACAACCATATGTAAATGTATGCAGGAATAATAGCTGCAAGGGTAAAGGGAATACCTATTCGGAAGAAATCGGAATTCTTAACCTCATAGCCTGCTTTGCGAAGTATGCCTATACCTGCTATGTTTGCAGATGCGCCAATCGGTGTGCAGTTGCCGCCAAGAGTTGCGCCCGAAAGCAGACCGAAGTAAAGGGGTGTTGCAACAAGCGTTGAGGAAACATCCAATTGACCGCTGAGCTGTGTAGCAAGAGCCGCAATAACAGGTATCATAGTTGCAACATAGGGTATATTATCAATAAATGCGGAAATAAGCACCGAAGCCCATACTATTACTGTGTAAAGCATAAATATGTTTCCGCCGCCTAACTTTGCAAGCAGATTAGCTAACGCATCAATAACACCCTCGTGCTTGATGCCGCCTATCATAAGGAAAAGACCGATAAGAAGTCCCAAGGTTTGAAAATCAATTTCCTTTAAAGGAGATGTGATGGCGGAAAGCTTTTGTTTTCTTGCAAAGTTATATATGAGTCCTATAACCAACAAAGCACAGCAGATTATACCGTTAATTTCGGACGGTAAATTCCAACTGTCAGGTGCAAATGAAGCGCAGATGAGAAGCAATATAGCACCTACAAGCAAAGCGGTGGGAATATAATCCTCAACACTTGTACGCTCGGTGCTTTTCGGTATGGGCGCCTTATCCTTACGAAAGAGGAATGCAAGAATAATTGCAGAAATTACAGCACCTAATTCAACTGCAAAGAATATTGAAGGCTTATCCAGATACCAGAAGAAGTCCATAAAGGTCATATCAAGGGCGGAGCCTAACATTATCGCGGTAGTGTCACCAACAAGGGTTGCCGCGCCCTGCAGGTTTGAAGAAACCGCGATTCCTATTATAAGCGGAACAGGATTAATCTTAAGCTTTTTACATATTTCAAGCGCAACAGGCGCAATCATAAGCACGGTGGCGACATTATCCACAAAGGCAGAAATAAAGCCGGCAAAAAGTGAGAGCCAAACCGCCGCCATCTGAACATTTGGAACCTTTTCCATTATAAGGTCGGCAAGGAGGGATGGCATTTTGCTTTCAATAAAGAGTGACACAAGCCCCATAGTACCTGAAATCATAAGTAAAACATTAAAATCAAGCTCATCTAAAACATTACCCACAGGGAGCATACCGCTTAAAATAAATACAAGACCTGTAGCTAAGGCTATTAATGGACGGTACTTACCAAAAATCAACATAAGTACATATGCGGAGAAAAACAGAATGAATGCCGGAATCATAAATTAACACATCCTTAATTAAGTATTGAAATTCTATTCGCTTATGGAAAATCTTACGCCCTCAATTTCGTTTATCTGACGGCGAAACTCACTTGCAGATTTAAAATCCGAAACGGTTATATAAAGTCCTATGGTATTTGGTACATTGCTTTTGGGCGTTGTAGCTTCAATGAGTGCTTCAGAGTCAAGCTCGTTGCGGATAAAGTCGGTAATATTGCCTATATTATGGCTCACATCAAGCTCTAAGTAAATGTGAAAAAGCTTTTTGCGTTGGCGCTCAAGACTTGTTAAAAAGGCGGCGGTAAAGAAGCAAAGAAGTGTAGCAATGGCGGCGCCGCTGTAAAAACCGTAGCCCAACGCAATTCCGATAGCGGCAGTTGCCCACATTCCCGCGGCGGTGGTAAGACCGACTATTACATTATTGTTCTTAACAATAATCATACCTGCACCTAAAAAGCCTATGCCTGAAACCACCTGAGCGGCAAGTCGTAGCACATCGCCCTGTATGTTCAAAACATCATATACATAATAACCTGTAAGAGCAGTCATAGTCGAGCCTATGCAAACAAGAATATGGGTGCGAAGTCCCGCGGCGCTTCCGTGCTTTCCGCGTTCAAGACCTATTATTCCGCCCGCAAGAATAGCGAATACAAGCCTTAAAGCAATTGTAGTATAATTGAATTCATACACAAAGTCATAAAGTTCTTTCATAAAAAACAATCCTTTCTTAAAATTATATTATACCATAAATTAGCAGTCCATACAAGAAAAATCTAAGGCAAAAAATGTAAAAAAGTATATAATTACAGCAAAATAACATATTATATAAAATGTAAAACGAAATATACATTTTATATTTTAAAAAATGGTTTTTCCTTATTAAAATATTAACAACAAGGGTATTTCGCAACCTATGGTTGCCAAGACGGGTAACTTTGGTTGGTTGAAAAACATATACAATTTGGTATAATTAGTTTATCTTTTAAAGGGGAGTAATTTTATGACTATCGGAGAAAAGATTTATAATCTTAGAATATCAAGAGGAATTTCTCAGGAGCAGTTGGCAGAAAAGCTCTCGGTTTCGCGCCAGTCGGTTTCTAAGTGGGAGGTAAACCAAGCCTTACCTCAAATTGACAGGGTTGTAATGTTGTGCAAGCTTTTTAACATTTCTGCTGATGAGCTTTTGTCACAGGAGGTAATTATTGAACCGACCGAAAGAGCTGAAAAACCGAAGAACAGATATTTTGGAACAGACGGCTTCCGCGGAGAGGCTAATGTAAACTTAACCTCTGAACAGGCATACAGGGTAGGAAGATTTTTGGGTTGGTACTATTCATCCGCGCTTTCGGGTTGTAAGAATCAGGGTTACCGTCCGCGAATTGTTATAGGAAAGGATACAAGGCTTTCAAGCTATATGCTTGAGTATTCAATTGTCGCCGGAATAACCGCTTCGGGTGCTGACGCGTATATGCTTCACGTTACAACCACACCTAGTGTTTCCTATGTGGCAAAGCAGGAGGGATTTGATTGCGGTATAATGATTACTGCGTCGCATAATCCTTTCTATGATAATGGAATAAAGGTTATAAATGGCTATGGTGAAAAGCTCGACGAAAAGACTACTTCTTATATTGAGGACTATATTGACGGTGATTTGGCGGCATTAGGTCTTGAGACTGATTTGCCTCTTGCCACAAAGGAAAGAATAGGTAAAATTATTGACTATGTTTCGGGAAGAAACAGGTATATAGGCTATCTTATTTCTTTGGCATCACATTCGTATAAGGATATGAAGATTGGTCTTGACTGTGCGAACGGAGCCTCGTGGATGATGGCAAAATCGGTTTTTGCGGCGCTCGGCGCACAGGTTAAGGTTGTTGGTGACACTCCCGACGGACTTAATGTAAATAAGGATTGCGGTTCAACCCACATTGAAAATCTTTGCCGTCTTGTAAAAGAAAATCACCTTGATATGGGATTTGCCTTTGACGGTGATTGCGACCGCTGTATTGCGGTTGACGGTAACGGAAATGTTGTAGACGGCGACAAAATGCTTTATATTCTTGCAAACAGACTTAAAAGCCGCGGTATGTTAAATAAGGATACTGTGGTGGCTACGATTATGTCGAACAGCGGTTTTATGAAGTCACTTGAAAATATTGGACTTAAGTGTGTCACAACCGATGTTGGGGATCGTTTTGTATATGAATGTATGCAAGAAAATGATTATTCCTTGGGCGGAGAGCAGTCGGGACATATAATTATTAGGAAATACGCTACTACGGGTGACGGACTTCTGACCGCGATAATGCTTACAGAAGAGGTTTGTGACAGTAAGAGAAGTCTTTTTGAATTGGCTGAGCCTGTAAAGGTTTATCCACAACTTACAAGGAGTATAAGAGTACGAGACAAGGACGCGGTTTTTGCCGACACTCTAATTGCTGAGGAAAAGGAGAAAATTGAAAAACAAATTGACGGCAGGGGAAGAATTTTGCTTAGAAAAAGCGGAACCGAGCCTGTTATCCGCGTTATGGTAGAAAGTGAAGAAAACTGTGCGGAATATGTCGAGAGAATGTCGGATTTTATTATCCAAAGAGGACATTCGGCTGAATAAGGTTGAATTTTAAAATTGAAAACGCGGAAGAAGTTATTGCTGAGCTTCTTCCGCGTTTTTGCATTTTGCATTTTGTATTTTTATTCAATATTTAATAATCTTTTTGCGTTAAGGTGATATATTTTTTCAAGCTCACTGTCACTAAGACCGAGAGAGGTAAGCAGCCGCTTTTCCAATGCTACGGTGTGCCAAGGAGTATCGGTACCGAAAAGAATTCTGTCTGTACCGTGCTTTTCTAATATTTTTTGAGCATAGTATTTAGGCATCATAGAGTACCCGAAAGAGGTGTCAAAATAAATATCGGTAGAGTAAAGGTGTTTGAGCACATCTTCACCGCAACCCACCCCACCCCAATGCGCGGCAATAACGGGAGAATCAAACCAATTGAGCGCTTTTGCCATACGCTCGGGTGTGGCGCCGTAGGGAGGCGCAAAGCCGTAGTCAACCCCTGCGTGGAAAATTGTTATAAGACCTAATTCGGATATTTTTCTGTAAATTGGCTTCATTTTAATGTCATCTACCGCAAAGCCCTGATAGTCGGGATGAAGCTTTACGCCTTTGAGTCCAAGCTCCTTTATGCGCTCAAGCTCGGATAACGCATCCTCGCTATGCGGATAAACCGAGCCGAAAGCGAAAATATCTGAATTTTTATTTAATTCGGCGGCAAAATTATTTACGCTTGCTTGCTGACGGGCGTTTGTGGCAATGCTAAGCACAACCGAAATATCGGTTTTGCTTTGCTCCATAGATTTTTTAAGACCTGATAGAGTGCCGTCGGTATAGGGTATTAGTCCGCCCGATACATAGCTCAATTTTTCTATTGCCTTTTCGGCAATTGCATCGGGGAAGCAGTGGGTGTGGAAATCAATCAGCATTATAAACCTCGAAAAAATTATTTTTAAATATGTTCTTAAAAACATTATATCCCTTTTTTAATAATTTATCAAGGGGTTAAAATACTGTGCTCTACGGTTGATGATACAGACTGTGACGAGGTCGACTCTGCGTAGCCGTTGGTTTTTTTGCTATCCTCTTGGTTATCGTCTGGCTCATAAATAATGCGCAAGCCCTCGCAATTGTTTATCATGTGGCGTGTAAATTGGTCAACACGGTCAGAACCAATAAAAAAGGCTTTTTCTGTGTCGAGAATGTTGGTCAAAAGATACCCGTCCTCGGTGAGCGAAATGCTTATATTATTGTAGCCTAAATAGGGTATACTTATGCTTATACTCATTTTATGCACAAACCAATCTAAATCAGAGTATACATTTTTAAGCGCTGTGTCACAGAGCAGAATATCCCAAACGGCATCGGCTTCAAGACCTGTAAACTCAATTCTTTCGTGAACATAGCTGTCTCCCATACCTGTTGAGTTGTCATAGTCAACCATACCTACGGTTAAAAACTCTTCAAGGCTAAGGTCGTTTATGAAATCCCCCAAGGTTTCGGGACTGTAAAACGGATTTGTATATATATAATAGTTGTTGTCGCCCCCAAACTGAACAGCAATTGCGCAGTTTTTTGAGATTTTATTTATTTCATAAGCAACAACCTGTTTTTTATGCAGAGTAGAGGTGTAATCGTCGAGCCCTTTTGCGGTGATAACACCTAATGCTTCGCCGACAACGGTTTTAGCAACAGTTTTGCTTTTACCCGAATAGCTTACTCCGTTGTATTCAGCCTCACTATACTGCCCTGTTATTGTACGCTCCTCCCATTTGGTGACTACTGCCATCATTTCCTGATATTCTTCTGATGTGCCCTCTGTGGATATTATTTTCTTGGGTAACTCATAAAGCTCAGGATATTTTTCATTTGAACGGTCATTTTCTGTTTTGGTCGGAGTATCACCAACAGTTACACCCCCACCGTTCTTATTCAAGAAAATAGCACCTGAGGTTAATGCAACACCGCAAACAAGGGTTATACAAATTGCAAAGATTGCTTTTTTTCTGTTTTTGCTTCTTTTTTTAATATATTCTTCCTTTTTTTCGAAAACCGACTGTGCCATCTGTTCATAATTCTTCATAACTAAAGCCCTCCTTTTCAAGCTGAGTTTTCAGTTGCTTTTTTGCCCGATAAATAAGGGTTTCGGTGCTGTGCAGACTCTTATTCATTATGTACGCAGTTTCCTTATTGGAAAGCTCCTCAAAATATGTAAGCCACAATGCCTGACGGTACTCATATTTAAGACTGCTGAGCGCGCGGTGAAGTATAAGCTTTTGCTCCTCTTTAAGATAAGCGCTTAAAAAATCCTGTTGGTCATCGGGTAATTCAGCGATATTTTCAAGCGGAATACTCGGTTTTTTGCTATTGCTCTTTAAATAATCCAAGGCTATGTTTCTGCCTATTGCAAAAAGCCAGCTCTTAAAAGAGGCTTTACCCTTAAAGTGCGGTTTTTTTACCATAAGCTTTACAAACGTATCCTCGCAAAGCTCTTCGGCGGTATATAAATCGCAAACAAAGCTATTTATGTATAGAATAAGACCGTCCTTATAGTCCCTTATTATTTCGGTAATTCCGTTTTGGTCTCCTCCGAGAAAACGGCGGTAGCTACTGTCACCGTTGTTCATAAAGCGTCTCCTTTCGTTGGTATTTAAAAGCGCTTTCATATATTAGACTGTTAAAAATTGTAAAAGCTCACACATTAATTATAATATAATTTGATTTTATTCTCAATATAAAAAGAGAAATATAAATATTTTTATTGACTGTTCGTTGCAAAATGGCATATAATATGGTATACTTTAGAAAAATTCCAATTTGAGGGTACATAATATGGTTTGTAATACTATTTTAGATGCAATGGGCAATACCCCTATAATAAGACTTCGTCATATGACCGAGCCTGACAGCGCAGATATATTGGTGAAGTTTGAGGGACTTAATGTTGGCGGTTCAATAAAAACAAGAACGGCATACAATATGATTCTTGAAGCTGAAAAAATGGGGCTTATTAATGAGGATACAATAATTGTTGAACCTACAAGCGGTAATCAGGGAATAGGCTTGGCACTTGTGGGCGCAGTCAAGGGAATTAAGGTAAAGATTATTATGCCCGATTCTGTGAGCGAGGAGCGCAGAATGTTGGTTGAGCATTACGGGGCAGAGGTTATTCTTGTTCACGATAATGGTAATATAGGACTTTGTATTGAGGAGTGTCTCAACCTTGCGCTTAAAATGAAGGCGGAGGACAGTAGGGTATTTGTACCTCAGCAGTTTGAGAATCCTGCAAATCCTGCTATACAGAGAAAGGGTACGGGAGCCGAAATTTTAGCTCAGGTAGACGGTCCTATTCACGGCTTCTGCTCAGGAATAGGTACAGGCGGTACGATAACGGGCATAGGCGAAACCTTAAAGGCTGAAAATCCCGATATGACTATCTGGGCGGTTGAGCCTGAAAATGCCGCAATTCTTTCGGGCGGTTCAATCGGCACTCATATTCAGATGGGAATAGGTGACGGTGTTATTCCTGCTATTCTTAATCAGGAAATATACGACGAGGTTTGCATTGTAAAGGACGAGGAGGCGCTTAAGGCTTCTAAGGACTTGGCGGCAAAAGAGGGTATTATGTGCGGTATAAGCAGCGGCACAAATGTTGCGGCGGCAATCCGTCTTGCTAAAAAGCTTGGCAAGGGTAAGACAGTAGTAACCGTTCTGCCCGATACCGCAGAAAGATATTTTTCAACACCCTTGTTTGAATAATTATCGCAATAAATTTTTTCTTGACAATATAATAACTTTGTGATAAAATACTATACTGCGTGGGAATGCGTAAATTTCTGCGCAGTATATTTGTTTAAAATAAGGGAGGTGTCAGAGTGCCTACGTTTAACCAATTGGTTCGCAGCGGTCGTGAAACTGTAGAGAAGAAGGCTAAGGCTCCTGCTTTGCTTAAGGGTTACAACTCTATGAAGCGCAAGCCTACCGACAACGATTCTCCTCAGAAGCGCGGCGTTTGTACAGCCGTTAAGACTTCCACACCTAAGAAGCCTAACTCAGCTCTCCGTAAGATTGCCAGAGTACGTCTTTCAAACGGAATTGAAGTATCTGCTTATATTCCGGGTATCGGTCACAATCTTCAGGAGCACAGTGTGGTTCTTATTCGTGGCGGACGTGTTAAGGATCTTCCCGGTGTGCGTTATCACATCATCCGCGGAACCCTCGACACTCAGGGCGTTGCCAAGAGGATGCAGAGCCGTTCTAAGTACGGTGCAAAGCGTCCGAAACCGGGTGCAAAGTAATTTTTAAGAAGTAATCTCTGCTGCAATTTCAAGTGGCGGCTTATATATAAATGAAGAATGAAAAACGAATAGTGAATAATTATTGTGTCGGCTTTGCCGACTTAAATAACCGTGCCAAAGGCATACCTTAATTATTCATCATTCAATATTCATTATTAACTATTCATTCAATACAAGCCTTACTTGGGACAACGGGGAAGTTACTCGAGTACCTATGATGTCATTACTATTATGAAGGAGGGAAGCAAAGTGCCAAGAAGAGGCTTTATTGCTAAACGTGACGTATTGCCGGATCCTATGTACAATTCTAAGATTGTTACCCGTCTCATCAACAATGTTATGCTTGACGGTAAGAAGGGTGTAGCTCAGAAGATTGTATACGGTGCATTCGACATTATAAGTGAAAAAACAGGCAAGGACCCGCTTGAGGTATTTGACCAGGCTATGGAAAATGTTATGCCTCAGTTAGAGGTTAAGGCTGTCCGTAAGGGCGGTGCAACCTATCAGGTTCCTTTTGAGGTTCGTCCCGAGAGAAAACAGACCTTAGGTCTTCGTTGGTTGACAACCTACAGCCGCAACCGTTCCGAGAGAACTATGAAGGAACGTCTTGCAGGTGAAATTCTTGACGCTATCAACGGTGTTGGCGGCGCTGCTAAGAAGCGTGACGATACACATAAGATGGCTGAAGCAAACAGAGCGTTTGCACATTACAGATGGTAGTTTAAAAAAGATGATTTATTTTTCCGCTATATGGCGGATTGGAGGATTATATGCCGAGAAAAGTATCTCTTGAAATGACAAGAAATATTGGTATTATGGCACATATCGACGCAGGTAAGACCACCACAACTGAGCGTATCCTTTTCTACACCGGTATTAACCGTAAGATGGGTGAAACTCACGACGGCGGCGCTACCATGGACTGGATGGCGCAAGAGCAGGAGAGAGGTATTACCATTACTTCTGCGGCTACAACCTGTTTCTGGAAAGACCATCGTATCAATATTATCGACACTCCCGGACACGTTGACTTTACAGTTGAGGTTCAGCGTTCACTCCGCGTACTTGACGGTTCTGTAACCGTTCTCTGCGCAAAGGGCGGTGTTGAGCCGCAGTCTGAGACCGTTTGGCGTCAGGCTGACGAATATAAGGTTCCCCGTATGATTTATGTAAATAAGATGGACATTATGGGTGCCGACTTCTATCGTGTTCTTGGTATGATCAAGGACCGTTTCAACTGCAACGGTGTTCCGATTCAGTTGCCTATTGGCTCTGAGGACACCTTCAAGGGCATCATCGACTTAGTAGAAATGAACGCTATTTTATACTATGATGACCTTGGTAAGGACGTAAGAATTGAGCCTATCCCTGAGGATATGCTTGAGCTTGCAAACAAATACCGCACCGAGCTTATCGAGCACATCGTTGAGCAGGATGAGGAATTGATGGAGAAATACTTCGAGGGTGAAGAGCCCACAACCGAACAGATTAAGAAGATTATCCGTCAGTCCACAATCGCTAACAGCATGGTTCCGATTTGCTGCGGTACTTCTTACAGAAACAAGGGTGTTCAGCCTCTGCTTGATGCAGTTGCTGATTATATGCCCGCTCCTACCGACGTTGAGGCTATCAAGGGTGTAAACCCTGATACCGAGGAAGAGGAAGTTAGACATTCTGATGACAGTGAGCCTTTTGCAGCTCTTGCATTTAAGATTGCGACCGACCCGTTTGTTGGTAAGATTTGTTTCTTCCGTGTTTATTCCGGTACTGTTGATGCAGGCGCCGGTGTATACAACTCTGTTAAGCAGAACAAAGAGCGTATGGGTCGTCTGTTACAGATGCACGCTAACCACCGTGAGGATATTGAGACCTGCTATGCCGGCGATATTGCTGCAGCTGTTGGTCTTAAGAACACCACTACAGGTGATACCCTCTGCGATGAGAAGCATCCTGTAATTCTTGAGTCTATGAACTTCCCCGAGCCCGTTATCCGTGTTGCTATCGAGCCTAAGACTAAGGCAGGTCAGGAGAAGATGGGTATTGCTCTTGCTAAGCTCGCAGAGGAAGACCCCACATTTAAGGCTTATACTGATGAGGAAACCGGTCAGACAATTATCGCCGGTATGGGTGAGTTACACCTCGAAATCATCGTTGACCGTCTCCTTCGTGAATTCAAGGTAGAGGCTAACGTTGGTGCTCCTCAGGTTGCTTATAAGGAAAGTATTCGCAAGAAGATTGACCATGAGACCAAGTATAAGCGTCAGTCCGGTGGTTCCGGTCAGTACGGTCACGTTAAGATCATTGTTGAGCCTAACGAGTCAGGCGCAGGCTATGAGTTTGTTAACAGCGTTACCGGCGGTACCGTTCCGAAGGAATATATCCCTGCTGTTGATGCAGGTATTAAGGGTGCATTGCAGGCCGGTGTACTTGCAAACTACCCCGTTGTTGACGTAAAGGTTACTCTTTACGACGGTTCTTATCACGAGGTTGACTCTTCAGAAATGGCATTTAAGATTGCCGGTTCTATGGCATTCAAAGAGGCTTGCCGTATTGCAGATCCTGTTCTCTTAGAGCCCATTATGAAGGTTACAGTTCTCGTTCCTGAGGAGTATATGGGTGACGTTATCGGTGACCTTAACTCTCGTCGTGGCGAAATTCAGGGCTTTGAGGACCGCGCAGGCGTTAAGCAGATTAATGCAAGAGTACCTCTCGGCGATATGTTCGGTTACGCAACAGACCTCCGTTCCAAGACTCAGGGACGCGGTCAGTATGTAATGGAGCCGGACGGCTATAAGGAAGTGCCTAAGAGCATTTCTGAGAAGATTATTACCGCAAGATCCAAGAAAGATTAATTTTATAGGTTTTTGCGATAAATAATACTTGAAATTTACTAAAAAATTTGGTAAACTATATTTAAACTTTAAATTTAATTTCTAAGGAGGAAATTTACAATGGCAAAGCAGGCATTTGAAAGAAATAAGCCCCATGTAAACATTGGTACCATCGGTCACGTTGACCATGGTAAGACCACATTAACCGCAGCAATCACAAAGTACCTTTCTCTTAAGGGACAGGCTTCATTCGAGGATTATTCAAACATCGATAAGGCTCCTGAGGAGAGAGAGCGTGGTATTACAATTAATACCGCTCACGTTGAGTACGAGACCGACGCTCGTCACTATGCTCACGTTGACTGCCCCGGACACGCTGACTATGTTAAGAACATGATCACCGGTGCTGCTCAGATGGACGGTGCTATCCTTGTTATCGCTGCTACTGACGGTCCTATGGCTCAGACTAAGGAGCACCTTCTCCTTGCTCGTCAGGTTGGCGTTCCCTACATCGTAGTATTCATGAACAAGACTGACCTTGTTGATGACGAAGAGCTTCTTGAGCTCGTTGAGATGGAAATCCGTGAGACTCTTGATAAGTATGAGTTCCCCGGCGATGATACACCTATCATCAAAGGTTCTGCTTTCAAGGCTCTTGATTGCGCTTCCAGCGATCCTTCTGACCCTGTATATGCTCCTATTCAGGAACTTATGGACGCTGTTGACAGCTACATCCCCACTCCTGACCTCTAGGTTGATATGCCTTTCCTTATGCCTATTGAGGACGTTATGACCATTTCCGGTCGTGGTACTGTTGTTACAGGTCGTGTTGAGCGTGGTCAGCTTAATGCAGGTGACGAAGTTGAAATCATCGGTCTTACCGAAGAACGCGCTAAGACTGTTGTTACTTCTATGGAAATGTTCCGTAAGACTCTCACATACTGTGAGGCTGGTGATAACGTTGGTGCACTTCTCCGTGGTGTAGGTCGTGACGAGATCGAGCGTGGTCAGGTTCTTTGTAAGCCCGGCTCCATCAATCCTCACACCAAGTTCCATGGTCAGGTTTATGTTCTTAGCAAAGAAGAGGGTGGACGTCATACTCCTTTCTTCAACAACTATCGTCCTCAGTTCTATTTCAGAACTACTGACGTTACCGGTGTTATCACTCTTCCCGCTGGCACAGAGATGTGTATGCCTGGCGATAACGTAGAGATGGATGTTGAGCTTATCACTCCTATCGCTATCGAAGAGGGTCTCCGTTTCGCTATCCGTGAGGGTGGTCGTACTGTTGGTTCAGGCGTTGTTACTGCTATCAATGGCTAATTAAAACCTCTTTAAAAGATTAAAGGCACTCCATTGAGGTGGAGTGCCTTGATTTTTTGCTCTTTGTCAAAACTTGTTTTGCCGCTTTTGGAAGGGATGTACAATTCCGAAGTCCTTTCAAAATTTTATTGTATAGAACTGAACTCCTACATATTTATATTCCGTCGGCAAAGCCGACACCGAACGGAAACTTGTCAAGAATTTCGGACAGATAAAAGAGTGAAAAGTGAAGAGTGAATAGGTAAGAAGTAAAAATCCCTCAGACTTAGTGTCTAAGGGATTTTTGGAGCCTTAACTATACACGTATGCGAAATTAAGACTATAAGATTTGATTAAATCTCTCTGATAAATTAAGTATATCATTTTCCTAGATATTTTCAAGGGAGTATGGATAAAAATTGTATTTTAATGTATAATTGAAGTAGTTTTAAAACATAAATTTAGTTAGGAGATAGTAATGAATATTTTATATACTGCTTTTAATGGCAAAGATAATTCATCTAAAATATTGTTAGATAATATTAAGATTTCAGTTGAAAACAAATTATATTTAAGAAATAGTTTTATTACGAGTGTTAACCAATTACAAAATAAAATCAAATTAGATAATTATGATTTAATAGTTTCATTTGGACAAGCACCATTAGAACAAGATAATATTAGAATAGAAATTGTTGGTAAAAAAGAAACTGAAATCTATGAAAGTGATTTTGATTATTCGCAATTAAAAGAAAAATTAGAAAAAAATAATTATAAAACTGATATATCAAGAGATGCTGGAAATTATTATTGCAACAATATATTTTTTAATGGACTTAAATATATAAAAGAAAATAACTTGAAATGTAAAATGATTTTTATTCATATTCCATTTATAGATAAAATTGGTAATATAGAAGAATTATCAGAATTATTTGAGGAGTAAGAAATATGAAAATGTTAACCAGTGAAGAATTAAAAAATGTTATATATTTAATATATAAAAAAGGAGGAAGATAAATGGCAAGTTCAGCAATCCATTTAGCTGTCGCTAAAAAATATTTTGAAAAAAACAATATATTAAACTACGAGAAATTTATAGCTGGTAGCTTGTATCCAGACGCTTCAGATAACAAAGACCAAACTCATTATACTGATAGTAATAGAGGAAATGATAACATTAGTCACGTACGAGGTAAAGTTAATTTATACTCATTTTTAGAAGAAAGAAAAGAATTAGATGATTTTGAATTAGGATGGTTTCTTCACCTAGTTACTGATTATTTGTTTTTTGAAGAGTTGTTTAGTACACAATATCTACTAGAGAATAGTTATAAAAAGTTTTGTGAAGATTTATATTTTGCTTATGATTGTTTAAGTACATATATATCAGATAAATATAATATAACCAAAGAAGATTATAATAGTTATCCTAGTGAATATTATCCAGGTTCCGAATACAAGGATTGTATATTAACTAAAGAAATGATAGATGAATTTATTGAAAGAGTTAGCTCGATCAATATAAACGAATATATTAAATTAATTAAAACAGCTAAGGCAAATATCAAACCTAATTAATATATCTATCTAGAATTATAAAATATGCATATTTAAAAAGACAATGCTTAGTTGGCATTGTCTTTATCATTTTCAGATAGTACATATTTTTTTAGTGTAGTATTTTGTAATTTTAAATATTCAATTTTAGTTCCAATTGCTCGTTCATCTTCAAAATATCCAAGGTAGTGAAATTTATTTTTTACTTTAATTAGGCATTCAATATTTTCTTCTAGTGCTTTAGCAATATTCTCTATAATATATTCTTCTTTTTTAGGTTTAGGTTCTTCTTTAACAACTTCTGGAATTTTAATCTCATATCCTACAATTAAATTTCTAATATATTCAGACTGAGATAAGTTTAATTTTGAAGAGTCTCTTTTTAAAATAAATTTCTCATCATCACTTAAAAATACATTAACTTTATTATTTCTTATTCTCATAATTTGAAATCTCCTTTCTAAACATTAAGGGTATGGGAATTCCCATATTAGAATTTGTACAGGAGTACAAATTCAGTGCTTGCCAGACAAAATATGTGAGTACGTACTCACACGTTTTCAGTATAAATTATTTCTTTTAATATGATTTCTTCTGCTATATTTTTATAATTATTCATCAATTTTACCCATTCAAGTTGGTTTGTTTCTTTACTTTTTTCAGATAGTTTTTTATATGATTTTTTATAACTTTCCATCAAATTATTTAATAACTTCTCTGCATCTTTACTTACTGAAATAAGATGATTAGTAAGTTCATCTTTCATTAAAAGTGTTGTGTAAAGTGCTTCTTTATGTACTTTTAAATAATCAAGTCTTAACATTCCGTACTTATTAATTGTTCCTTTTTTATTATCATTTAAATTTAGATTTGGTAATTCATAATCACCAGTTTTTATATATTTTAATTCCATAATTTAATCATTTCCTTTCTTATTTGGTTTGTTAGGATTGTAAGTAACAATTCCATATTTTGTTTCAATATCTTCTTTATTTATAATTGATTTTGTTTTTATTTTAGTAGGCGTTATAGGTAATATTCTTATAATTTTTTCATCTTTTTTATGGGTAAACTCACTAATAATATTACCTGTATCTTCATTAACTTTTTCATAAAGTTGATACATTTTTGTTTCATAAAATTCATTTAATCTATCTAAATATTCCTGTACTTGTTCATTAGAAATATTAGGACTACCAATAATAAATTCTTCTTTACCATTTATTTCAACTGGTACTAATACATCTAATATTCCTTTATCTAAAAACTTCATTAAGTTATTTATATAACTCTTTCTAAAATTAATTTTTTCTATATAAAGTTCATTGTTTTTATCTTTTATAAGAATAACAGACTCAATAAATTTAGATATAAATTCTTGCTTTTCATCTTTTGTTTTGCTTTCCCAATTTGTTTTTACAACATCATTTAAGGTATCTAATCTTATCATAGTTTCTCGTTCAATATCTCTATCTGCCATTAACTGTTGTGGTGTAAAAGTTATATTATCTAGATTTAATAGTTCTGATTTCTTTTGTTCTAAAATTTCTAACTTTTCTTCAATTAGTTTATAATCTTCTGAAAAATCTTCCATTTCAACAATGCCACTCATATATGCTTTTTTAATACGTTCTTTTTGTTTTATTAGTTGTTTAATCTCTTTATCTATATCATCAGTTTTTGTTGGCTTATGGTCTGCTAGAATAGGTAAAAAATACTTTTTAACTGCCATATCATATTCAACTAAATCATGAATAAATTGCATTAAACACTCTTCAATTTTATCTTCACGATAATTTAAATGACATTTCTCACAGTTATAATACATATACTTCTTCTTTTTGCCACCTGAACCTTTACACTTCATTATTCTTCCACAAGTAGGGCATTTAATCTTTTGAAAGAATAGATAAACTCTATCTCTAGTATAAGTCCTTTGATTAACTTCTTTTTGTCTTTGACATTCTTCCCACATTGCACGAGATATTATAGGTTCAACCACATTCATATAAATAACAGGTTCTTTGTTTTCTTTTTTAGCAATTCTTTTGTATTGCTCATAATCTCCCATATAGATTTTGTTATCAATTATCTTTTGAATAGTCGTGTCTTTCCATTTCTTTGGATTTAATAATTTTTCTTCATTAAAGATATTTGATATTTGCTGAAAACTTTTACCTTCTAAATACATTTTAAAAATTCTTTCAATAATAGGTTTTGTTGTTTCATCAATAATAGTTTTCTTATTCCCATCTTTCTTATATCCTAGTGGGGCAGGACCTGGTAAATGACTAGACTTAATTGCTCCATTAAGTCCAAATTTAGTTCTTTCCGATACAATTTCAATTTCTAATTGTGATAATACTGTTAGCATTCTTACAAAAAATCTTCCGTTAGCAGTAGAAGTATTAACATCATCTCTATCACATACTAAATAACAATTATATTTTTCTAACTGAGATATTAGTTCTTCTAAATCACGAACTGAACGAGTAACTCTATCTAGTTTGTAGGCTACAATATAATTAATTTTTCCGTCCCTCATATCTTGTAGCATTTCTTGAAATGCTGGTCTATGTTCCATATCTTTTGCAGATATTCCTGCATCTTCATAAACCTTAAATACTTCATAACCTTTAAATGCACAGAGTTGTAATAACTTTTCTTTTTGTTCTCCTAAAGAAAATCCTTCTCGTGCCTGATCCTCTGTGCTGACACGAATATAAACTGCTGCAATCATCCTTTCATTATTCATAATTTTTCCTCCTTTTCTTTTAATGAAAGGCACCAAAAAAGGTGTCACATAACAAGACACCTTATAATTTATATTGATTATTTACACGACAAAATAAACCAATATTATGGGAGTATATAAACTCTCAATTAATTAATGCCTTGCTATGTAGTCTGATAAATCAGCAATAGGGATTTTCTTTTTTAAATTCCCAATATAAAAATGTTTTTGTTCATTGAAGAATAAATATAGTGTATCTCCAATAATTACTTTGTGTGGCTCAACATACGCTAGATTTGTATGTTCCACAATTCTTAGGTGACCCTCAATAATCTGGTAGGGTCTGTTATTAAATTTGCAAGACCAATTAATTTTGGCTTTGAGTTCATCACTTATATTGATTTTCTTTTTAATTATTTTAATCATATCACATCACACCTTTCTTTGCAATAACGCACAAAAAAATCAATCTTTTCAGATTGATTTAATCATTAACGTCACATTGGTGCGACGATTTTACCTTATGGAGCGGGTGATGGGAATCGAACCCACACGACCAGCTTGGAAGGCTGGGATTCTAGCCATTGAACTACACCCGCGTTTGAACAAAGAATATAATATCATAAAACTATACAATAGTCAAGAGTTTTATTTAAAATTTTTCA
>JAZSHV010000011.1:0-13176 GCA_045533475.1 Acutalibacteraceae bacterium | reverse complement strand
CAGACTGTCGAAAAAGTCCAGTTTTTACTGGGCTTTTTCTGCTTTTTATGGTATAATAAAGTTGGTGATAAAAATGATAGTAAAAGACAGAATACACAGAGACCAACTTGAAATGTTTAGCATAGAAGAATTTGTACCAGCAGACCACTTACTAAGAAAAATAGATAGTGCCGTAGATTTTATACATATATATGACTTGGTTGAAGATTTATACTGTAAAGATAACGGAAGACCGAGCGTAGACCCAGTGGTATTATTTAAAATGGTGTTAATACAGCATATATACGGCATACCGTCACTTAGAAGAACCGTAGAAGAAATTAAGATGAATGTAGCATACCGTTGGTTTTTGGGATATTTAATGAATGAACCAATACCGCACTTTTCTACAATAAGCTATAACTTCAAGCATAGATATACCGAAAGAACCATAGAGGGTATATTTTATTGGATATTAAACGAGATAGAAAGAGCAGGATATCTTTCACCCGAAACAGTATTCATAGACGGAACGCATATTAAGGCGAATGCAAATGTTAAAAAGGTAGTAAAGAGAGCTGTACCACAAGCGGCAAAGCGCTATGAAGAAGAACTGATGGCAGAGATAAACCAAGACCGAGAAGACCACGACAAAAAACCATTTGACGGACCAAAACCACCCGAAGATAAAGAAATTACAACATCTACTACAGACCCCGAAAGCGGAGTATTTCATAAGGGCGAGCATAAGAAATGCTTTGCATATACCGCACAAACAGGTTGCGATAAAAACGGCTATGTAATGGATGTAACAGTTAATCCAGGAAATGTACACGATAGTGTAGCATTTGACGGATTATATGACAGATTAACCGAAAAGAATCCTGAAATTGAAAACATAGTAGCTGATGCAGGCTACAAAACACCGTGGATAAGCAAACGAGTTTTAGATGATGGCAGAATACCCGTACTTCCATACAAAAGACCAATGGGAAAGAAAGGAAATTATCCACCGTACGAATATGTATATGATGAGTATTTTGATTGTGTAGTATGTCCTGAAAACCAAGTATTAAACTATGCCACCACAAACCGAGAAGGCTACCGAGAATTTAAGAGCAAAGGATATATTTGCGAGAAATGTCCCACTAAACATTTATGCACCGAAAACCAAAAGAATGAAAAAACAGTAACTAAACATGTTTGGTTAGATTACCTTGAAACGGTAGAAGATATTACATACACTCCCGACTACAAAGAATTATACAAGCGACGAAAAGAGACAATTGAAAGAGTATTCGCAGATGCGAAAGAAAAACATGCAATGCGATACACACCATACCGAGGCTTATCCCAAGTAACTAACTGGGTTAGGCTTAAGTTTGCTGCAATGAACCTGAAAAAGTATGCAATTCATAGGTGGAAAATGTCTCACCTATATGACTTTTTTGCTTGTTTTTACTTTGCTTTTGAGAACTACAAATGTTTAACCCCAAACCTCGTTTGAGATTTGGGGTTATTCGACAGTCTGTAGCGGTAATTCCAAAAATGGAATTACCGCTGAATTTTTAAGTTTATATTTATAAAATTATTGATTCACCGCTCATTTCAGCAGGCTGTTCAAGCTCAAGAAGCTTGATTATAGTGGGAGAAATATCGCAAAGCTTGCCACCCTCACGAAGGGTACAATCCTTACCGACAACAGTGAAGGGAACAGGATTGGTGGTGTGCGCTGTGAATGGGGAACCGTCAACATCAAGCATACGGTCTGCATTACCGTGGTCGGCGGTAAGAAGCATTACGCCACCCATTTTAAGTGTTGAATCCTTTACTCTGCCGACACAGGTATCAACAGTTTCAACAGATTTGACAGCAGCCTCAAAGATACCGGTATGTCCAACCATATCGCAGTTTGCAAAGTTAAGAATAATAACATCATATTTTCCTGTTTCGATTGCTTCGCATACCTTGTCACAAACCTCAATAGCGCTCATTTCAGGCTGTAAATCGTAGGTTGCAACCTTGGGTGAATTAACAAGTATTCTGTCTTCACCCTCAAACATAACCTCACGACCGCCGTTGAAGAAGAATGTTACATGGGCGTATTTCTCGGTTTCAGCAATTCTTAGCTGAGTCATATTCTTTTTGGAGAGATACTCGCCCAAGGTGTTTTCAAGTGTCTGAGGCTTAAAGGCTACCTCAACATTAGGCATAGAAGCATCATACTGAGTAAAGCAAACATAGTAAACCTTTTGTCTGCCGCCAACACGGGTAAAGCCTGCAAAATCGTCATCAACAAAGGTTCTTGTAATTTCTCTTGCTCTGTCAGGACGGAAATTAAAGAAAATGACACTGTCATTAGTCTTAATTCTTTCGGTGTCTGCAATAACTGTGGGGAGTACAAACTCATCAGTAATAAATTTGCCTTCCTCGTCCTTTTGAGTATAGGATTCTCTGACAGCGGCAGCAGCATCAGTAGCCTGAACACCTTCGCCGTAAACAAGAGCGGCATATGCTTTGCCAACACGCTCCCAACGGTTATCACGGTCCATTCCGTAAAATCTTCCCATAACGGTAGCTAATTTTCCGCAACCTATTTCTGCAAGCTTTGCATTAAGCTGATCAATAAAATCAGCCGCACTTGAGGGAGGAACATCGCGTCCATCAAGAAGAGCGTGAATATAAACCTTTTCAAGCCCGTTATTCTTAGCCATTTCAACAAGCGCATAAAGATGCTCGTTGTGACTGTGAACACCGCCATCTGAAAGCAAGCCCATTAAATGCAGAGCGCTGTTATTCTTTTTACAGTTTTCTACAGCATTTAAAAAAGCGGTATTATTAAAGAAGTCACCTTCTTTAATAGCCTTTGTAATACGGGTTAATTCCTGATACACAATTCTGCCGGCACCAATATTAGTGTGACCAACCTCACTGTTGCCCATCTGACCGTCGGGCAGACCAACATCCATACCTGAAGCACCAATTTGGGTTGTGGGACATTCGGCAAAAATTTTATCAAGACAAGGGGTAGCGGCAGCTTCAATAGCGTTACCATTCTTATCGTCATTAAAGCCGAAGCCGTCCATAATTGTTAAAACTATAGGTTTTTTCATAAATATTTTCTCCGATAAAAGTTTAATAATTACGAATTACGCATTTTACTTGCTTGCCGCTTTTACGATAACTGCGAAATCCTCAGCCTTAAGAGAAGCGCCGCCGATAAGACCGCCGTCAACATTAACCTTAGCAACCAATTCGTCAGCATTTTTAGCGTTCATAGAGCCGCCGTACTGAATTGTAACTGTTTCAGCAACATCCTTGCCGTATACCTCTGCAATAGCTTCGCGAACAAAGCCGTTACCCTCGTCTGCCTGCTCAGCAGTAGCGGTAACACCTGTTCCAATAGCCCATACAGGCTCATAAGCGATAATGATATTCTTTAACTGCTCCTTAGAAACATTTGTAAGAGCCATCTTTGTCTGGAACTTAAGAAGTGTTTCGGTATAGCCTAATTCTCTCTGCTCTAAGGTTTCACCAACGCAAACAATCGCAGTAAGACCTGCATTTACAGCAGCTAATGTGCGAAGATTAACTGTCTGGTCAGTCTCAGCAAAATACTGTCTTCTCTCACTATGACCGATAACAACATACTTAACGCCTGATTCAACCAGCATCTGTGCAGAAATTTCGCCTGTGTATGCGCCTGAATCCTTAAAATGTACATTTTCAGCACCGATTTCAATGTTGCTTCCCTCAGCAGCAGCAACAGCAGCGGGAATGTCAATAAAGGGAACGCAAAGTACAACCTTGCAGTCAGCTTCTGCAACGAGAGGCTTCATTTCATTTATGAGCGCGGTGGTTTCAGCGGGAGTTTTGTTCATTTTCCAGTTGCCTGTAATAACAGCGGCGCGAGTTGATTTATTCATTTTAATTTTCTCCTTTATTTTTTGTCAAACACATAAATGCAGGGCGGAGCAATTCTTGAGAAAAGCGCCGTCCCGCAAAAAATATAACTAATTATTTATCGTTAAGTGCTGCGATACCGGGAAGCTCTTTACCCTCAAGGAATTCAAGGGAAGCGCCGCCGCCGGTTGAAATGTGAGTCATCTTATCACCAAAGCCTAAGTTGTTTACAGCTGCAGCAGAGTCACCGCCGCCAATAACGGTTACAGCATCGGTTTCGGCAAGAGCCTCAGCAACAGCTAAGGTGCCCTTTGCAAGAGTGGGGTTTTCAAATACGCCCATAGGTCCGTTCCAAACAACGGTCTTAGCAGACTTAACCTCATTTGCATAAAGCTCAGCGGTCTTAGGTCCAATATCACAACCCTCTCTGTCTGCAGGAATCTTGTCAGCGTCTACCACAACTACATCAACGGGAGCATCAATGGGGTTGGGGAAGTCTGCTATTGTTGTACAATCAACGGGAAGTAAAATCTTAACTCCCTTTTCTTCTGCCTTTGCGAGCATATCACGGCAGTAATCAATCTTTGTTTCATCAACCAAAGACTTACCTGTGCCGTAACCCTTAGCAGCCAAGAAGGTGTATGCCATACCGCCGCCTATGATAAGAGTATCAGCCTTGTTAAGAAGATTTTCAATTACGGGAAGCTTACTGTCAACCTTAGCGCCGCCTAAGATGCAAACAAAGGGACGAACAGGTTCTTCAACAGCGTTTCCAAGATACTTAAGCTCTTTACCGATAAGATAACCGGCAACAGCTTCTTTAACATAAGATACAACACCAACGGTTGAGCAGTGAGCTCTGTGAGCAGTACCGAATGCATCATTTACAAATATATCAGCTAAGGAACCAAGCTCAGCTGAGAAAGCCTCACCGTTTTTGGTTTCCTCTGCGCGGTAACGGGTATTCTGTAAAAGAACAACATCACCGTCGTTCATAGCAGCAACCGCAGCCTTTGCGTTATCACCAACAACATTGTCATCAGCAGCGAAAACAACCTCTTTGCCGAGCTTCTCAGAAAGAGCCTTTGCTACAGGAGCCAAGGAAAGCTCAGGCTTGGGTTCACCCTTCGGCTTGCCAAGGTGAGAGCAAAGAATAACCTTGCCACCGTCAGCTATAAGCTTTTTAATTGTGGGGAGAGCTGCATTAATGCGGTTTTCATCAGTAATTACACCGTTTTTAAGCGGTACATTGAAGTCACAACGTACGAGGACCTTTTGACCTTTTACGTTAATGTCGTCAACTGTTTTTTTGTTGAGAGCGTTCATTAGTATACTTCCTTTCAATACTATTATTTTCTGTTATATAAGTTCAGAAAACATACATATATATTTTAACACATTTTATGAGATTTTCAACATATTTTTTGAAAATAAATGTAAAATTTATTCGGCATCTTCCCATCTATAATTATGCAACTGTCCGAAATTTTGAAGCTCGGGATAGTTCCACTGCCTTAAAACCTCGTAGGTGGCAATCGCAACGGAGTTAGAAAGGTTAAGACTTCTAATCTCACCCTGCATTGGAATTCTGACACAGCTTTCGGGATTCTTAAGCAACAATTCTTCGGGTAGACCTTTGGTTTCTTTGCCGAAGAGGAGGTAACAGTTATCAGGATAGGAAACATCCGAATGGGTGTGGAGAGCTTTGGTTGTATAATAAAAAAACACACCCTGATTTTTGCTGAAAAAATCATCAAGATTCTCATAATATGTAATATCAAGATACTGCCAATAATCAAGTCCTGCCCGTTTAAGCTTTTTGTCATCAATTGTGAAGCCCATAGGTCCAACAAGATGCAGTCTTGCACCGGTCGCCGCACAGGTTCTTGCAACATTTCCTGTATTTTGCGGTATTTCAGGCTCTACCATTACGATATTTAATTTCATTTTAATCACCAAATATATTATATATGTAAAAAAAGACTTGTCAAGCAGAGAATTTGCGGTTATAATGTTTTTATGCTTGTTTTTGAGGTGTATATATGAAGAAGTATGACGGAGTTCTGCAAAGAGTAAGAATAGTTGAGGAAAAGTATGGTATAAAATATGCCAAAACCGATGGAAGGCTTTATAAATCCCTTAAGCTTATATACAGTATAATCGGTGCTTGGACCTTTTTTATGAACCTGTTTTTTGTTCTTGGTTTTTTGCTTATGTATAGCGGTACGGAGAATTTTGCTTCGGTTAAAAATTCTATTATTACTGTTTCGGTTTGCACAGGAGTTATGGTTATTGGATATGCTTTGAACTGTTTTAAGCTTTATCTCGCAGGTGGTATTTTAAGCGTTGTACCTACTGTTTTTCTTATTCCTTTGTTTGGCGGAATATTAGAGGATAGCTTAGGATTTTTAGGCTTTAAGCTTTCATTTTATTGGCGTCATCTCGGTCCATTGGTTGCAATGGTAATTTTAATGGTGTGGCTTACGGTTATTGCTTTGAGAGCAAAAATAAAGACTGACAGACAGTATAAAAAGGTTACTGAAAATCTTTTTAACAGGTATAATTTCGGTGTGGAAGGTCAGGAAATGACCGAAGAACAGTGGGATGAATTTTTAAGTACATATAATCCTTTAGAGTATAAGGGACAGTTTATAAAACAGGAACAGCAAGAAAAATAAGACAATAATATTTGCCCTGCACCAAAAGGTGTGGGGCAATTTACGAGGCTGAGTATGAAAGATGATATAAAGTTAAATATAATAGCAACCGTAAAAACCGATTTTCCAACAAAATTCGGAATACCTCGTCAAAGCGGACTTGTTTCAAATCTTCGCGGAAGAATAGTATTTGAGCCTGAGTATAGAGATGCTTCTGCGCTTAGGGGAATAGAGGGATATACACATTTGTGGCTTATATGGAAGTTTTCGGAAAATGTTACTGAAAAATGGTCTCCAACGGTTCGCCCACCACGCTTAGGGGGAAATAAAAGGGTGGGAGTTTTTGCAACCCGCTCTCCGTTCAGACCTAATCCAATAGGTCTTTCTTCTGTAAAGCTTGAGGGGATTATAAATACAAATGAGGGTATTGTTCTTGAGGTTTCGGGTGTGGATTTGATGGACGGGACACCGATTTATGACATAAAGCCATATATTGCGTATACCGACTCACACCCAGAAGCGTTGGGTGGATTTTCGTCTGATGTTTTTGAAAACAGCTTAGAGGTTATTCTGCCTGAAAAACTTGCAAAGGTTTTACCTGATAATGTTAAAAACACTCTGCTACAGATACTGTCAAACGACCCGCGTCCCGGTTATCAGCAAGATGAAGAACGTGTTTATAGTTTCGAATATGGAGAATTTTCGGTAAGCTTTAAGGTTGAAAAACAAATACTTAGAGTTTTGAATGTTGAGAAAAATAATAATTAATATAAGAATATGAGCCGTAAAAATTTAAGACTTTTACGGCTCATAACAATTTTAAATAACAGTGGCTTTTATGATAAAAACCTTATTTCATGCTATTTTCGTAAGATTCAATCATCTTTTTAAAAGTGTGTCCCGTACTGCCAATATCTACAATACCGTCATCAGAGGACACGTTTTCATCGGTTTTTTCAGCATTTTTAATAGATTTATGGCGTTTTCGTAAGCTTGACAAATGTTTCTCAACCGTCTCTCCCGAGAAAATCTTTACCGAAATTTCAACAGTGCCTTCTTCGATAGGAGTTACATAAATCTTGTCAATATATCTGTTTATAAACGCAGAGTCAATCATATTCTGACTTGCTTCATTTTCAGCCTTTAGTAAAATGTTACGTATCTCTTCAATCTTCTGCTCATATTCGGAGCGTGAATTGATTTCATATTCAATTTCCTGAATAGCCGAGTAAACTTCCGCAGATTCGTCAGTAATCTGTTTGTTCATTTCAACAAAATCTCTATCGCTGATTTGTCCCGCAATATTGTACTCAAGCAACTTCGATTTTTTCTTTGATAGAAAATCAAGTCGGTCTTTTAGTTTTTGCAATTCACCTGATGAAGAATCCTTGGCTAAAACTTCAGCATACATATTTGTATATTCTTCAATAATCAGCTTTGCATCCTCGGCAGTGTCCTTGAATACCTCGTAAAGAACCTCTTTGATTTCTTCTTCATAAATGGTGAACGAGGGACAGGAGTCGGTGCCGTTATTAATTTTACCACTGCATATCCAACGGGATAACACATTGCCTTTGCGGTCTTTACTATCCTTGCGGTAGTAGAGCTTTCCACAGTGGGTGCAAAACATTTTCCCGGTTAAAAGATTTGGGTGATTGCATAGATTCTGTCTGTTCTTAACATCACGGCTACGCCTTCTGAGAACAGCATTGGCTTTTTCCCATAATTCTTCATCAACAATAGCAGGAACAATTTCGCCCGTTTCATCCTTAAACATAACCCATTCCTCAGGCGGTAAAAACTTTTGCTTTTTGGTGAACATATCAATAATCTTTACCTTGTTGCCTACATAATAGCCCTTGTATTTTGGGTTGGAAATGGTATTTGACATAGTGCTGTGACAGATACGCTTACCGTTGTTATTCCGGTAACCCTTGTTCCAGAAAATATCCTCAATCTGTTTCATACTATATTGGTCGGTTGCGTAAAGTTCAAATAATTCACGCACCATCTCTGCTTCTTTTTCGTCAATAACCAACCTTTTGTTGTCCTTACGGTAGCCAAAAATTCGGCTGTTACCAAGGACAACATTTTTCTTTATAGCCTCTTGATGACCAAATTTAATACGGGATGACAATTTGCGAAGTTCATCTTGAGCAATACCTGACATGATGGTTAATCGAAGTTCGCTGTCTTCATCAAGGGTATTGATATTATCGTTCTGAAAAAACACACCAACGCCGTAGGAGAGCAGGTCACGAGTGTATTGAATACTGTCAAGCGTGTTACGGGCAAAACGGGTAATTTCCTTTGTGATAACAAGATCAAAGAGCCCTGCCTTTGCATCACTAATCATATTGTGAAAGTTCTCACGCTTTTTGGTGCTCATACCCGAAAGGCCTTCATCAATATATCCCTCGACAAATTCCCAATTGGCATTTTTCTTTATAAAATTACGGTAATATGATATCTGGTTATCAAGAGAGTTCAACTGCTCGTCCTTTTCGGAAGATACACGGGCATAAAAGGTAACTCGCATCGGTATTTCATATATACTTTTAGTCCTCATCATCTGACGGACAGAATGCACATCCATAATCTTAAATCTCCTCTCAAAAATTTCGTCAACAAATTATTTGTTGTTCATTGTCAAATTACAATATTATATTACCACAACCAAAACGAGAAATCAATATTTTTTGTTATCTTAAAACTCATATTTATATTTATTATGTTATTTCAAAATTAAACAGATTGTTGTATGTTGACAAATACATTACAAATGTAGTATAATATAAGATATAGTTTTATATCAAAAGGAGAAGTATTATGTCGAACGAAAAATTGATTATTTCTTCAAAAAAATATAGGGGAGATTCTACGGTTGTTTCCATACGTTTACCCGATGAATTGTTTAAAAAATTAGATACTATTGCAGATAAAACAGGAAGAACAAGAAATGAAGTCATTCAAAAGTGTCTTGCTTTTGCAGTAGATAATTTAGAAATAAAAGAATACTAATTGAGGAGATATATCAATGGCAATTTTTAAGTGTAAGATGTGCGGCGGCACACTTGAAATAAATAACGAAACCGTTGCGGTATGTCAGTATTGCGGCACTAAACAAACTCTGCCCAAACTCGACGATAATCGCAAGGCAAATCTTTACGACCGTGCCAATCATTTTCGGCGCAACAACGAGTTCGATAAGGCAATGGGCATCTATGAGCAAATACTTAATGAAGATAATACTGATGCAGAAACTTATTGGTCTTTGCTGCTTTGCCGTTATGGTATTGAATATGTAGAAGACCCGACTTCGCACAAAAGAATACCCACAATAAATCGTTCTCAATTCACATCTGTTTTTGACGATGAGGATTATAAGTCGGCTATTAAATATGCTGATGACCAGCAGAAAGAGCTATACGAAAACGAAGCCACCATAATTAATGAAATACATAAGCGTATTTTGACTATTTCGAGTCAAGAAGAGCCTTTTGACGTGTTTATCTGTTACAAAGAAAGTGATACTGATGGTCGCAGAACTCCCGACAGTGTCTTGGCGACGGAATTGTATCATGAGTTGGTTCGAGAAGGATTCAAGGTGTTCTTCTCTCGTATAACTCTTGAAGATAAGCTTGGACAAGAATACGAACCTTATATATTTGCAGCACTTAATTCAGCTAAAGTTATGGTTGTGCTTGGCACAAAACCCGAATACTTTAATGCGGTTTGGGTTAAGAATGAGTGGAACCGATATCTTGCTCTTATTAAAAACGGTACAAGAAAAATGCTTATTCCTGCATATAAGGATATGGATCCTTATGATCTACCCGAAGAGTTCTCTCATTTACAGGCACAGGATATGTCCAAGCTTGGCTTTATGCAAGACTTAATTAGAGGCATTAAAAAGATAAGCAAATCAACCGAAGTTACTCATATAGAAACCAAAACTAAGACCGATAACACTAATAATATATCCGCCATTTTAGATAGAGCTTTCATACATTTAGAAACAAAAGAATGGACAAAAGCTAATCGTCTTTTTGAAGAAGCCCTAAAAATCAATGCTCGGGTTTCGAATGCCTATTTAGGGAAATGTATGGTTGATTTACACGCAGAAAGTAAAGAATCAATCGTTAAGAAAGGCAAAAGTGTTTTAAGTAACAAAAACTTCAAACTAGCATTTCGGTTTGCGGGAGAGCAACAAAAAAAAGACCTTCAAAAAATAGTGACCGAAATACAGAATAACATAAAGCAACAAAAGGCTAAATCTAAAAAACGATTTAAAGCAGTAGCAAAAATATGCCTTATTGTTGTAATTTGTATTTCTCTCGCTTTCGGTGGATTTGTCGGTTATAAAAACCTGATCAATCCAATGGTTCAATATGGCCAAGCAACCAAACTTCTTAATAACGGAAAATATGGTGAGGCAATAAAGAAATTTGAAAGTTTGAAGTCATATAAAGATAGTGAAGAAAAAATTAAAGAAGTTTTATATCAACAAGCAAACAAACTTATTGAAAACAATAATTTCATAGATGCTTTCAAGAATTTTGAGAAAATCACAGATTACAAAGACAGTAAAGATTTATATGTTGAAGCAAGATATACTTATGCTGTGAAATTATATAATGAAAGAAATTTTATAGAATGCGCTAAATACTTTAGTCAAATCAAAGACTATAAGGACAGCAATACTTATTTGCAAAAACAAGAAGTTTTTTGGCGAACCAAAGGCAATGTTGTAACTCTCGGATCCTATGAACAAGACAATAATTCTGCAAATGGTAAAGAAAAAATAGAGTGGATCGTTTTGGATCCCGAATATTCAAATGACTCAGTTATGTTGATATCTAAACATTGCTTGCAATATAAGTTGTACGATGAAAACGACCATTGTGTGGGTTTAGACAGCAACGAGGCATACAATTATTCTAAAGATCGTGGTATTGGATGGCTCGACTGTACTTTGCGTAAATGGCTCAATAACTCTTTCTTTAATACTGCTTTTAATTCAGTGGATAAGAGCAAAATGAAACCTATAAATATCACTTATTCTATGACAGACAATGTATCTATTTTATCATTAGAAGAAGCTAAAAAATTGTTTGCCAATACTACTTTGGGATCGGCAACAGGCACACCATATGCTTATTATCAAGGTTTTACAAATCTTTATTATGAAAAATATGGTGAAAAACCACATGGCAAATACAATGCCAGCGAATCGGTTGATTATTGGTTGCGTAAAATAGATACAATGCCAGACCAAGACGTAGTTAGTCGTGGCGGCGAACCATTTGAGAATGGTGCATTGTATATGTCTTATATGCAAGCAGTTCGACCTATAATTGTAGTTTCAGTAAAATAGGAGTTTATAAAATGGCAATATTTAAATGTAAAATGTGCGGTGGTGCACTTGAAATAAATAATGAGACCGTTGCGGTATGTCAGTATTGCGGCACTAAACAAACTCTGCCCAAACTCGACGATAATCGCAAGGCAAATCTTTACGACCGTGCCAATCATTTTCGGCGCAACAACGAGTTTGATAAGGCAATGGGCATTTATGAGCAAATACTTAATGAGGATACCACTGATGCTGAAAGTTATTGGTCACTAGTGCTTTGCAGATATGGTATTGAGTATGTGGAGGATCCGTCTTCTCACAAAAGAATACCCACAATAAATCGTTCTCAGTTCACTTCTGTTTTTGATGATGAAGATTATAAATCGGCTATTAAACATGCGGACGGTCAGCAGAAAGAACTATACCAGAACGAAGCTACTGTAATTAATGAAATACATAAGCGTATTTTGACTATTTCGAGCCAAGAAGAACCGTTTGATGTCTTTATTTGTTACAAGGAAAGCGATAATAGTGGTCGAAGAACCCCAGATAGCGTTCTTGCTACTGAACTGTATCACGAACTTGTGAGAGAAGGGTTTAAAGTCTTTTTTTCGCGAATTACTTTGGAAGATAAATTGGGTCAAGAATACGAACCTTACATATTCGCAGCACTAAATTCAGCTAAAGTTATGGTAGTGCTCGGCACCAAGCCCGAATATTTTAATGCAGTGTGGGTTAAAAATGAATGGAGCCGTTATCTTGCTCTTATTAAAAATGGCGCAAGAAAAATACTTATCCCTGCTTATAAGGATATGGATCCATATGACCTACCCGAAGAGTTTTCACATTTGCAGGCACAGGATATGTCAAAACTCGGCTTTATGCAAGATTTGATACGTGGAATTAAAAAAATTAGTGGTGCAGTTGAGAAAACATCAATAGTTCCTGATAAAACCACTCCAGCTCCAAGCGACGATATTTCTGCAATTTTGGACAGAGCTTTCATTTGCTTGGAAACAAAAGAGTGGAAAAAATCAAAGCAACTTTTTGAAGATGCTTTAAAGACAAATCCCAGATTATCGGATGCCTACTTAGGTAAATGTATGGCTGAATTGTATATTGAAAACAAAGAAGCGCTTTTTAAAAAGGGTGGAAGTGTATTAAAAAATAAAAACTTCAAATTGGCATATAAATTTGCAATAGAACCTCAAAAAAACAAATTACAGGTTATAGTTAATGCCATAAAAGATAAAGAGAGGAAAAGACGAAGTAAGATTAAAA
>JAZSHV010000031.1:0-5159 GCA_045533475.1 Acutalibacteraceae bacterium | reverse complement strand
TTTCTACAATAACCAACGCATACAACTTAAAACAAAACTGACTCCGCTCGAAAAACGAAGTCAGTATATTGCTTAAAATTTAATTTTCGCTACCATAGAGCACTTTTTTGTGCTGTCCGCACAAATTGGGGCGGTTCAAAGAATAGGTTCTTTTGTTTTATTATCATTTTTATATTTATAATAAATTTTTTAAATACTTTAAAATTATAACATCGGTACAAGAAGCATTTTTCCGCCGCAAAGAATTTGACTCTCAAGCGCATTAATTCTCATTATTTCTTCAACGCTCGCATTATAGCTTCTGGCAATATCCCATACCGTTTCACCCTCGCTTGGGAAATACACAGTCATAGCATTTTTATTTTTTCTTTGAATTTGTTTTGTACTGTCAACCGTAATATCCGATATCAAATTTACCTCTTGCTTTTCGTAGATAGCAGCATTGATACTTAGCTGTATATTCGTTTCCATTCGGTTTGAGGCTGTAAGTGTGTAAGAACAGCTCACTATTTCTATCTGAGGTTCCGAATGCGGAGTTCCGATATTGCAGTCAACAGGATGCTTATATTCAAACTCAATCGGTTTTTCCACATAGAGCGAATTTTCCTCCTTGTTTACTACAATCATACCAATAACAAGCGTACCGTATACTACCATATTGCAATTTTCAAATTTTGTAACCGCTGACTGCACATTGCACCATAAATCAATTACCGATGTTATATCATCCTCAAGCTCAATGCTTTTCTTACAACTGTAATTTTCGCCTATGTTTGATGTTATAGTGTCAATTAAAACCTTATTTTTCTTTATTTCTGCCTCATATTTTCTTGAATAAGCATCAAAAATCACAGCCAAGTCGTTACTGCAATAAGCCTCACAGCTAAGTAATAGCTTTGCCGTTACAGTAAAACATTTAAGTTCACCTGCGGTGTTGGCGCGCGGCTTTGCTTCAAAGAATGCAATCTCCGATTTTGTATCACACCGGCAAGCCTCGGTCATACCCTCAACCTCAATTATCTGACTAAACGGAATAGTGCTTTTAAGACTCTGCGGCGCACCGCCCCCATCTGGACAGTAAAGCAACGCAATCGACATTTCACCCTTGACCACAGCCTTACCGTTAATAATCTTAGTTTCCTTAATACAGGAATTACTGTCACAGCGGAGAATACTTCTTATGGCAGGCTGACCTTGACCTAAATGTAAATCCTCCTCAATTATTACATACTTCTCGGCATATCCCATAGGCACGGTAGCAGGTGTGACTCCCCTTTTAAGCTCAACCGTACAATCGTCATAATCGGAAATAATATCACAGCTTTTTTTCTTAAAAACCTTAACAAAAATACCGACGGCGCCGTGAATGTCAACCTTTCTGCCTGTAACAGCGCGACAATTAATGTATTCACACCTGATTTTACAACAAATATTAGGGTTGGCGCACTCATTATTCATTTCAAGATTCTTAGCAAACGGATACTGATACTCAAAGGAGCAAAGTTCACCTGTGCGGTCAGCATAAATAAGGGTTATACAAATAACCCCCTCAACTGTAAGCGTTCTGCCGTTTATACCCTTTGAGGAAATTCTCGGCACAGCTCTGCACTTAAATATCTTAGATATGTCAGGACAATAATCAGGTAAAGAAAAATCTATATCAATAGGTTGCTCCACCGACTCGCTGAAAATAATTTCATTTGAAAAAATGTTGGTCTTTAATTCCTTTGGTTCCATAAAAATATCCTCTCTTTTAAATGAATTTACTACTAAATTCTATTCAACATAAAAAAGGAATATTCTTGTTTCAAAAAAATATCACTCAATTTTTATATTTTAAAGAAAGAATTTTGCAAAAAGGGTTAGAATAACTAAAAACGCAATGTTTGCTACTGAAAAAATTAAAAAATATTTTTTTGTTTGTTCGGGATGCAAAAGTCTAAATTCATTAAAGGTTATAAGACTCGCTAACGAAGCTATAAGGGTCCCCGTTCCGCCTATGTTCACTCCTAAAAGCAATGAAGCATAATCTTGCGTAAATCTTGAAAGCAAAATAGCAGACGGAACATTGCTTATAAATTGACAGGTGAGCACCGATACAATCAAGGTGTCCTTTAGAAGCAACGAAGAAACAACATCGTTTACCAAATCCAATCTTGCAAGATTTCCCGCAAATATAAAGAAAAAGAAGAAAGTCCCTAATAATGAATAATCCACCATTTTAAGCGACTCGCGTTCAGCAAAGAAAAGAATAAACGGTATAATAACTAAGCCTAATAAAAATGGAATAATTCTGAAAACAATAAGAATAGACAAAACAAACAACGCAATATAAAGCATAGTCTTTTTCTTATTAAGCTTTTCACCGAATTCCTCGTCTAAAGAAAACTTTATTGCCTTTATCGGAATACACGCAACCACCAAAAGCGAAACAGCAAGTAAAAAGGCGGGAAGCATAATTTTACAAAACTCACCTGTAGGAATATTAAAATAAGAGTAAAGATAAAGATTTTGGGGATTACCGAAGGGTGTAAGCATACCGCCTAAATTTGCAGATATATTCTGCAACACAAAAAGATATGCCATATATGTTTCTTGCTTTGTAACCGAAAGAGCAAAATATCCCAACGGCAAAAAGGTTATTAACGCCATATCATTAGCGATAATCATTGAGCCTATAAAAGTAATGATTATAAGCAACAAGAAAAGTGAACGCAGATTACCTGTCATATTTACGAGCTTTCGCGCAAGGATAGTAAAAAACTTAATATTTCTCAGTGCACAAACAACCGCTAAGGTTAAAAACAGACAGGAAAGGGTTTTCCAATCAAAATAATCAAGATATTCCACATCCGGCGGCACAAAAAAGCAAGTGACAAATGCCGCTAATGCCGCAATTAAAAATACCGTATTCTTTTTTTATAAATCTCAACACTTTCAAACAATCACCAAACTAACACTAAATTTTTTAACACAATTATTATATTACAACGAGAGATAAACTACAAAAAAGAGGAGCCTCAGCACGCGAACTGCGTGTCAAGGCTCTCGATTGATGCACCTGAGCATTCTATAATCGAACCGTTTACCTGTTCTAAGGTTACGGTTTTACTTGCTTCCTTATAATTAAATGTTATGACCAATTTGTCGTCGTAGAGATATACGGCATTTACAAAAATGTCAATCAGTCTTTGTTTGTGTTCCTTCGTTTCCAAGCTCATGTTCTGAATGTGCTTGAGCCATAATACTAAGCCCTCCTTCGTAATGGTGGGCTTCTTCATTTCTTCCTTGATGAGCTTTAATTTAATCTCATCTCTTGTCTGCTCCAACTCAATCATTCTTTGTTTTGTGGTTGGAGTAATAATTCCTTCTTCTATTGCTCTGAGTAGATTGTTCAGTGCATTCTCTGTTTCATTAAGCCGTTGTTTAAGTAGTTGTATTGCGGGATTTTCTTTCTTCACATTTCTAAACACAATACCTGCGATATCCTCAATAACATTATCATCAATCATCATCTCACGTGTGTGCTTAACAACAATGTCTTCAATCCATTCTTTTTTAACCGTCTTTTTATCACAAGTGTGTTTGTATTTAGCGTTGTTGCATTTGTAATATCGGTGAACTGTACCGTTTCGTGCGGTTCCGCTTTCACCGGTCATATAGACTCCGCATTTACCGCAAAACAGTTTTGTTGTCAGTAAGTAATCGTCTTCGGCTTTATGTCTTGCTGTTGCTCTCTTATTCTTCGCACGCTCACGCTGCACCTTGTCAAATAACGCCTGCGGGACTATCCTCGGTATACCGTCTTTATTAACAATAACTCGGAACTTGTATTCACCAATATACCGTCGGTTTTATAGCATATCCGTTACGATATTAATGGTTATTTTCGTTCCGTGAGAAGTGGTAACACCTTTTGCATTTAACATTTCCATAATCTCTTTTATTGTTTTACCATCGGCGTATGCTTGGAAAGCAGCAACCACATACGGTGCTTTAACAGGATCCACCTCAAACATTTGGTCTTTGTTAATAACATAGCCGATAGGAACCGTACCACCATTAAATTTGCATTTTAGCGCATTCTCGGTCATACCTCGTGTAACTTTTTCGGAAAGTTCAACCGAATAGTATTCTGCATAACCCTCCAACATTGATTCAAGCAATATGCCTTCAGCGTTTTGTGATATTGTTTCCGTCGCAGAAACCACTTTAACATTATTCTTTTTTAATGTGTTTTTATAACGAGCCGAATCGTAACGGTTACGGGCAAATCTGTCGAGTTTCCAAACGATAACCAGATTGAATTTCTGCTTATCGCTGTCCTTTATCATCTGTTGGAACGCTGGTCGATTGTCTGTCTTCGCCGATAATGCTCGGTCGATATAGGTTTCAATAATTGAAATACCTTGCTTTTTGGCAAAAGCGTAACATTCTCGAAGCTGACCGTCAATACTTTCTTCGCGTTGGCTGTCCGAAGAATATCTTGCGTAAATAACTCCAATCATTCTTCCTTCACCTCCCGAAGCATCTGAGAAATAACCTCTTTCAGCTTTTCGTTGAACACAGTTCCGGGAGTAAAGCACATTGTCCTTAGGGCTTCCAGACCGCCATCCTTTTCAGGTGCTGATTTAATTGCCGGTTATTTTTGCATACCTTGGGGGTTATCCGTTCTTCCAAAGATATAATCCAAAGATACATTAAAAAAGTCTGCATACCACAGTAGTTTTTGGAACGGTGGCTCGGCAACACCCATTTCATAGCGTCCGATGGTTGCTTGTGTTGTCTCACACAATTCCGCTAATTGCTTTTGCGAATAACGTGCATTTACTCGCAGTTCTTTTAGTCGTTCTCCTACAATATTCATATTCTAATTCACCTCAAATGATTTGTGTTTATTATATGCTTGTGTCAAATTAGAGACAAATTAGCCCTTGGCTCCCTCTGACGAGGGTAGATTCCCTCAGGGTGTGTTGCAAATGGCACGAAGTGACAAAGGGAGACCGCCGCCGTCAGCGGCTGTCACCGAAGGTGACTGAGGGAGAGAAAAGCCTTTAATTCATTGCTTTTTTACTCTCTCCCTCCGTCTTTTTGCCTTGCAAAAATCCACCTCCCTCGTCAGAGGGAGGCAAGGTATTCACATTCCAAAAAGCTTGATA
>JAZSHV010000041.1:0-53464 GCA_045533475.1 Acutalibacteraceae bacterium | reverse complement strand
ATTTCTACAATAACCAACGCATACAACTTAAAACAAAACTGACTCCGCTCGAAAAACGAAGTCAGTATATTGCTTAAAATTTAATTTTCGCTACCATAGAGCACTTTTTTGTGCTGTCCGCACAAATTGGGGCGGTTCATTCACTTCCGCACTCTTTTTTATTTATTTAGCTTATTTTATGCGTGTTTAAGAGCGTTGAGTTTTTTACAGCCCCGTTATACAAAAATCAAAAAACGGATATCTTACCGCTATCCGTTTTTTATGGAATAAAATTCTCGAAAATATATCCGTCAAAATCATTTTTCTTTTGTTCCAATTCTTTTTTGCCCGTAAAGGTCCAACCCAGTGTGAAGGCGCCTAAGAGCTTTGTGAGTCTGAAGATAAATTTTTTATAATAATTATGGTCGTACGCTATAAAATCAGGATGCATAATGAAATTTAGCAAAAAAGGACATAAATTCCGTCTTACAAAGCCTCCGACTCTTTTTCCCGAAGCCAAAAAGCCTCTGCACACTGTTTTAGCATTTTTTCTGTACCACAAAACCACTTGCGGAAAAAAGGATTGCACTGCATACTTGCCCTTGTAATCCTTTAAAATAGCCTGCGCCGTACTGCAAAGCTTGGCGCAATTCCCCTTATGACACTTAATTTCTATCAAAAGCGGAACCCTACCGTCCACTGCGGTAAGCACCTCTTTAAGGGTGGGAATGCGCTCGTCTGTGTTAAGTAATCGGTAATTACGTAGCTCCCTGAGTGTTAAATCCTCTATCTGCACATCTACACCGCACATCCGCTTTAGAGTACCGTCGTGAAAAACCACAACTTCACCGTCAGCCGTAAGATGAATGTCATTCTCTATTATGAACCCTTCAGCCGCCGAAGCCAAAAATGCCGAAAGCGAGTTTTCAGGTATGCCGTTTTCTTTATTATGGAGTCCTCTATGTGCTATGAATTTTCCTTTAAAAATGCTTAAATCCTTATGTCGCCTAAAGGTGGGAAAGACCAAAAACAAAAGCAGAGCTATCGTCGCAATTGCTATATACAAAAGCTGCAATTTTTAATCCTCCACATCAAAATTCTCAAGCAACGAGCCCTTTGCCGCAGGCTTTGAATCGCCGTGCTTTACAAAAGACATTGTAATAAAGGAAAGTACAGAAAATACTACTGCATACGGGAAAAGCACCGAATAGCCGAATCCTAAATTATCTATTAGCAAGCCCGAAAGCAAGGGTGTGGTAATCTGAGCCGCCATAGAAAAGGTATAGTAAAAACCTGTATACTTGCCGACATCCGAGCCTGTGCTCATTTCAACAACCATAGGATATGAATTAACATTTATAGCCGCCCAGCCTATGCCCACAATACCGAAAATAGCATATAGCGCGGGAGTTTGCCCCTTAATGGTAATAGCCACCGCATAGCACACCGTCATTACGGCAACACCTAAAAGCACCGTTTTCTTTCTGCCCAATTTTCCCGAAATAAAGCCCAACGGAACAAAGGCTATAATTGCCGAAATAGTAGCTGTGAGCAGATAGCTTGAGGAGGTCCCAAGGTCGGTTCTCAGCACATTTACACAGTATCTTGAAAAAGCGGTTGTTACTGCATTGTATGCCATAAACCACAGGAAAACCGAAACGAGAATAAGCACAAGGCTTTTGAAAACAGGCTTTGGCATTTTTGCCTTTACCTCGTTTTCGTTTTCGTTCTCGTCACTGATATTTGTTTGGGCAAGAAGCTTATTTTCCTTGATAGTAAATACCATTATAAGCACTGAAAGGAGCATAAAGCCTGCAATTACAAGGAACACAGGCAGAAAAGACTGGTCGGACGAGTAAACCTTTTCACCGTCAGCCGTTTTATCGCTTTTGAGCATAAACATCATAACAACGGTTGCAAAAATACCGCCGATATATCCCACAAGATTAATAATCGCATTAGCCTTACTGCGAAGCGGTTTTTCGGTAACATCAGGCATATATGCCACCGCAGGAGTGCGGTATACCGCCATAGTTACAAGCAGCAGAAACAGGGTTATCATAAAGCCCCAGAAGTTACGCAATTCCTCAAAAAGCGCAAGCACAACCATCAGGATTACCGCCGCAATTGTTCCGAAAAGAATATACGGAGTTCTCTTTCCAAGCCGTGTTCTTGTACGGTCTGAAATAGCACCAAACAAGGGCAACATAAATATTGCAAGCACATTATCAATCGCCATAATGGAGTTTGCCGCAAGGGTTTTTAAGCCAAAAACCTTTTCCAAAAGATAGGGTATTACCTGATCATAAAATTGCCAGAATGCGAGTATGCTCATAAAAGCAAAGCCTATAAGCACTGTTCTTTTGTAATTAAGCTTCATATTTTCCCGTCCCCTAATATTTTATTCATGCTGAGAATTTTTCCATATCATTTCAAAAAGCTCATTTGCGCGGACATTCTGACCTGACAGATAAAGATACCCGAAAAGACTTTCAAGCCCTGTTGCAGTATGGTATTCGCCCTTTGTTGCGCTTTTAGGCGTTGTTGAGGTATGAAAGTTTCTGCCACGCTTAAAAACCGCAAGCTCCTGCTCAGAAAGCTGAGGCTCTATAATTTTAAACGCGCAGGACTGCGCCACCGCGTTCACAAGCTTCACCGAAAGCTTATGAAGCTCTCCTGACGGACGGTTAACCTCTGCAAGCTTTTTGCGCACATACAAGCCGTACACCGCGTCCCCCACAAAGGCAAGCACCGACGGGCTTAATAAATTAGGATTTTCCATTTTTATGCCTCAAATCATCATAATATAATCATAATATAGATGAGCACCCCAAAGGCAATCTCCATAACCCTTAAAACACCGTCAAGCTTTGGAATTACCTCTCTTATTTTTTCCAATAGCTGCTCTGCCGTTATTGTTTCGCCGCCGTCGGTCTCAACGTCTGGCAGAATATTTTCAAGTAACGGTTTTTTATCTGTAGCGTTGGTCTGAACATCATCTTCTTTGTCATCTTCAGGCTTGGGCTTGCTTTCAGAAAGCTCTTTATCGGGGAACTGCTCCTTAAAAATACCCTCAGTATGGTCGTTGATAGGCACCTCCGCATTAATGTTGTTATCAATTTTCCCTTCATCGGTATGCTCAAGCTTAAACTTCATACGGTCAACATAATCGTTGCAACGCTTGCAATAGCGTACCATTACGCCCTCCTCGGTTTCGGTTGCAGGCTGAGTAACGGTCCATTTTTCGTCATATTCGTGACCGAGAGGAGCGGTATCTCTAAGCTCCACATGACCGCAGGTAGTGCACAAGCGGCTTTCTGCTCCGCCCTCCTCACAGGAGGCTGCCGCCGCCTTTGTCCACTCACCGTATTTTTTATGAACACAGTTATTTCCGTTATAGGCAACCTCAACACCGCCCGAAGTAATGGTTGGCATTATTTTATCGAGAGTCCAGTTACAGAAATCTCCTGCAGAGTATTCAATATCAATTTTATGGAACTCAGCAGTTGCCTTGTCCTTAATCTTAAACTTTAAAGTAAGGAGAGTGCCATCAGTATAGCGATTCCTCGATTCACAGTTTACAAAGCGTATAAGCTTTTTATCGGGATGCGCTACAACGGTATAGTCCTCTACAACATCGCCGAACATATAGCCTGTATAATCAAGCGCACCGGAATTATATGTTATAGATATAGTAATTGCCATTATTCCGGGATTATTTTCAATTGTTACAGGAACAAGTACATCGTCCCCTGTTATACCCGAAACCGAAGCTATTCTTATATTACCCTCCTCGATTATGGCGGCATTTACCGAAAAACAAGGCACAATTGCTACTACAAACAAACTCAAAACCAATAAAACTGATAAAAGCTTTTTAAGCATAGTTTTTCTCCTTAAAAAACGAATATACGCATACTTATAATTGCCAAAGCGCAATAATAATATAACATTTTTACTTATATATGTCAACAAGTTACGTTTGGGTTTTAATGTCAAATAATGTTATATTTTATTGTTTTTAAGTGCTATAAAAAGAAAAAAGGAACCATTGAAAAACGGTTCCTTTTTCCTTTAAGGGGTTTGAGGAGAGAATTTCTCATTCTGAGAAACCATACCAAAACGGGTGCGGCTCCCTTTTTGGTACGCACATATAATACAACAAAAATTTTTCATTTCTATATATTTTTTATGAACGGTTTTTTAATTTTTTAAATGGAATATAGTTTGTTTTTTAGTCAATAATAAAAATGAAACGGAAAGGATGGATTGCATTGAAATATACGGAAAAATATTCTAATAAAAAAAATAAAATCGGTACAGGCTTCTATATAGTTGTAGCCTGTTGCCTTTTGGGAATAGGCGGTGCGTCGTGGTTTGCACTTTCAAATTATTCGGCTGATAATCCGCCTTTGGTAAGCGAGGAAAATTCTGAATATAACCGAAATGAATCTTCATATAATGAAAGTGAGTCGTCTATAGTAGAGGAGCAGAAGCCTACTGAGGATGTTGCAGAACAGGTATCCGACCAGCCGTATTCTTCGGAAGACAGTGTGACCTTAGAGGTGCCGACTGTTAAAAGCTTTACTATGCCTGTTCAGGGAGAAATTCTCAAGCAACACAGTGCTGACACCCTCCAGTTTTCATCAACCTATGGAGATATGCGACTGCACTGCGGATTGGATATCGCCTGCGAAAAGGGAACCTCAATAAGTGCCTGCAGTGATGGCAAGGTGCTTTCGGTTGAGCTTAACACAAGCTACGGAAATATTGTTACCATAGACCACGGTGACGGCATAAAGATTAAATATTGCGCGATTGATAATCTGAAAATCAAAGAGGACAGCAAGGTGAAGATGGGGGATATAATAGGCACCTCTGCCACTATCCCCGCAGAATGCAGTGACAAGGACCATATTCATATTGAAGTAATTAAGGACGGAAAAAGTGTTTCTCCGTTAGAGGCTATGGGACTCAATTAAATATCCTGCCCTCGAAATTATCGTTTAGGGGCAAAGTAAATGACCGTTTTGTCAAATATCTGGCAAAACGGTTTTTACTTAAATAAGGACGGTTTTTTAGAGAAATAATGTCCTTTCTTTTTTTGTGGAAGTGTAATATAATGTAAACATAAAATTAATATAACGGAGGTTTTAAAATGAGCAGATACGAAGAAGCAAAAAAACGCTATGAGACTTTAGGTGTGGATGTTGAAAAGGCTATAGAAACACTTAAGAGTCTTCCTGTAAGCCTTCATTGCTGGCAGGGCGACGATGTTAAGGGCTTTGACCAAGACGGCCCTTTGACTGGCGGAATTCAGACTACGGGTAATTATCCCGGTAAAGCGAGGACACCGCAAGAGCTTATGGATGATATGGAAAAGGTTATTTCGCTTTGTCCCGGAAAGAAGAAGCTTAATCTCCACGCTTGCTATGCTATTTTTGACGGTGAGACTGCAGACCGTGACAAAATTGAGCCTAAGCATTTTGCAAAATGGGTTGAGTTTGCAAAGAAGCATAATATGGGTATAGATTTCAACCCTACATTTTTCTCACATCCTATGTGTAAGGACGGTCTTTCGCTTACAAGCCCTGACGAGGATGTACGCCGTTTCTGGATAGAGCACGGTAAGGCTTGTATCCGCATTTCCCAGTATTTTGCCGAGGAAACAGGTATTCCCTGTGTTATGAACATTTGGATTGGCGACGGTTATAAGGACATTCCTTCTGACAGAATGGGTCCCCGCGAAAGATATAAGGATTCGATTGAGCAGATTCTTTCTGAGCCTTTTGACAGAACAAAGGTTAAGCCTTGCGTAGAATCAAAGGTATTCGGTATCGGTGTTGAGGCATTCACAGCAGGCTCAGCAGAGTTTTCACTCACCTTTGCTGCTACTCACGAGGGATGCTTACCGCTTATGGATAACGGTCACTATCATCCTACCGAGGTTGTGTCGGATAAGATTCCTGCGCTTTTATGCTTCTTCCCCGAAATCGCATTGCACATTACAAGACCTATCCGTTGGGATTCCGACCATGTGGTATTGTTTGATGATGAGACTAAGGAGATGGCAAAGGAGATTGTTCGTTGCAACGCTACTGACAGGGTTTATATGGCGCTTGACTATTTTGATGCGAGCATTAACCGTATATCTGCATGGACTGTCGGTTTCCGTAGCTGGCAGAAGGCCTTGCTCAGCGCATTGGTTACTCCTAATGCACTTCTTAAGAAACTTCAGGACGAAAACCGTCTCACTGAGCTTATGATGCTTACCGAAGAATTAAAGACCTACCCATTTGGCGATATTTGGGAGCATTACTGCGAGAGCGAGGGCGTTCCTGCAGGTGCAGAGTGGTTTGACGAGGTTAAGAAATACGAGGAAGATATTCTTTCAAAGAGAAATTAATGACTTTTAATATTATTTAAATTTAAAAATGAGGCTGTCTCATAAGGTTTTGAATGTGCAAATTACCTTTATAGAGACAGCCCCATTTCGTTTTATCTGTTCAATATATAAATACCCAAATTAAGGTATCCTGCGAATATAACCCACAAAATATACGGAATAAACAGATATCCCGCCCGCTTATCAATTGAATAAAATTTTACAGCTGTTATTACAATAAGCGCAAGCAAAGCAATAAGCCAAACGAAGGCTAAGAGATAGTTTTCAAAGTTAAAAAAGATTACCGACCACAAAAAATTGAAAACTAATTGCAGACCGTAATACTTAAATGCGGCATCTGTCGGCTTCCCCGATACTGAAACAAGATACGCGGCTATACCCATAAGTATAAATAGTATTGTCCAAACAATAGGGAATAGCCATCCGGGAGGTGAAAGCGGCGGTTTATTGAGTTGCTCAAAGCTTTCCATACTCCCCATTGTAGAAAGCGCGGAAAGTCCGCCTACCGCAAGCGGTATTGCTAAATTAATAAGTAATTTTTTCCAACGGATAATCATATAAATCTCTCCTCCGAATATAGCATACATTCTTTACATCAAAAGTATATGCATTGAGGCTTAAGTTTATAACAAAGCTTAAAATCAAAATAAATTATTTATTTATCAGTTTCTTCGGCAGAAGCGAAACAATGACCATTAAGGACGGTATCCTTGACGGCGGTGAGTTTGCTCATGTTTACTTTATTGATTGGGACCATGTACTTGCCCGTTGCAGACAGGTTAATGTTACTGTTATGGGTACCACCGAGTCGGTTGGTGACAGAAAGTGAAATAACGGTGAGGTTGTTGATACACGCCATAAGTTCCTTGAAGAAGAAAAGGCTTATGATGTTCACTACGATTTACAGTTAAAGCGCTAATTTTATAGTTTGATATTAAAAAAGAGCACGGAAGAAGTAAAAAACTAAACTTCTTCCGTGCTCTTTTTATTATCTGATTTGAGTTGTAAATTATAGTTTATTCAAAAATATTTCCGTCTTTATCGAAAATCATTGTTCTCGAAACGGTGTAGTAAAGCGGTTTTGTGTCGGTCTGTTCAAAAAATGCAGACATCACAAGTGACGGATTCAGATTATCGTCACTGCCTGCCACAAGGCAGAGTGTGAGGGTATCATCAGCAAGAGTAAAGGATCGGATTTTTGGTATAATATCAATTTCCTTTACCTTGCCCTTTTTGCCTGTTTTAAGGCAAAGTATTGATTCTCTGCTTAGAAATTCTAAAAGCTTTTGCTTTTCCGCCTCAGAGAACTCGTCAAGCGAAAGCTTGAATTCTGCAAAGCCAATTTCCTTTGCTTTGCGGGTGAGTGGTTTTACGGCAAAAAACTCAATATCCTCAGGGCAAACGGCTTTAAGGGCGCTGAGACATTCATCAAGACTGTAATTATCGTCGGTAAGGCGAATGTCCATAATCTCGTAAAGTCCCTCGAAGCCCAAGGAAAGCGGAATGGCAAAATTCATATAAAGGTGCTGATTAAAGCCCTCGGTGTACCAAACGGGTATTTTCGATTTTGTAATAAGCCTTGACATAAATCGGTTCATATCAAGGTGCGACACGAACTTCATTCTGCCAAGCTTTTTATAAAAAACTCTAATGTCTCTCAAAGCAAACGCCCTCCCCATAGCAAGCCGCGCCGCAGCCTGCGCATTTTTCGCGGCAGTTAGGTGTAGTCTCGGCATTGTGCGCAAGACAGTTTTCCTTTATAAGGAAGTTTTTAGTAACCGCATAGTCAAGGTGTTCCCAAGGAGTAATCTCGCTGTATTCACGGGTTCTGTTGGCATAAAATGCAGGGTTTATACCGCATTTCTCAAAGGCAGAATTCCACTTTTCAAGGTCGAAGCATTCGCTCCAGCTATCAAATTTACAGCCTGATTTGTATGCACTTTCAAGAACTGCACCGAGCCTGCGGTCACCCCTTGCCATAACGCCCTCAAGAAAGCTTGTAGAAGAATCGTGATAGCTTAAGGATATTTTTTTGGTGGTTATACAGCTTTTAAGATATTCCTGTCTGCGGCGAATTTCGTTTTCATCTATTTGAGGCTCAAACTGAAAAGGGGTAAACGGCTTTGGAACAAAGGTTGAAACGCTGATTGATACCGATACAGCCTTGCCCTTGGGCTTGTTGGGGTTTTCGTAATAAAGATTAACTATTTTTTGTCCCAAATCGGCAATGCCCTTTAAATCCTCGTCGGTCTCGGTGGGAAGTCCCAACATAAAGTAGAGCTTAACCGACATATACCCACCCTCAAAGGCGGTTTTGCAGGTGTTTAAAATTTCTTCCTCGGTGATATTTTTGTTTATAACATCGCGAAGCCTCTGCGTACCTGCTTCAGGCGCAAAGGTAAGACCGCTCTTTCTTATGTGCTTAATTTTTTCGAGAAGCTCGTCCGAGAAGTTATCAATTCTAAGCGACGGCAGGGCAAGACTTATATGTGAATCCTGAGTCCAGCCGAGCATTTTGTTAAGAAGAGGTTCAATTTCTCTGTAGTCGCTTGTGCTCAGCGAGGAAAGGGAGATTTCGTCATAGCCTGTGCTCTCACAAAGGCACTTTGCCTGACGGTTTACAGTATCAGCGCTTTTCTCTCTGACAGGGCGGTATATAAAGCCTGCCTGACAGAAACGGCAACCTCTTATGCAACCGCGAAAAACCTCTTGAACTGCGCGGTCGTGCACGATTTCAATAAAAGGCACAACAAAGGTATTGGGATAATAACAGCTATCCAAATCTTTTATGATACGCTTTTTAACCGTTGCAGGAACATTTTCTTCGGGTGTGATTGCCGAGATAGTTCCGTCCTCATTATAGTCCACATTATAAAGTGACGGGACATAAACACCCTCGATTTTTGCCGCCTCGCGCAAAAAATCAAGCTTACTGCTACCCATTGCCTTGTGCTTTTTGTAAAGGTCGATAACCTCAAGGTCAACCTCCTCGCCCTCACCCAAAAAGAATAAATCAATAAAATCTGCCAAGGGTTCGGGATTGCATACACAAGGACCGCCCGCAACAACAAGCGGAGAAAGTTCCTTTCGGTCAGCCGAGCGGAGCGGGAGTCCTGCTAAATCTATCATATTAAGAACATTTGTATATGCCATTTCGTACTGAAGCGTAAAGCCTATAAAGTCGAAATCCTTAATTGAGTCACGGCTTTCGAGCGAAAAAAGCGGAATATTGTTTTCGCGCATAACCTCCTCAAAATCGGTCCAAGGGGCAAAAACTCGCTCACACCAAATATCCTCACGCGAATTAAATTGAGAATAAAGTATCTTCATTCCAAGGTGAGACATTCCGATTTCATAGGTATCAGGAAAGCAGAGCGCAACCCGCACATCTACCTTTGTTTTATCCTTTATAACGCTGTTTATCTCTCCGCCCGAATAGCGACCGGGTTTCTGAACAGATAAAAGCAGTTTTTCAAATTCTTTTACATCCATTAAAAACATCCTTAAATTATTTTTCGTATCCTATTTTACAACAGATTATAAAATCTTTCAACTATAATTTAATAATACTCATAACCGCAAGATAAATTGCTATTATAAAAAGTGAAATATTAACATTTCCTTTTACTGTTAGAATTATTGCGATTATCAGAATAATAAGTGAAAAAGCAAGCGATATGGTTCGCAGAGTGACGGTAGCCTTATTAACCCCCTTTTTTTGTGCTATTAGTGAGAAAAGCACCGTACCGCCGTCAAGCCCTGAAACGGGTAGAGCATTAAAAAGACCGATTATAAGATTAAGTAACGCAAAATATAAGGTGGTTTGGTTTTTAAAGGCAAGATAGTTGAAGAAAAGAGTAAAAAACAAAACAATGTTAACGATAGGACCGCATAAAGCTACAACTATATCGGTTTTGTAATTACTGCCTACGGGTCTCGTTATTTGAACAGAGGCAGGAATAAGCTTGATTTTTTTAGGCGCGCAGTCCTTTACCCACATAGCAAAAAGGTGTCCTGCCTCGTGCACCATTGAGGCAAAAAGAGTGGGCAGAATATAGCCTGTGCGGTCGGTGGCTAACATAAGCGTAATTACTGCCGCAAAAAGAAAGGAAACATATATTTCAGTACCGAAAAGCTTAAACTTCATTTTGGGTATCCTCTCCCGAAAGCACCTCGTTTATATCGGTGTCAACGCAAATGTTTTGAATATACCAATTTTTTGCCTTTGAAAAATCTTTTTTAAAGCAAAGCTTAAGCCCCAAAATAGTAAAAATTATAACCGTAACACAGATACATTGAGTAATTATTATTGCGCTAAAACAATTAGAAGTTGAATTTTTTTGTTTTTCTTTTGTATCCATAGCTCTTCCACCTTGCTTATAGGGATTTATTATGTTATAATAATACAATATATTAAGTAATAGGAGAATTTTATGCCCTTTTTACCTATAACAGTTGAAGAAATGAAAAAGCAAGGGTTTACCGAGCCCGATTTTATAATAGTTACGGGAGATGCTTATGTTGACCACCCAAGCTTCGGTACGGCGATTATTTCGCGTGTGCTTGAAAACGAGGGATTTAAGGTATGTATTATACCCCAGCCTGTAAGGGATGAGGATTTTACCCGTTTTGGAAGACCGAAATACGCTTTTTTGGTCAATAGCGGTAATATAGATTCAATGGTAGCACACTATACCGCCGCGAAAAAACGCCGTAGCGATGATGCATACACCCCCGGCGGCAGAGCAGGGGTTCGACCTGACAGAGCGGTTACAGTCTACTGCAAGAGACTAAGGGCTCTTTTTGGCGATGTGGCAATTGCAATCGGCGGAATAGAGGCGTCATTGAGGCGTTTTGCCCATTACGATTATTGGGACGATGCGGTTCATCCATCGGTGCTGATTTCGTCTACAGCAGACCTTTTGATGTACGGTATGGGCGAAAAGCATATTGTGGAAATAGCGCACCGCCTTGCAAGCGGTGAAAAAATTTCGGCGCTTACCGATATAAAGGGCACCTGTTACAAGGTGAATAGCGGTGAGTATCAACCCATAAAAGGAACGGTGGAGTGTCCCTCCTTTGAGCTTGTAAGGGAGCCGAATGAGCAGGGCAAGCGACAGTATGCAATATCCTGTAAAATTCAGCAGAGAGAACAGGACGCAACAAGTGGAAAAACGGTTATACAGAAGCACGGAAATGTGATAGTAGTGCAAAATCCGCCTATGGAACCGCTCACCACCGAGGAGATGGACAAGGTTTATTCTCTTCCATTTATGAGAGACTACCACCCGTCATATAAGGCTATGGGCGGTATACCGGGAATCGAAGAGGTTAAGTTTTCGATAATTCATAACCGCGGTTGCTATGGTGCTTGTAATTTCTGCTCGCTTGCTTATCATCAGGGCAGACAGATAAGCGTTAGAAGCCATCAGTCTGTTATTGACGAGGCGAAGAAGATAACCCAGATGTCAGATTTTAAGGGTTATATTCACGATGTGGGCGGTCCTACCGCTAATTTCCGCGCCCCTTCCTGTGAGGGACAGCTTAAAAAGGGACTCTGTGCCGACCGTAAATGCTTGGCGCCTGAAATGTGTCCTGCGGTTAAGGTGTCGCATACCGATTATCTTAAGCTTTTGCGTGAATTAAGGGCACTGCCAAATGTTAAAAAGGTGTTTATCCGTTCGGGAATACGGTTTGATTATCTCATAGCCGATGAGGACGAGGAATTCTTTAAGGAGCTTGTCCGCCACCATGTAAGCGGTCAGCTTAAGGTTGCGCCTGAGCATTGCTCGGATAATGTGCTGAAATATATGGGTAAGCCGTCTTTTAAGGTGTATACACGCTTTGAAAAGCGCTTTTATGAGCTTACAAAGGCGCTTGGAAAGAAGCAGTATCTTGTGCCGTATCTTATGTCATCACATCCGGGAAGCACAATGAAAGATGCTATAGAGCTGAGTCTATTTCTTAAAAGAAATAATCTTCGTCCCGAACAGGTTCAGGATTTTTATCCAACACCGGGAACGGTATCAACCTGTATGTTTTATACGGGACTCGACCCTAATACAATGAAGCCTGTTTATGTGCCGAGAACATCTGCCGAAAAGGCTCAGCAGAGAGCGCTTCTCCAATATTTTAAGCCTGAAAACCGCGAAATAGTGCTTTCTGCTCTCAAAAAAGCAGGAAGATATGACCTTATCGGTACGGGTAAGGATTGTCTTGCTGCACCTGAAAGGGGAGCGGTAAAGAATAATACCAAAAAGCCCAAAAAAACCATACGAAATATTCACAAGAAAAAGAAGTGAGAAAAAATGTTTAACTTTTTTGTAGACGCTAAAGCAAGGAATCAAAATAGCTTTGTTATAAGCGGTCAGGATTATAAGCATATTAAAAATGTTCTCCGTATGAATGAGGGTGATACACTTTTGGTTAGCTGTGACGGAGTGAGTCATCTTTGCCGCATAGAGGAATTTATGGGAGAATCCGCAATTGTGGAGATAGTTGAGGAAAATTATAAGGATAGCGAGCTTAAAATAAAGCTCTATCTTATTCAGGGACTTCCCAAAAGCGATAAAATGGAGCTTATAATCCAAAAGGCGGTGGAACTTGGTGTTTGGGCGGTGGTGCCTGTGGAGATGAATCGCTGTGTGGTAAAGCTTGACCCGAAAAAAAAGAAATCAAAAACCGAGCGTTGGCAGGCAATAGCCGAGAGTGCGGCTAAGCAGAGTAAACGGAATGTAGTGCCTGAAATATATATGCCAATGTCCTATAATGATGCGCTAAAGTTGGCAAGCAGTCTTGATGTAACCCTCATTCCATACGAAAACGTAAGGGGAATGACAGCTACAAAAGAGGCTTTAAAAGGACTGAAAAAAGGGCAGAGCGTCGGCATTTTTATAGGGCCTGAGGGCGGCTTTGAGGAGTCGGAAATAGAGAGGGCTATAAAATTGGGCGGTCAAACTATTTCGTTAGGCGAAAGAATTCTCCGCACAGAAACCGCCGCTATAACGGCGGTTGGAATGTGTATGCTTTATACCGAAATGAATTTAACGGGTGAGGAAAAAGTATGATTTTACCCATAGAGTTTGAGCAGAGAATGATGTCCCTTTTAGGGGAGGAATACGCCGAATTCCGTGAGGCGTTGGAGAGGGAGCCTGTAAAGGGTTTTCGTGTGAATACAGAGAAGATTGGCTTATCCCAGTTTGAAAAAATAAATCCGTTCGGAAAAGAAAAAATCCCCTATGTTGAGAATGGCTTTTATCTTGATTTTGAAAAGGTTGGTAATCACCCTTTTCATCACGCGGGACTCATATATGTGCAGGAGCCTGCCGCAATGGCGCCTGCCGAATGTGTTGATATTGAGCCTGATTGGAAAATACTTGATATGTGCGCCGCGCCGGGTGGCAAGAGCACTCAGCTAAAGAATAAGCTCGGTAAAAATGGTGTTTTGGTTTCAAATGAGATAGTTTCGTCTCGCCTTAAAATTTTAGCGGGAAATATTGAAAGGTTGGGGCTTAAGAATACCGTAACCACAAGCACCGACACCGAACAGCTTGCAAAAGTCTTCCCACAGACCTTTGACCTTGTTATGGTTGACGCTCCCTGCTCGGGTGAGGGAATGTTCCGCAAGGAAGAGGCGGCGGTGAGCGAATGGAGTCTCCAGAATGTGCAAAAATGCGCGGCAAGACAGACCGAAATACTCGAAAACGCCGCAAAAGCCGTTAAGGGCGGAGGATACATAATTTACGCTACTTGTACCTTCTCTTTAGAGGAAAACGAAATGCAGATAGACGGCTTTTTAAAGCGTCATACTGAATTTTCAATTGTTCCTGTAACCAAAAGGGTGGCAGAAAATACGGCTGATGGAGTTGTGTTTGAGGGATGTGAATGTGAAAATATACACTTTGCAAGACGTTGCTATCCGCATAAGCTGAAAGGCGAGGGGCAGTTTATGGCGGTTCTGCGTAAAAACGATGAGGACAGGGGAGAATTTTACAGTACATCTCAAAAAAAGAAGAATATCACTCCTGAAAAGGCGTTAACCGATTTTCTTGATGATGTGCTCCAATGCTACAATCCTGATGCCATAAAACTTTATAATAAGAATTATGTATATTACGAAGGTGAGCTTGAAATCCCCGAAAAGCTTGCATTTTCTTGCGGAGTAACCATAGGCGAGCTTAGAAAAAATTATATTCAGCCACACCATCAGTTCTTTATGGCTTTGGGAAAAAACTTTAAAAGGCAGATTGATTTAGAGCCTCAAAGCGAGGAAATAAAAAAATATCTGCACGGTGAGGAAATAGAGGTGGACTGTCCAAACGGATGGGCGGTAATCACCGTAAGCGGATGCCCCGTTGGAGGAGTAAAGGTGGTAAACGGAGTTGCCAAAAACCATTATCCAAAGGGGCTTAGAATAAAATAGGGATATAATAAGCAAGAAAATTATTATATATAATGCGTAATTTTTAAAACTGCCGCCTTAGTTTTTCTAAGGCGGATTTTTCTATTCGGGAAACATAGCTTCTTGAAATTTTTAGCTTTTTGGCGATTTCGCGTTGCGTAAGCTCGGTATTCCCGTTTAACCCGTAACGCATAGCGATAATCTGCTTCTCGCGTTCATCAAGGCAGTCTGAAAGTATGGCTTTAAGCTTTTCAAGCTTCAATTTTGTGTCGATTTCCTCCACAATGTCACGCTTATCAGCAAGAACTTCTACAAAGGTAAGGACATTACCGTCCTTATCGGTATCAATTGTGTCGCCGATATAAACATCCTGAGCGCTCTTTTTCTGATTGCGAAAAAACATTAGTATTTCATTCGCTATAGTCACTCAGCGTCCGCAAATCGGTACCTTTAAGGGATAAATCTTCATCTCCCGAAAGATAAACATTTACATTCTCGCCGTCCCATTCAATTCGTTTGACGAATACACGAAGGGCGGCTCTTTTTTCTTCTAAACTCATTGTATCAAAGGTTTTCGAAAATGATGATAGCATAGTTTTTAATGTATAAAAATCCTCATCTGTCAGCACTCTGTCTTCTGATACTGATTTGAGTTCTGAAATTTTAATTTTAATTTGCTCGTTTTTATTATGCAGTTCGTTAATCTGTTCATTTATGTATGTGATTGCAGTAGGTTCGCTTTGTGCTAAAACCGTAACCAAATTTTTAATTTGCTTTTCATTTTCGGCAAAGGTTTTGTTAAGTGTTTCTATCTGCTTTTCATATTCTTTGGTATTTTCTGCATTTTTTTTGGATGCTTCAAGCAAAGAAGTGATAAACCTATCACTATCCTCATCGAGTTTTTTAATTTCTTCGCAAATCGCTTTATCCAACTGATTACCGTTAACATTTTTCATTTTGCAGTTGTGCATTCTGCTTTTTTCTTTCATTTCGCAGATATAAGCATAAATTTCTTCCCCGGTTGAATTTAGTCTTTTAGATTTTTTAGGACGCATAAAGCTACCGCAATCAGCACAATAAAGCAGACCTGAAAGCAAAGCGTGGTTGCTTTTAGGCTTGCGGTATGATTTAGATGTGTTTTGCAAAAGCAGTTCCTGTGCCTTTATCCAATCACCACTTTCAATAATAGGTTTGTGCTTGCCAACTGCCACTATCCATTCTGGGAATTCTCGTATTTTATTGGTCTTTCCGTCGCGTTGTAGGGTTTTATTATATGCCATAACACCTTGTTTTCCTTTAAATTCTGATTCGTCAGAATAAATTTCAATTCCAAGGTTTTTAAAGTGATTTAATGTAGAATCATCGGCTACAACATAAACAGGATTTTGAAGTATCGCTTTAATTGAAAACCGAGTATAATTTCTTCCGTTTTTCGTTTTAATACCGTTTTGTAAAAGGTAGGTTTCAGTTTTTGTTAGAGAATTATATTCTATAAATTTAGAATATATCAAACGGATTATATCTGCTTCATCTTCTATAATATCGAGTTTATATGCTTTTCTTTCCTTGCCGTCAACCGTAATACTGCCCACAATTTGCGTACTCCTGTAGCCTGTGGGAGTAATACCGCCAAGCCATCGCCCCGACTTTGCAAGAGCGTGCATATTGTCCTTTATTCTCTCGGCAATAGTTTCTCTTTCCAGCTGTGCAAAAACCGTTGCAATGCTCATCATAGCACGGCCAAGCGGGGTAGAGGTCTCATAACATTCAGTAGCAGATACATATGATACATTGAGTTCAGCAAGTATTTCATACATATTTGCAAAATCAACAACACTACGGCTTATTCGGTCAAGACGGTAGGAATATATCGCTTTAATTTTATTTGCCTTTACAAGACGCATCATTTCTTTAAATTTCGGTCGGTTCATATTGCCTCCCGAAAATCCTTCATCTTCAAAAATTAAAATGTCTGAATCCAAAATATCAGGATATTGAGATTTTATTCTGCTTTTGCAGATTTCAACTTGATTTTCAATGCTTTCTCCCTTGCCTGTGAATTTTGATTTTCTTGAGTATATTGCAATTTTTCTGTTGTCTTGTTTCATAACTATCTCCTTTGATATGTTATATGTGTAATAATACAAAGTCCACAATATAGCAACCATAAATAATATATTGTTGAATTTGAAGTTTTATTGTGATATAATATTACCGTAAAATTCGTAAAGGAATTGAGTGAATGAAAACTTATACAATTATTGCCGGAGTGAATGGTTGTGGAAAAAGCAGTCTTACAGGTGTTTTAAGAACTGAAATTGATAATTTAGGAAAGATAATTGATGTTGATAAAATTACCGTTTCTTGTAGTGGAAATGCAATAGAAGGCGGTAAGCAAGCTATAGCTATAATTGATGACTGCTTGGAAAAAGAAATTTGTTTTACACAGGAAACAACACTGTCAGGAAAGAAAACTCTTAATACTATTAAACGCTCTATTGAGAAAGATTATTATATTCGTCTTTATTATGTAGGTCTTGACACAATGGAAGAAAGTCTACTGCGCATTGAAAACCGTGTGAGAAAAGGCGGTCATAATATTGACACTGAAGCAGTTAGCAAGAGATTTGCAAAGCGATTTGACGATTTGCTTTTAGTATTACCGTATTGTAATGAAGCAACCTTTTATGATAATGACAACGGTTTTGTAACTGTTGCAAAATATAAAAACGGCGAGCTTCAACCCATTGGACATAATAGGCCTAAGTGGCTTGCCGAGTTAATTGAAAAAATGTGTTAAATCTAATATGTGTTATGTAAAGCTGTAAAATGGTCTATACGATTCGTTTTACGGCTTTTTTTGCGTCTTATAGAGATGATGGTTTATAAATTTCAATCATAATCATAGGATAAAGGAATGTTAAAACTGCTCGGTCACGAAAGGGAGGATGTTACAAGGATTTATCTTGCATCTCTAACCTATACTCGAATAGCATTATTGACAAGCAGTAGTTCATATATTTTACCGAAAGGAGTTGATATGCCTTGAATGTGATTGTTCATTTTCCAAAAACAGAAGAGGGAAAAGATAAGATAAAAAAAGCAGTTGCCGATGTGCATATCGACGCTGTAGTAAAATATATTAGCAAGCTCAACTGTCCAAAGGAGCAAAAAGAAAAACTTTTGCAAGCAATTATTATAAAAGACAATGGCTGAAGAATTTTACAACAATTACAAGCGAGATATTGAGATGTATCAGAAGAGTATCCAAAAATTTATAGACAGCGGCGGTACATCACCTACAGTAATAAAGCATTGGATTTAAAAAATCAATGCACTTAACAAAAAGAAAAGCACCTATGAGGATATTCTAAGACAACGACTTGATAACCTTGATAAAGATTATGCCTTACTCAAGATGCAGGCTCATGAATTGATAGTAAGAAATAATAAATTATAAATCACAAATTAGGTTGACAATTGTGGCATAAAAACTAAACAGTACCTTAACCTTAATTGGTCAGGGTACTGTTTTCGTAATTTAAGTTAAGAATTGAAACAAAAAATATGAAAAATTGATTTTAGCAAAAATAAAAATGTTTATCTATACAGTAATAGATACAGCACTTTACTTATTGCTAATAAAATAGTTTACGGCGGACTAATTTATTCCCTCCTCACATAATGCGGAAAAATCGTTTTCGGTAAGAATCGGTTACTTTGCTATATTATGTTATTTTCCTCTGCTAAGGGAAGCTCAAACCAAAAGCATACCCCGTCTGTTGTGTTGTAAACTCCACAGCTTTTTCCGTGAAGCTTCATTATTGCGGCGACTATGGAAAGTCCTAATCCAAAACGGCTTTTTTCGCGTTTGCGGGATTTATCGCCACGGTAGAAACTTTGCCAAATTTCGGGCATAAGTGTTTCGTCGATATGGCTTCCCGTGTTGTAAACCGTTATTTTTACAGTATCATTAGTCTGTTCTGCAAAAACTGTTACCTTTCCGTATTCAGGTGTATGGACAAGCGCGTTTTCGAGAAAAGATTTAAGTACCTGCTCTATTTGTAATTCATCTGCAAAAACAAGAGTATTTTCGGGTATATTACAAATAGCATCAATATTTTTTGTTTTGAAAATTCGTTTTAGCATATCTGCTGTGATAACCGAAATATCAAATACCTTTTTGTTGAGCGGTATTTGACCTGATTCGTATCTTGAAAGCTCCAATATACTAAGCACAAGGCGGTTCATTCGCTGACTTTCTTCTATTATTGTATCGCAGTATTCATCTTTTGAAGCAGAGTTGATATTTAGCTTCAGTCCCTCTGCATAACCGCTTATTATAGAAATGGGTGTTTTCAGCTCGTGCGAAACATTCGCAACGAATCCGCGCCTCATAACATCAAGCTGATGCCCAAGCTCAATTTCGTCACGGAGCTTTTCATTTGTAGCCTTAAGACTGCTTAATGCCTCAGATAAAGTATCAGATAGATTATTAACCGAAACGGCAAGCTGACCGATTTCGTCCTTGCGGTCTATGGTGAGCTTGCGTTCAAAGTTGAGCTCAGCCATATTTTTTGTGATTTCATTCATTTGCATAATGGGCTGAGAAAACTGCCGTGCAAATATGAAAACCCATATAATAGCTACAATTAAAAATATAACCGATATAATAATTATAAATTCATTTGCAATTGCGGCAGAGTTAGCTATTAGTTGCTTTTGAACCCTTACCTCGGCAAGCATTGAGCTATTTATTTCCTTACGGCAAAGCAGATACTCGTTGCCGTCAAAGGCGCGGATAACCTCCTCGTAAATAACTCCGTTGCTCATAGTTTCACGCTCTTGAGTTATTAATTTTTCGTGAGACATTGCAAATTTATCATTGTTTTGGTGAAAGAAATCCATCATCTGACTACCGTGAGTAGTATAAAGAATATCACCCTTTTGATTATAAATTTCTACATCAAAATTATATTTTTCGTTTATTTTAGAAAGCTCGCTTATAATTTTGTTTGAATCGGAAAAATCAAGCTGACTTACAACAATAACCTGTTCCTTAAGCGCTAACTTTTCCTTGTAGCCAAAGAAATCAATAAGAAAGCTTATATTTGAAAGGGCAATAACAAGCGTAAAGACAACAAAAATTATTGCAACTCTTATAAAAATATTGAACCAAAGCTTTGTTTTTAAAAAGCTAAATTTCAATTTTATACCCCATTCCGTATATGGTTTTTAAATGCGATATTCCGTAATGGCCGAGCTTTGTTCTAAGTCTTGCTATATGTGAGTCTACGGTTCTTGTATCACCTACATAATCGTAACCCCAGATGGCGTTTAAAAGCTGGTCGCGTGATAGAACTCTGCCTGCATTTTCGTATAGATAAGATAATAACTCGAATTCCTTTAAAGTCAGTTCAAGCGGATTACCGTCTACAAAAGCTAAAAATGCATCAGCATCTATACGAAGTCCTTTTTGGGCGCAGCCTTCAGTCTTATCAAGCTTATCTGACCGCTTTAGCAGAGCTTCAACCCTTTTGACAAGTACGGCAGGGGAGAATGGCTTTGTAACATACTCGTCGATACCCGAATCAAAGCCTTCAAGCAGGTCAAATTCTTCGGCACGTGCTGAAAGCATAATTATCGGCACATCAGAAATTTTTCTTATTTCACGGGTTAGCGTCCAACCGTCAATTTCAGGCATCATTATGTCGATAATAGCAAGGGATATGGAATCTTTATTGAGATTAAAAAGCTCTAAAGCTTGCTTGCCGTCGAGAGCGATTACGGTAGAAAAGCCTGCATTTTTTAAAAAGTCACTTACAAGCTTTACTATGCGCTCCTCATCGTCTGCAATGAGTATTTTTTTGTCAGTCATAATGACACCCTCTTTCTGAATTCAAATATACAGTTAATATTTTATGATATTATTAATAATTTGTAAATACAAAATTTTTATTTTAAAAAAATATAAGTTTACTATTTACTTTATAAGGTGTTTTGTGGTATGATAAATTTGTATTTTTATAAGCTATAAAGGAGTAGTATATGTCCTTCCCACTTGATAGAATAAGGAATTTTTGTATTGTGGCACATATTGACCACGGTAAATCTACATTAGCAGACCGTTTGCTTGAGCTTACGCAGTCTGTAGCACAGCGCGATATGGAGGAGCAGATACTTGACAGTATGGACCTCGAAAGAGAGCGCGGTATTACGATTAAAGCGCACGCGGTAACACTTTATTATAAGGCGAGTGACGGTCTTGAATACGAGCTCAATCTTATAGATACACCGGGGCACGTTGACTTTAACTATGAGGTTTCACGCTCGCTTGCCGCCTGTGAGGGTGCAGTGCTTATTGTCGATGCCTCTCAGGGAATTGAGGCGCAGACCTTGGCAAATACCTATCTTGCGGTAGACCACGGTCTTGAAATACTGCCTGTTATAAATAAGATAGACCTGCCATCTGCCGAGCCTGAGCGGATAAAGGCTGAAATTGAGGATATTATCGGAATCCCTGCTGATAATGCTCCGCTTATTTCGGCAAAGACAGGTATTAATATTGAAGATGTGCTTGAACGAATTGTAACCGACATTCCCGCACCTAAGGGAGATAGAAACGAGCCTCTTTCTGCGTTGATTTTTGATTCATACTATGACCCTTATAAGGGTGTTGTGGTGTATTTTAGAGTTATAAGCGGTAAAATTAAGAGCGGAGACACCATTAAAATGATGGCTACGGGCGCTACCTTTGATATAGTTGAAATCGGCAGAAAGCGTGCTACTTCACTTGAACCGTGTGATGTGCTTGAGGCAGGCGAGGTAGGATACCTTTCAGCTTCAATTAAGACTGTAAGTGAGGCAAGAGTGGGTGATACAATCACATTGGCTGACCGTCCTGTTTCGGCTCCGCTTGAGGGATACCGTAAGGTTAATCCTGTTGTGTTCTGCGGTATTTATCCGGCTGACGGCGCAAAGTATCCTGATTTGCGTGACGCGTTGGACAAGCTTCAGCTTAACGATGCTTCTCTGCTTTTTGAGCCTGAAAGCTCTAATGCGTTGGGCTTTGGCTTCCGTTGCGGATTTTTGGGACTTCTCCATATGGAAATTATTCAAGAGCGTCTTGAAAGAGAGTATAATCTTGACCTTGTTACAACCGCGCCGAGCGTTGAGTATAAATTTGTACTTACAAGCGGTGAGGAAATAACGGTTGATAATCCAACTAACTATCCCGATCCGACCTTTATTGCAGAGGCATTAGAGCCTGTTGCAGATGTTCACATATACAGTCCAAGCGATTATGTGGGCACTATTATGCAGCTTTGCGAGGAAAGACGCGGATTTTATACCGATATGAAGTATATGGGTGACCGCGTGGATATTCATTATGTAATGCCAATGGGCGAAATTGTTTATGATTTCTTTGACGCGTTAAAGTCAAGAACCAAGGGCTATGCAAGCTACGATTATGAAACAAAGGGTTACGAAAAATCAAAGCTTGTTAAGCTTGATGTTATGCTTGCAGGTGAGGTTGTGGATGCGCTTTCCTTTATCGTTCATACCGATAATGCATATGCCCGTGCAAGAAGAATTGCCGAAAAGCTTAAGGATTATATACCCCGTCAGCTTTTCGAGGTTCCGATTCAGGTTGCAATTTCGGGTAAGATAATCGCAAGAGAAACGGTTAAAGCGCTTCGTAAGGATGTGCTTGCAAAGTGCTACGGCGGTGATATTACCCGTAAGAAGAAGCTTCTTGAAAAGCAAAAGGAAGGTAAAAAACGAATGAGAAAGTTAGGCTCTGTAGAGGTGCCGCAGGAGGCATTTATGGCAGTGCTTAAGCTTGATGAATAGAGTGATGAAAATGACAAACAGACAAAAGGCAATATTAAGAAGAAATATTATTGTAGGTTTTTTGGGTGCTATTGTAGCCGCTATTATATTTTTGGTGATTTTTTTGACGGTTTCATTAATTTCGGGGAAAAAAATAGAGAATAATGGAGCTATAAGCTCTGAACAAGTATCAAGTATAACAACCTCTGAAATTGAATCAGAGTCCCTAATAAGCTCTGTTAATTCAGAAACGAGCGAGCCTTCATCTCAGTCACAGATACAGTCGGCAACACAATCTGCTAACCAAAGCAACGATACAGCATCAAATGTAAATATTAATTTAGATGCCGATTTCAGTATGCTTTTACTTGTGAATGCGGATAATCCTCTGCCTGATAACTATGACACTGAAGTAAGAGCTAATCTTGTGGAGATTGACGCTAAGTACAGGAATAATAATTATGTTACACAGATTCATAAGGATGTATATCCTTATATCACCGCAATGGTTGCCGCCGCTCAAAAGGATGGAGTAAATCTTAAGGTTTGGTCTCCCTTTAGAAGCTATGCTATTCAAAAGGATTTATTCCAAAAGCAGGTGAATCGCGTGGGCGGTGACGAGGCAAAGGCGGCTACCGTTGTTGCCCGTCCAGGCACGAGTGAGCATAATACAGGTCTTTGCGCTGATTTTAATATGGCAAGCGATGCATTTGAAAGCACCGAAATGTATAGATGGATGACCGAAAATGCTGAGGATTACGGATTTGTTATGCGTTACCGTAAGGATAAACAGCCCATAACAGGCGTTATTCACGAATCCTGGCATTGGCGGTTTGTGGGTATAAACCACGCAAAGCAGATGAACAAACTTGATATGTGCCTTGAGGAATATGTTGAGTGGTTAGAAAACGAAAAAAACAATTAAAGCAGGAATAAAAAACAGTTGATTAATTTGGGGTTAATTTTATGAAAAAAGGGTTTGACAATCAAAAATATATAGAGCTGCAATCTCAAAATATCAGGGACAGAATTGCAATGTTCGGCGGCAAGCTGTATCTTGAATTCGGCGGTAAGCTTTTCGATGATTACCACGCCGCAAGGGTTCTTCCGGGTTTTGAGCCTGATGCTAAGGTTAAAATGCTTTTATCGCTTAAAGAGGATGCAGAGATTGTAATTGTAATAAATGCAGATGCAATAGAAAAAAACAAGCGTCGCGGTGACTTGGGTATCACCTACGACCTTGATACCTTGCGCCTTATTGATGCTTTTCGTGAAATAGGTCTTTATGTCGGAAGTGTGGTTATAACCCGATTTATGGGACAACCCTCTGCCATTGCCTTTGAAAAGAGACTTACAAGCCTTGGCATAAAGGTATACCGCCATTATCAGATAGAGGATTATCCCTCAAACATTCCCCATATTATAAGCGAGAACGGTTTCGGTAAAAACGATTACATAGAAACCACACGAAAGCTTGTCGTAATTACTGCGCCAGGTCCCGGAAGCGGAAAAATGGCAACCTGTCTTTCACAGCTTTACCACGAGCACAAAAGGGGTATTAGAGCAGGCTATGCTAAGTTTGAAACCTTCCCCGTATGGAGTATTCCGCTTAAGCACCCTGTAAATATTGCATATGAGGCGGCAACCGCTGACCTTAACGATGTTAATATGATAGACCCATTCCATCTTGAGGCTTACAATAAAACAGCGGTAAATTATAACCGCGATATAGAAATTTTCCCTGTGCTCAATGCTATGCTTGAGGGTATTTTGGGCGAATCACCGTATAAGAGTCCTACCGATATGGGGGTTAATATGGCAGGCTTTGCTATTTGCGATGAGGAGGTAGTAAATGCGGCTGCCTGTCAGGAAATACTGCGCCGTTACTATGCAGCATTGGTATCTGCGCGTCAGGGAATGGGCGAGAGTGCAGATGTCTCAAAAATAGAGCTTCTTATGAAGCAGGCAAAGGTTACTGTTGATGCGCGTCCCGTTGTTTCTGCGGCTCTCAGTAAGGCGGAGGACACAGGTGCTCCTGCTGTGGCACTACAGCTTGAAAACGGTCAGATAATTACAGGTAAAACATCAAGTCTTTTGGGCGCTTCTTCGTCATTGTTGCTTAACTGTCTCAAGGTTTTGGCAGGGATACCTGATGAAATCGACCTGATTTCTCCCACCATTATCGAGCCTATACAGCGTCTTAAAACCGATGTAATGGGTAATCATAATCCGAGACTTCATACCGATGAAATTCTCATCGCGCTTTCAATTTGTGCCGCTACAAGCGATATAGCCAAAAAGGCACTCGATCAAGCCTCTCGTCTTAAGGGAACAGAAGCACATTCAAGTGTAATTCTTTCAAGGGTAGACGAAAATGTGTTCAGAAAATTGGGTGTAAATATTACCTTTGAGCCAAAGTATCAAACCAAAAAGCTGTATCACAATTAAAGGGAGCAAAGCTTATGTACACCTATCTCCAAAACATTGAAAACAGATTAAGCGAAGACCAAAAGGATGCCCTGAAGCGTATTTATGAGCCTACTGTAACAGAAATTCCTTTGTCGGATGCGCGTAGGGATATTTGCATTTTGCCTGACGGTGAGATACGCTCATACGGTAAACTATATGCTTCGGGACATTTCGCTAAGGATGGGAAAACGGCTTATCTTTCTTCGGTGGATGGCGGTCTTTCCTGGAAAAGAGAGTTTTCTTACGGTAAAATGAATTCCTGCACATATTATAGAACGCGCAGGAATTTATGTTACTGCAGTTGATAAGTATATTAATAATTCGGGGATTGAGGGAGGACTGTTTGTATACCGCTCTGAAATAGGTCCTGATGACCCTGACCCTGAGATAATAAAGCTGAGTGATGAGGCGCACGGAGATGCTTTTTTGCCTCAGCAGTCGGCTTTTACTGACAGAATATGGTTTGCGAGTCAATGTGAGGGAAAGCCTGAGTTCTTTTTTTCGGATGATTTCGGCAAAAGCTGGGAAAGACGAAAGCTTTCTTTACCTTATGAATTTGAAACTGTTTTCCCACATAAGGGTCTTCGTTGGTGTAAATTTTCGGGCAGTGAGCCATATGCGGTGGAGCTTTCGGAAAATAAGCTTATGCTGCTTATAAGAACCCCGTCTGACTGCTTTTATAAAAGCTATTCCTATGACGGAGGAGATAGTTGGAGTAAGCCTGAGCCATCAACCTTTTACGGCACCAATACAACCCCGTTTATGCTCAGAATGTGTGATGGGAGGATTATTACCTTTTGGAATAATACTAAGCCATTAAGTCAGCCAAACACAAGAGAGGTTCTTCCCTATGCGGGGGACGTTGTTGTAAACGGTACCGGCGAAAACGCGTTTACTAACCGCGATGTTGCTCACGCCGCCATTAGTGATGACGGTGGTGAAAGCTTTAGCGGATACAGAGAAATACTCTTGAATCCTGAGAGAAACAGTGCTGATTTCAGGTATAAAAGCGGCGTAGCGTCCTCAGCTGATAAGAGTGTAAATCAGTTTCAGGCGTATGAGCTTCCATTTAATAAAATACTTGTGTCGGCAGGTCAGAATAAATGCTCAAGAAGAATTGTTATTTTTGATGCCGATTGGCTAAAGGAGACCTCGCGTAAAGAGGATTTTCTAAGGGGTATGGAAAACATCACGGTGCATACATATCTTAAAAGTGTTTCGGGCAGTCATTACGGATATGTCGGTAACGGACATTGCGCTTGGAACAGAACATATGCGGCATATCCTATGCCCGACCCTGACGGCGGATATGCAGAAACTCTTTATATATCGAAGCATAGTGATGATAGACTTGTTAATAATATCGGTGGTATGGGTTGGAATTTTCCGCTTTCAAAGCAAGGAAGTGTGTCTGTTGAGCTGAAGCTAACAGAAAAACAGGCGCGTTTTATCCTTACAGACCGTTGGTATAACGTTTGTGACCCATATGCGGCGGTGTTATCGCCATTTTGGTTTGAGCTTGATGCGGCTGATGTGGGTGACGGCTTTGTAAGGGTTGATATTGCTTACGATACCGAAAAGGGAGAGGCTTTGGTATTTATTGCTGATGAACTATTTTTTAAGGTTAAAATGACTGCAGAATGTCCTACAGGAATATGTTATTTGATTTTGCAGTGTGCTACCGATGGCGACAGTAAGGGCTTTTATGTAAAAGCTCTTGAGAAAAATAAAGGAGTATAGCTTTATGAATAAAAAGATAATTATAATTTCTATTGTGGTTGCCGTTATATTGGCGTTAATTGTTCCGCTTTGTGTAATTATGGCTTTGAAAAGTCTTAAAGGTTCGGATAGTGATATGCCACTTTCCGTAAGCTCTGAAGCGGAAGAATAAAGTTCGGATGAAATAATTGATAACAGTAAAGCCGAGTCGGGTGTTTCTTCTGACACTACTATTCAAAAAGACGAGGCAAGTGGAGCATTTTTAAGCTTTGTAAGACCTACTGCTGCAACGGTAGACAGTACAGAACAGACCTTTATTTTTACGGGGAGCTGTGCACCTCACATTAAGCTGACGGTAAACGGCAAGTCGGTTGAATGTAATAATGACGGTAGTTTTCTATATAGTGCAGAGCTTTCAAAGGGTAAGAATACCTTTGTTTTCAAGCAAGACAGCGTTACGAAAAGCTTTACAGTTAATTATAAGCCGGTGTCTGTAAATGTGGGCACAACAGCTGATTCTGATAAAAAGAACGAGGCAAGCGGTATAGAGCATTTCGTTTATCATTATCGTGACACTTTAGGTCATACCTATAAAAGACTTACCGAGGATAAGGCGCTTTCGGTGGTTTATTACGGCGGTTCTGTAACTGCGGGCTACGGCGCCTCTAAAGGCTACGGTAATGCAGAGGACGGCACAAGCTGGGCTTGTCTTCTCACAAATTGGTTAAAGAATAATTTCAAAAGCGCGAAAATAAATGCTCATAATGCCGCTATAGGTGCAACGGGAACTTCGGTTGGTGTTTACCGTCTTAAAGAGGATGTGTTAAAATATAATCCCGACATTGTGTTTATTGAGTTTGCTATAAACGACAACTATTGCGGCGAATCGGAGCAGGCTGCTGCGGCACAGTTTGAAACACTCGTAAGAGAAATACGTACAGCCACACCCAAATGTGATATTGTAACGGTGCTCACTACCGATAGCTATACAATCAAGCTTTCCGATTTGTATACTACCGCTGCCGCACACGAAATAATATCTGAACACTATGGCATTTCGTCTGTAAATGTGGGTCAGTATGTGTGGGAGAAAATGGGTAAAAAAGATTTTAAATGGTCTGATTACTTTATTGATATAGTTCATCCTAACGATAAGGGTTATTTTGAGTATGGCGTGTGCTTAAGCTCATTCTTGGAAAAAATGCTCATTAAAACCGATTATTCAGGCTTTAAGGATGCTGACAAACCGCTAAAGTCAATGAAAAGCAGTTACTTGTGTGACGGTGAGCGTACTGCAGCTATGGGCGAAAAGCTTAAAGGTGCGGTAGTAGACGGAAAAACAAAGGGCTTTAATTGGAACAACGGTATGTTTGACGGTGGCGGTGATTGTGTTCATAACGGTTATTACACAACCAAATCGCTTAATTCTCAGATTTCTTTTGAATTCAGCGGTACAGAGCTTTCTGTCTGGACGAATTTAAGAGGAAGCTCAAAAATTAAGTATTCTGTGGATGGGGGAGAATGGAAAGAAATTACCTGTATAGATAATTCTCCTACAACCGTTGTAAAAGGGCTAAGTAGCGGAAAGCATACAATAACCGTTATCCCTACCGAATTTGGCAGTGGAATATCTGATTTTAAAATTCATGCAATCTTTACAAGGGATGCTACCAAGCAAACAAAAAAATAATTTTAAAAAATGCTTGACAAATGTTAAAGTTTGTATTATAATCATCGTGTTGCAATCCAAAGACAGCAGGTGGCATTATGCCGTAAGCTTTACGCCTGCCGAGGTACGCGCCTAAATTTAGAATAATTTTATGTCTATTTTTATGCCTGTCCTCAGTCTTGGACAGGCATTTATTGTTTCTGTGGAGGTGAATCGCATTGCCAAACGCATTAGTTTTAGAAAAGAAACAACAGCAGGTTGCTGAGCTTTCTGAGAAGATTTCTGCAGCGGTAACCGGTGTTATAGTTGACTATAAGGGTATCACTGTTGCTGACGATACTGCTCTCCGTAAGGAGCTTCGTGAAAACGGAGTTGAGTATTTCGTTGTAAAGAATACCATTCTCGGCAGAGCTATTGACGGTACTGACCTTGAAGAGATGAAGTCTGTTCTTGAGGGAACAACTGCTATCGCTCTTTCTAACGAGGATTATACCGCAGCAGCAAGAATTCTCTGCAAATATGCAGAGTCTCATGACAATTTCAAGGTTAAGTCTGGTTTCCTTGATGGCAAGGTTGTAGATGTTGCTACTATCGACTCTCTTGCTAAGCTTCCCACAAAGGAAGTTCTGCTTGCAACTGTTTGCAGCGCATTCCAGGCACCCATCGCAGCATTTGCACGTGCTGTACAGGCTATCGTTGATAAAAACGGCGAAGCCGCAGAATAATTAAAACTTTAAAAAACATATTATGGAGGAAAATAAAATGGCATCAGAGAAAATTACAGCTATGATTGAAGAGTTAAAGACTCTTACCGTTCTTGAGCTTTCTGAGCTCGTTAAAGCAGTAGAAGAGGAGTTCGGCGTATCTGCAGCAGCAGCTGTAGCAGTAGCAGCTCCCGCAGCAGGTGGCGCAGCAGCAGTTGAAGAGAAGACTGAGTTTGACGTTGTTCTTAAGGAAGCTGGCGCTGAGAAGATTAAGGTTATTAAGGTTGTTCGCGAGATCACCGGTCTCGGCCTTGCAGAGGCTAAGGCTCTTGTTGACGGCGCTCCCAAGACCCTTAAAGAGGCTGCTTCTAAGGAAGACGCTGAGGCTATCAAGGCTAAGCTCGCTGAGGTTGGCGCAACTGTTGAGCTTCAGTAATTCGTTTTACTGTTCGACCGGAGGGTTTACCCTTCGGTCTTTTTTGGTTTTGTGAAATAAATGGTTGTATTTATTACTTTAATGTGTTAAAATACCATTATATTAAATTTTTTAGAGGGGTTAAGGAAAAGAGCGAAAAAAAGAGCTATTTTACCGGTAAAATAGGGTTTGTCCTTGCGGCGGCAGGCTCGGCGGTAGGTCTTGGAAATATATGGCGCTTTCCTTATCTTGCCGCAAAATACGGTGGAGGCATATTCCTGCTTATCTACATAATTTTATCGGTTACATTTGGTTTTGCACTTATGACAGCTGAAATTGCAATAGGCAGAAAAACAGGTCAAAGCGCTATTGGAGCGTTTAAAACGCTTAACAAAAAATATTCGTTTATAGGTGTTATAGCATCGGTAATTCCTGCCATTATTCTGCCGTATTATTCGGTAATAGGCGGTTGGGTTACAAAGTATTTTTGTGTATTTGTTTCGGGCGGAGCAGAGTTCAGCGCACAGGACGATTATTTTGGAAACTTTATTTCAAAGCCTTTTGAACCGCTTTTTTGGTTTCTTATCTTTATTGGAATTACCGCATTGATAGTTTTACTTGGTGTAGAAAAGGGTATTGAGAAAATCAGTAAGTTTATGATGCCTGTACTGGTTGTGTTAACCTTATTTGTTGCAATATACGCAATGTTTATGCCAGGGGCTATGAAGGGTGTTGCTTATTATCTTACACCTGATTTTTCGAAATTCTCATTTACAACCGTTCTTGCGGCAATGGGCCAGCTTTTTTATTCGATGTCGCTTGCAATGGGTATTATGATAACCTACGGCTCGTATATGAAAAAGGATGTTAATCTTGAATCATCTGTTCATCAGATTGAGATTTTTGATACAGGTATTGCTTTTCTTGCAGGTCTTATGGTTATTCCTGCAGTGTTTGCTTTCTCAGGCGGTAACGAAGCGGCTCTCAACAAAGGTCCGGGACTTATGTTCGTTACACTTCCTAAGGTTTTTGAAAGTATGACAGGCGGTACAGTTGTAGGCGCAATATTCTTTATACTTGTGTTCTTTGCAGCGCTTACATCCTCTATTTCTCTTATGGAAACGGTTGTTTCAATTGTTATGGAAAAAATCAGTTGCGGAAGAAAGAGCGCTTGCACTATGGTTATTATAGGTTCAATTGTTTTGGGTGCACTTTCTTCATTAGGTTTTGGTTTTAGGTATAGTAAAGATTTAAAGGATAGGTGTAAATTATGAAGATTTCTTCAACACTCATTACCGTAACAAGCTATATTGTTTCAGGTGTTTTGTGGTTATTGGGAATTCTCACCTTCTTATTTAATATTTTGGGATTGTGGGCGCCATGGCATCTTGCAGGCTTCGGATTTGTACTATTTATACCGATACCCATTATTCTGAATATTGTTGCAATAATTTTTTCTGCTGTTAATGAAGAAAAAAATATAAGACGAAAGTATCTAATCATCAATAGCATATCTTTAGGAATTTCATCGCTTCTTATTGCTTTTACGGTAATAGTATCTGCTGGTTGGTTTTGGTAAAATAAAAGTCCCGACAGATTATAGAGCAAATCTGTCGGGATAATTTTCACTCATTTTTTAAACCGCTTTATTAATGTTATAATCTGCTTAGAGTGAATATGCGGCAAAAAAGTATTCACACTATGTTATGAGGAGGTTTTTAAAATGTGTACAATTTCTGCGGCAACGCTAAAGGCGTTCGAAAATGAATTAAATCAGCAGGAGAAAAGCAGGGCAACGGTTGAAAAATATCTTAGAGATGTAAGACGTTTTTTTAGCTTTATTCAGGGACGGGAGATAACTAAGGAGCTGACTTTGCAGTTTAAAAAGGAGTTAACGCAAAGTCTTTCGGTGGTTAGCTCAAATTCTGTGATTGCGGCGCTAAATTCCTTTTTACGTTTCTTAGGCTTGGAGCAATGCTGTATCAAACAATACAGGATACAGAAAAAGGCATATTGCTCCGAGGAAAAGGAGCTTAGCCGTGAAGAGTATTTCCGTTTGGTAAGTGCGGCAAAGAATAAGAAAAATGAAAGGCTTTCGCTTATTCTTCAGACCATATGTGCAACAGGCATCAGGGTGAGTGAGCTTGAGTTTATCACTGCAGAGGCGGTTTTTAAAGGCGAGGCAACGGTAAGCTGTAAAGGCAAAACCCGAACGGTGTTTATTGTAAAAGAGCTAAGAAAACAATTAATTAAATATATTAAGTTATCAGGAATAACCGAGGGTTCGGTATTTGTAAACTCACAAAAAAGACCCATAAGCCGTACAACTGTATGGAGGGAAATGAAGTCGCTTTGTGAGCAGGCGGGTGTTAATCCATCAAAGGTATTTCCTCACAATTTGAGGCATTTATTTGCAAGAACCTTTTACGGAATTGAAAAAGATATTGCAAAGCTTGCCGATATTTTGGGACATACAAGCATTAATACTACAAGGATATATATTATAACAACAGGTGCAGAGCATAAAAGGAAAATGGAAGGAATGCACCTTATAATATAAAAAAGACTGCCAACCGGCAGCCTGTGTAACATAACAAGCGTTATGTATAATAACTAATACAAATAGCTTACTTATATATCCTTTACTGCCACCTATGATAACATAAATTGACAAAAAATACAAGCATAAATTTGCTATTTTGCCAAATATATTTTAATTTTACATAACAAAAAAGCCTTTTTATTTTACATTTTTAATAATAGCTCAAAAAGGCTTTGTTGTTATGCTGAAATATTAATTTTGTAATAAAGTGTAAATCCTTAATTTAAAAGTAATGAAACATAACGCTTGTTATGTTTCTTTAGAGGACAACGGTTTTGCGTTTTTCAAAGGGGAGTTTCAAGTTGGAATCTAATTACTATATTGTTATTATAATTTTAGGTTTATTAATTTTAGCATTGCTTTGGGTGATAAGCTTTGCAATAAACATTAACAGATTCACAAACGAATTAAAGTATGTGAATCTCGAAATAGGAAGGACAAAGGGCGCAGAGCGTAAGCATTGGCTTAAGCGTAGAAGAAGGCTTATACTTTCAGCAATCTTCTTTTTTATATAAGTAATATAGCTTAATGCGATTCACGAGTCGCCTGTTCTTTGATTTTTTTGTTTTCCTAACTGTTTTTGTTTTTATTGATGGATGGGCGATTCCTGAATCGCATTAAGCATTTGTTAAATACTATATGATTTAATACAGCAAGGTGTAAAAGCCTTGCTGTTTTTTCTTAAAACATTCTTAATAATGCTGTAATAAATATAGTGTTGTTTTTTTTGAAAAATATGGTATAATATCTTTGTATGTAAAAATGATTTATTCTCTCGAAAGGGATGCACTATATGGTATTAAATAGAGTAGGGAATGTGCTAATCAGGTTTTTTACTGAGATTTTGCCTGTGTTTATACGGGACACATTTGAGATTACTTCAACAAAACGTTCTAAAATAGTAGGATTCTCTGTGGGTGGAGTCTGCCTTTTTGCAGTTATTCTTAACAATAAGGCATATACCGCGCAGGAGTTTGCTTCAAAATGGCTATTACTTGCCTTTGCGCTGATTGCACCTTTTATTATAGGCATATGCATAGCATATACCGTTAAAATTAAAAATGATTTATTCAATAAAATATGGTATTTTGCGTTTCTGTTTTTAATGCCTATTGTTACCATCACAATGACCGAGTGCCTTAATGATATTTTTATTTATAATATGACATATCTCGGTTTTTTTGCAAACTATATGGTAGTAATAATAATGTACTTTATACTTTTTGCAATTTCCGGCAGCCTGAGACTTGCATATCTTATTGTTAATCCTATTTTATTTATGCTTGCAACAGCCCATAGCTATGTTATGGATTTTCGCGGAACTCCCTTTATTCCAATGGATTTTTTCAGTATAACAACCGCGGCGGGCGTTGCAAACACCTATGATTATACTCCTACCTATAAGGTGACAACTGCGGCGCTTATTTTTATTTTTATTATTGTGATAGGAATAAAAACCAAAACACCTAAGTATAATTTGATTACTAAGGTGATTTCAAGAACCTTTACAGCTACATTTAGTGCGGTTCTTATTATGCTTTTCTTTGGAACAAGCTTTTTTGCAGATTTAGGTGTTAAGCCTGATTTCTGGAATCAGGCAAGAGGTTACAGAAATTACGGCTTTGTTTGGAATTTCTTTTGTAATACCAAGTATTTATATATGTCTGAGCCTGATAATTACAATGCAGGTGAGATTGGAGACTATGTAAGCAGTGTTGTGGAAAAGGATGAAACGGCTAAGCCTGAAATAGATGAGAGCTATGAGAAACCCAATATTATATGCATAATGAATGAGTCGCTCAGCGATTTGAGGGTGTTGGGTAATCTAACAACTAACGCTCCGTTTATGCCTTTTATGGACAGTCTTACGGAAAATACAATAAGAGGAAATCTGTATGTACCTGTAATTGGCGCAGGAACCTCTAACACGGAATTTGAATTTCTTACAGGTCACACTACCGCATTTTTACCGTCGGGCAGTAACGCGTATATGCTTTATGTTGATAATCCTATCGCTTCCTTAGTTTCCACAATGGAAGCACAGGGCTATTCCTCATATGCGCTTCATCCGTACTATGCATCGGGTTGGGAGCGAACAAAGGTTTACAATAATTTTGGCTTCAATAAGTTTACAAGCCTTGAAAATATAATGGACATCAGCCTTATGAGAATGTATCAGGATAACGGAAGCGATGCAAACTATCTGCAAAGTCTTATTGAGCAGTATTATCCCGGTACGAATATGCTTATCCGCCAATATGTAAGCGATTCATATAATTATAAGCTTATAATTGATGATTATGAAAATAGGGATAAATCGGTTCCGTACTTTACCTTTAATGTTACAATGCAGAATCACGGCGGTTATACTACAAGCTGTGTTAATTTTGATGAGAGCATTTATGCAACCTCTGTTTCACAGAGCTACAATAAGGCAAATAAGTATCTTTCTCTTGTTAAGGCAAGTGACGATGCCTTTAAAGAGCTTATAGAATATTTTTCTAATGTGGAGGAGCCTACTATTATTTGTATGTTCGGTGACCATCAGCCGTCTATTGAAACTGCCTTTATTGCCGAGGTTATGGGTGTAAACAACCTTTCTAATCTTACCGCCGAGCAACAGCAGGCTCGTCACTGCACACCTTTCTTTATATGGGCAAACTATGATATAGAGGAAAAGCAGATTGATAAGCTTAGCGCTAATTACCTCTCTTCCTTGGTGCTTGAAACAGCAGGAATTAAGCTTACTGAGTACAACAAGTATCTGCTTGAGCTTGCAAAAACATTACCCGTTATTGATACTGTGGGTTATATTGATAATCAGGGCACTTACTATAAGTGGAGTGATTCTTCGCCTTATACTAATCTGTTGGATGATTACGAAAAGGTGCAGTATAATAATATTTTCGATCAACAGAATGTTAATTCAGATATATTCTATATTAACGGCTACAAGCCTCAGGCGAATGTATCGGAAAGCGATGAGGAATAAATTAAATGAGGAATACAACCCTTTGCCATATCGAAAGGGACGGCAAGTATCTTATGCTTCACCGCGTAAAGAAGGAAAACGATCTCAATAAAGATAAATGGGTTGGAATAGGCGGTAAGTTTGAGGATAAGGAAAGCCCTGAGGAATGTAACGTGCGTGAGGTTTTCGAAGAAACAGGACTTACTATAGGTAAATGTAGGTATTGCGGAATTGTCACCTTTGTGTCTGACAAGTGGGAAACCGAATATATGCATATATTTCACACTACCGATTTCAGCGGTGAGCTAAAGGAGTGCGACGAGGGAAAGCTTGAATGGGTAGATATAAAGGCACTTTATAAGCTTCCGATTTGGGAGGGTGATAAGATTTTCTTTGGTCTCATAGAACAAAATGCGCCCTTTTTCTCTTTGAAATTGGTTTACGAGGGCGATAAATTGGTTGAAGCTATTTTGAACGGAGAGAAATTATGAATATATGTCTTTATGGAGCGTCGAGCTCGGAAATTGATAAGGAATATATAACTGCAACCGAGATTCTCGGAAAAGAGATGGGCAAGAACGGTCATACCTTGGTTTACGGCGGCGGCGCAAACGGTCTTATGGGTGCGGCGGCAAGAGGTACTGTAGAAGCAGGGGGTAAGGTTATTGGCGTCGCTCCATCCTTTTTTAAGGTGGACGGTGTGCTTTTTGAAAGGTGCTCTGAACTTATTTACACCGAAACAATGCGCGAAAGAAAGCAGATTATGGAGGAGCGTGCAGATGCTTTTATAATGGTCCCCGGCGGTGTTGGAACCTTTGACGAGTTCTTCGAAATTTTAACTCTTCGGCAATTGGGCAGGCATTTTAAGCCAATAGCAGTTTTTAATATTAACGGATATTACGATGCGCTTGTAAGCTTACTTGAAACAGCGGTTAAGGGTAAATTTATGACCAAACAATGTAAAGATTTGGCGCCTGTTTTTAATAACCCTGTTTCACTTATTAAGTATCTTGAAGAATACAAGCCTGAGGAATATGATTTCACTGAATATAAAAAGGTGACGAGATAAAAACAAGATTACTGTCGTTTTATAAAGGAACGGCAGTTTTTTTATTGACAAGTCATTGGTTATATGTTAAAATCCTTATGCCGTAACGGGGAAACAGGTGAGAATCCTGTACGAGCCCGTCGCCGTGAAGTACATTATACTGTTCACCTTACCCGATGCCGCAAATCGGGGACAAGCCATTGAGTGCTAAGCTTGAGAAGGCGGTGAATATGGTACTGAGTCGAAATATCCGTGCGGCAAAGCCTCTTTCATAACTGCGAGTGCCGGTTTTGGGGAAATAAAAATTTAAGGAGAAAAAACTTATGAAAATGACAGGATTTAAAAAACTGCTGTCGTTTACGGTTTGTCTTGTGCTTATTGCGGCTATAGCGCTTAGTATGACCGGATGTAACGGCAAGGCTGACACCATTTCTTCCGAGGTGTCGACAAATGAGGTGGCTTCACAGACAGAAACTACCGCAATTGGTCAGGGAGAGAAAAGCTTTGATTTTACTGTAACCGATTTAGACGGTAAAGAAACGAGCTTTAAGGTGAGTACCGACAAGAAAACCGTTGGCGAGGCTCTTTTAGAGTTGGAGCTGATAGCAGGGGAAGACAGTACTTACGGTCTATATGTTAAAACGGTAAACGGAACTACACTTGACTATGACAAGGACGGCAAGTATTGGGCGTTTTATGAAAACGGAAGCTATGCCTCGAAGGGTGTTGACCTCACCGAAATAACCGATGGAGCTTCGTATGCTTTCAAAGCAGAGTAGTTTTAAGCTTAACATTAAGGAAATTGCTGTTTTAAGTATGCTTGGAGCATTGATGCTTGTTTCAAAGCGTTTGATGGAGGTGCTTCCGAATATTCATCTGCTTGGCACCTTTATTGTGGCAGAAACGGTTGTTTACCGTTCAAAGGCTCTTTATCCCATATATCTATATGTTTTTTTAGACGGTCTTTTGGCAGGCTTCAGCGCTTGGTGGGTTCCGTATTTATATGTTTGGACTGTGCTTTGGGCGGCAGCTATGCTTTTACCCCGTAAAATGCCTAAAAAGGTAAAGCCTATAGTTTACTGTATTGTATGTGCGCTTCACGGGTTTCTATTCGGTGTTATATATGCGCCGTCACAAATGCTGTTAATGGGACTTGATTTCAAGGGTATGATAGCGTGGATTATAACAGGAATTCCTTTTGATATTACCCACGGTATAAGCAATTTTGTGTGCGGACTGCTTATTTGCCCGATTATCAATGTTTTACAGCACGCAGATAAATATGCAAAAAATTAAGGAGTTGGGGCTGTAAAAAACAGCCCCTTTTTTCTGTGTTATAAACAAAATGAATTGGTAAAATATGCTTGCAAGGTTACTTCAAGCGTGTGTTTGAAATATCTTTCACTGCGGTGCACAAGGCAATGCCAAAGTGTATGCCAGAAGAATCTCTTGCTCCTCGGCAATCTGATGAGTCCCCAAAACTCAAAACAGATGGGGTTCAACTCCCCGTAGGACCTGTCAAGTCCATTTATCGCGGGTTCGAATTCCGCCGTATGCAATTATAGCATATCGCCAGTGGTATGGTGACTGCCGGAAACGGCACAGATGACGGTGTGCAAAAGCACGCGAGAACGTTATTTAACAACCGCAATTGCTCGGATGAGAAATAGAACTTTCCTTTTTATCAGCAATGTGCTTCTTGCCTTGATTGGAAATGGATACCGTGTATCAAGCATAACAGCCTCAATTTCTGTTGCAAAAGATAGGTTTGGATTTACAAGATATTTTAGGTTTTTATTAGTGCCTATTATACTAACCTTACAAGGCTTAACACTTGCAAACACCATCAAAACATCAATCTTTTTATTTTTCATAGAAACTCACACACCTTTTAATGCCTTGTTGTGTGTTAGCTTTTGTTCTGACCGACCAAGCCGACCGCAAGTCGTCCAAAAAGATAGGAATAGAACCGAATGGGTTTGGATAGTCAGGTACTGTTTTAATATATAGAAAAGCCTTACCATCATTGAGATGATAAGGCTGCTTGTGTGATACGTTACACCGATTTAGATAACTACATAGAAAGGCGATCAATTTCCTGCTTAATTTCAGGAATCACTTCTGTATTTACAATTATCTTTTTGTCACCAGACTTGCAGGAATACAAGTAGAAAACTTTTCCACCATATTTTTGAGTGAACTCTTTATGTGTAGCAAGTTGAATTCCTTTTTCTTTATAAATTTCAGGAATACTCGAAACTTGCGAAACTGGCTTTATTTGCAATCCTAAATATTTACCATTTATCTCTATAAAGAAATCCACATTAAATAAGCGGTCCCATTCATCTGGTGCAGGAGAAATTTTTACACCAAGTTCGACTTGTAACTGTTCGTAGATTGTTTTGATTTCTCTTAAATACCCATCATAAGTCCTATCTATCACTAGTTCTTTTATGTAGTTTATACAGTCTTCCTCTGTTATTTCATCAATTTCAGCAACTAACACTTCGGTTATTTTTACATATAATTTTTTCCCAAGTTCTACTATTTGTTCTTATGTGCGCACATTTTCAAAATAATATTCTTGCCATTCTTCCAACGATTTTGGTGAGCATTTGCGAATTGCTTCAGAGGTTGCGCCCACATTTCTTTTAAAGTTTAATTGAAATCGGTTGGTTGCACTATTTAATACCCATTCTTTAGCCATATTTAGCCTCCAAAAATTTCTTTTTATACTTGTAGTCAAACGATTCGTCAACTGTTACAAACCCAGTTCTTATCAAATGATTATTAACAAATGTTTTGTTGTCAAGATATACATAACATAACAAATTGCTTTCGCTATCATACTTTACCGAGTCATATTTCAAAAAAACTTTTCTTTTTTTGAATTTTTCTTTTAAAAATTCAATCGCCTGCTTTTCAAATTTAGGGTTTTGTTGTATCCCTAAGAGTCGTACAATCAAACCATTGTCAAGTTCTATTTTGTTTGCGCAAAGTACATTCTTCACCGTGAAAAGGTCATCGCGCTTCTGCTCTTTTGCATCAATCTTTGAACCAAATTTCAACTTTTTAATATCGATTTTTTTATCCATTTTATGAGGATCAAAGAAAATATACGATAACTCATCCAATGTGTGATTTATTCCAGCTTCGTCTTCAAGGAAAATCACTTGCGAATTTTCACAAATACTCAATTGTTCAGGACAAAGTTTTTCTTTGATAATAGGAGCAAAATCTTTATTGATTTCATATCCAATAGAATTTCTACCAAGATTTTTGGCAGCAAGTGAGGTTGTCCCACTTCCTGCAAATGGGTCAAATACAGTTTCTCCTACGAAAGAAAACATTTTAATTAATCGTTTGGGAAGTTCTTCTGGGAACATTGCGATGTGCCCCATTTGTTTTACACCATTGAAATTCCAGTGAGAAGAAAAATATTGACTCCATTCTTCTCTTGTTATTTCGGAATCTGCCTTTTGTTGCGCTGTTGGTTTAGGTGCATTGCCCAATTTTTTAAACAACAAAATAAACTCATAATCCATTTTTAGTATTCCGTTTCGTGGATAAGGAAAACTGCCCATTATAGCTCCACCACCAGAGGTATTCATTGTAGTGGTTTTCTGCCATATAATGGCACCCATATAATCCATTCCCAACGATTCGCAAAAACGAATTATCTCGGTGCGAATAGGAATCACTTTATATCTTCCATAGTATACCGATCGTGCAAATTGATCGCCAATGTTAATACAAAGTCTGCAACCATCAGATAATACTCGGTGGCATTCCTTCCAAACAAGATTTAAATTATTTATGTATTCCTCATAACTATTATTGAAACCTATTTGATCTTCGGTTCCGTAGTCTTTCAATTGCCAATACGGCGGCGAAGTTACAATTAACTGCACCGATTTATCTTCTATTTATTTAACGAGCGACTGTCGCCAAATATTATTTTGTGTTCGGTCATATTTTGCACCTCCTACAGTTCGTAATTATATCATAAATACCGAAAAAACTCAATAATTTTAGTTTGAGTCCTCTCTGATAGCCAATTTCGGCAGAGAATATCTATTAAATTCCACATTAAAAACGACAAAGAAATCAGAAACAGTTGAGTTTCGGGTATTTTTGCCACGATATCTAAATCGGTGCTACTTTTTGGCGCGGGTGTTCATAACCAACCTCAAACGTGAGGTTGGAACTATAAAAAAGAAGAACCTCAGCACGCGAATTGCGTGTCGAGGCTCTCGACTGGTTGCGGAGGCTGGACTTGAACCAACGACCTTCGGGTTATGAGCCCGACGAGCTACCAGCTGCTCCACTCCGCGATGTTTTACTTCACTCTATATTCTTATTATACACACAAAAGCAGTAAATTGCAACCTTTTTTTAGAAAAATATTTTTTTTTAAAAAATTGTCTACTAAATTACTGCTTTGTTTATAATAATAGTATGTATTGTACATATTGTGTTAGTTATCTTGACAACCTTCGCATATCCCATACAGAACACTTCCTTTGCATTTTAGCTTAAAACCGTGCGAATCAGAAAGGTGTTGCTTTAATTCATTCATAAAATCACAGTCAAGATGTATCAATTTTCCGCATTTTATACATTGAGTATGAATATGGTCGTCACAGTCGGTTTTTCTTTTTATAAGCTGATATACTGCTTTTTGTCCGTTGTCCACCGTAAGCTTTATAACCTTTCGCTCGGATGTCAGTTTACTAAGATACCTATAAACCGTTGTGTGATTGACTGAAACGGATTTCTCGCTAAGGTGATTTAATATGTCCTGTACAGATACAGTAGTATTGCTCTTACTCTCAAGAAACTCTAAAATGTATTTTCTGCTTTTAGTGTTATAGTTTTGTTTTGAGTTCATTTTTTCCACCTCTTACTACTATTCTATACGATTGTCTCATAAAATGCAAGTAATTTGCAATTTTTCTTGACAGTTGCTAATGATAATAGTAAAATATAATTTGCAAATGGTTTGCAAATACGGAGGAATTATGAAAAAGTTATTTATAGCATTTATAATTGTATGCTTATTATTCGGTTTGTGTGGCTGTGAAAAATCCGAAGTTAAAGATAATAACAAGAAAATAATAGCAGTTTCTATTGTGCCTCAGGCGACATTTGTAGAAGCAGTTTGCGGTGAAAATTTTGAGATTATCACCCTAATACCTACAGGCGCTTCGCCTGAGACCTATGAGCTTACAACAAACGAGATGAAGAAGCTTAGCAAGTCGGATATTTATTTTTCTATAGGTGTTCCGGTAGAGGAAAGCTCTATACTTCCTGTAATTAATGAAAAAACAAAGGTCATAGCGCTTCACGAAACGGTTGCTCAAAGCTATCCAGACCTTACGGAGGACGGGGGAAGGGACCCGCACATATGGCTGTCGCCCAAAAGGGTGAAGATAATGATAAATAAAATAGCGGAGGAGCTTTGCACCATAGATTCTCAAAATGAGAGCTTATATATGGAAAACGCAGAAAAATATATAGATAACATTGATGATGCTGACAGGCATATTAAAGCCTTGTTAGATGGCAAAGAGGGTTGCAGCTTTATAACCTTTCATCCGTCTTTTGGGTATTTTGCCGACGAATATCAGCTCACCCAGTACGCGCTTGAGGAGCACGGTAAGGAGGCAACCGCCAAGCGTCTTATTGAAATGGCAGACCTTGCCCGACAAAAGGGGATAAAGGTGATTTTTTATCAGGCAGAGGCATCAAGCCGTCAGGCAAAGGCATTTGCTGAGGAGATAGGAGGAAAGGCGATAAGTCTTGAGCCACTTTCTGCGGACTATATAGGTAATCTTAACAGAATGGCAAAGGCATTATCAGATGCGGTAAAGTGATGGAAACAGTAATAAAAATAGATTCATTATCGGTATTGTACGGCAAGTCTGAAGCAATTAGTAACATATCGTTTGAGGTTAAAAAAGGTGAGTTTGTGTCTGTGATTGGTCCAAACGGCGGAGGGAAAACCACACTTTTAAATGCTATTCTTGGGTTTATCACACCTGATAGCGGCCGAATATCGGTTTTAAACCGTGATGCTACTAAAGGCAATTCATCAATAAGCTATGTTCCGCAGGTCATAGCGGTTGACCGTAGCTTTCCTATAACGGTTGGTCAAGCTGTGATGTCTGCTTTTCTTAAAAAGGGCTTGCATCCGTTTAAACGCTATAGCTTAGCCGAGAAACAGAGGGCAGAGGATTTGCTTGCCGAGGTGGGGCTTTTAAATTTTTTCAAGAAGCATATTTCTGAGCTTTCGGGTGGGGAATTTCAGCGTGTGCTTATAGCAAGAGCTCTTGCGGCAAACCCTGAAATACTATTGCTTGATGAGCCTACCGCTAATATAGACCCTGCCTCGGCTGAGAAGATTTTTAAAATCTTATTAAGTCTTAATAAAAAAGGAATGACGGTGGTAGCGGTCACTCACGATATTTCTGCGGCACTTAGCATTGCAGACCGCCTTATTTGTGTTAAAACTGAGCTGGTTTATGACGGTGAACCTAAAATGAACCAAGATATAAGCGACGCAATGTTTGGAGTTAAAGATATATATAGCAAGGAGGCAGGCGAGAATGCTTAGTGCTATTTTTGAATACAGTTTTTTGCGTAATGCGATTTTTGCGGGCATTCTTGCAGGTATACTTTGCGGAGTAGTGGGTACTATTCTCAGTGAAAAGAAAATGCTTATGATGTGCGGGGGAATTGCGCATACTGCTTACGGCGGAGTGGGACTCGGATATCTTGTTGGCTTCGAACCCATTATAGGGGCAGGTATTTTTGCTGTAATTTCTGCATTTATAATTGGCGGTGTCAAGCGAAAGGGCGGAGTTCATACCGATGTTATAATTTCTCTTTTATGGGCTTTGGGTATGGCGTCGGGAGTAGCCTTCGTGGGACTTATGCCGTCATATCCGCCTGATATGAACTCGTATCTTTTTGGAAATGTTCTCTCTGTCACAAGGGGAGATATTCTTATGATGCTGCCTTTTACAGTCTTGGTGTTGCTTGTGATAATAGCCTTTTTTAACGATTGGTGCTCTTTTTTATTTGATCAGGCTTTTGCAAAGGTTATGGGAATAAGGGTTAATTTTTTGGAGTATCTTTTACTTATATTTACGGCATTAAGCATAGTAGTTCTCATAAGAATTGTGGGAATAATATTAGTAATTGCTTTACTTACCGCACCTACTGCCTGCGCGGCATTGGTTTCCAAAATTTTTAAGTTCCGAATGATTATTTCTTCCGTATTTGGATGCGTTTTCTGCATATTCGGACTTTTCGTTTCATATTATTTAGGAGTTTCCTCGGGCGCCACCATAGTTTTTGTGGCGGTTACGGTTTACTTTGTTTTATTTTTTGCAATAAAGCTTATACCCTTTTTAAAAAAGAAATTATGATTAGCAGTAAGAAATAGAGGTTGTCTCACTAAAGGTAATTTGCACAATTTTAGTCTCTGTATCAGAGGGACGACAGTGATATTGAGCTTTGCTGTTTTGCGCATTTTAACCTTAATGAGACAACCCCTTTTTTATACCCACATATACATTCGCCGAATTATTATACCAAGGAATGACTTCAAAAGTATTTAGCAGCAAATTATGCTTAAAATTTAAACATCATTATGTTATAATGTTTGCAATGTTTCAGGAGGTGTCTATATGTCATTTGTAATCGCATACGATTTGGGGATAAGTAGCTTAAAAGCTTCTATAATCGATGAGAAAATGAACATAATAGCAGATGCTGTTCAATCCTACCAAACCCACTCTATGGAAAATGGTATGCGCGAGCAAAATCCGTTGGATTGGGAAAAGGCTTTGGTTCTGACAACGAAAAAGCTTTTGCAGGAATTCCCTTTTACGGAGAAAATAGAGGGTATCGGAATATCGGGGCATAGCTTAGGTGTTGTGGCTATAGATGAGAATAATCAGCTGTTAACTGACAGAACACCGATATGGTCTGACAGCCGCGCAAAAAAACAAGCGGATGCATTCTTTGATATAGTAGATTATGAAGAATGGTATAACCGTACGGGTAACGGCTTCACAAGGCAGCTATATTCAATTTTTAAAATAATGTGGTACAAGGAAAACCACCCTGAAATTTATCAGAAAGCAAAGACCTTTTTAGGCACTAAGGACTGGCTTAATATGAGGCTTTGCAATGCGGTCTGTACTGACCATTCGTATGCTTCGGGCAGTGGGGTATATGATTTATCTGCCAATACATACCATTACGAATATATTAAAGCGGCAAATTTAATACCGACAGATTTTCCTCCCATAGTTTTATCTACTCAGGTTGTTGGGACATTAACCTTAGAGGCTTCGAGTTTATTGGGTTTACCGCAAAATGTAAAGGTTGTTTCGGGCGGGGTAGACAATGCCTGTATGAGCTTAGGCGCAGGATGCTTTGAAAACCAAGATGCTTATGTTTCTTTGGGCTCGTCTGCGTGGATTGCAACATCTACCGATAAGCCTGTAACAAGCTTTGAAAAAAAAGATTTACACTTGGGCTCACTGTGTACCGAATATGTACATTCCGTCTTCGGGTATTTTTTCTGCCGGCACATCTCACGAGTGGGTAATTAATAACCTTTTCTCTGATTTTGGTGATGAGGAAAAATATCAAAAATTTGATAAATTGGCAATGCAAGCTCCGATAGGTGCAAACGGTGTGTTTTTCTGCCCTGTATTTTCGGGAGGAGCATATGTGGATGCCTCAACAGAAATGAAGGGCGGATTTGTCAACATCGACCTGAATACCACCCGTGAAAGCATAGCGCGAGCAACATATGAAGGTATTGCCTTTGAATTAAAGCTTTGCTTAGATGCAATTTCTTCTATCGCAAATATAAGTGATGACCTATTATTTGTAGGTGGCGGCGCGACCAGTGATTTTTGGCGCTCGATTTATGCAAACATATTTGAAAAAAACATATTAAAAAGTGACATAAGCCGTGGAATTGCATCCATAGGCGCCGCTTCACTTGCGTTAGTGGGCATAGGCGCGTGGGAAGGCTTTGACCAATTGAATAATATAAATCTTTCTGAAAAAACCGAATATAAAAAATCAAATAGTGAAAAATACAAAAAACTGTATCCGATTTTTAAAAAGGTCTGTCAGGCGTATGCAGAAATTTATAAAAATATAAAGGAGACACTATGACGAGTATTGCTTATGAGAATGTATACAAATCGCTAAAAAAGGCTATTACAACAGGAATTTACCCAAAGCAATCACCTATTCCTCCCGAACCTCAGCTCTGTAAAATGTATGGTGTAAGCAGAACGACAATTAGAAAAGCGGTTGAAATTCTTACCTCTGAGGGTTATGTCAAGCCACAGAGGGGAATAGGAACGATTGTGTTAAATGAGCGCGTAGCGCAGGATGTAAATAAGCTCCATTCTCTGACCGAAACATTAAAATCAAAAGGCTATGAGGTTTCGTTGAGGAAATATTACTTGACAGTTACAGAATGTGATAAGCAAATAGCTGAGAAGCTAAAAATAAATATCGGCGATAAGATAGTTCATATTTCCAGAGTTACCTGTGCGTCTGACAAGCCCATAGCAATTATTCATAATTATATTCCTTATATATATGTTCAGGGAATAGAAAAAAGCCAAAAAAGATATATCTCGCTATATAAAATGTTAGAGGAAGAATATGGCTTACTAATCAGAAAAACCAATGATAAAATCTTCGCCAAGAACGCATCAGAGAACGAGGCGAAACTGTTAGATGTAAAAAAAGGCGATGCTCTGATAGTTGTGGACAGGGTTTGCATTAACGGAGAGAATACCGTCTGCTATGATATTGTTACTGCAAGAAGTGATATGTATGAATATCAAGTAAGTCTATTTAATAATTAAAAGGGTGGATTGACTATGTATAAAGAAATTTTAGAACAAACCCTGAGGCTATATGACGAGATGCCGGTTGTTATACCTGAAAAGGGAATTTTGGCAGGCTTTATTAAAGCCTCATTCCCCTCAAATTGTGACTTGGCATTTCAAAATGACAATCATCATTTCCCGATGGGTACAGCATTTTTAAAATACGGAATCAAGAGGATTGCCGATTTGGCGCGTGTCGGGATTTCGGATAAAAAAACCGATTTGCAAAATGAAATGCTTGACGGTATTTCAAAGGTATATGACACTATTGCGTCATATTTTTCAAAATATGTAACCCAGCTGAATAAGCGTATTTCAGAAGCTACCGACGACCGTGAGCGTCTTATTCGTATAAAAATAATATGGATACGCTCAGTAAAGAACCGCCTCAAAGCTTTGAGCAGGGTATACAGCTTTATTTTTTGATGTGGAAGATACGCTCTATTAACCATTCAGGCGCTGACTTAGGCAGATTGGATGTGCATCTGCGCGAGCTGTTTGAACACGACATTAATAACGGAATAATAAATGAAAATGAAGCATTAGAAATTATTTGTGAATTTTATGAAAAAATCAATGATTTTAATAGCGGTGACACACTTAATCAAATGTCGGTAGGCGGTTTGAATCAAGAGGGACAGGACGATGGCAGCAGACTTTCGTATCTGATGCTTAAGGCAATGACTATTGTCAAAAAAAGCGAGCCTCATATTAATGTTCGTTTAAACAGTAAAACAAGAAGCGATGTTTATGAAGAAATGCTGAAGGTTCATCATTTAGGTCAGGGACAGGGTAGCGTATATTATGATGAAAATGTTATACCTGCTTTAATTAAGGCAGGTATTCCTGAGAAACTTGCTTATTCATATACAAATGACGGCTGTACAGAAATCACATTTGATGGCTATTGCGGTATAAATTTCTTACATATAGATGCAGTAGCCTGTTTTGAGGCTGCCGTAAATAACGGTAAATACATACAAAGAGATTATTTTGAACCTGTAAAATATTTTCATAAAAATAATATATCGCGAATTTACTGTCCTGATGTTAAATATGGATATAAAAGCGGTGAAGCTGAGAATTGCAAAACATATGAGGAGTTTTATGAGTGCTTTTTGCGTCAATTAAAATATCAGGTTGATTTTAAAGCGGAAAGCTTACTTGAATTACATAACGCACGCAAAAACACAGTATCTTCCCTTTTCTTAAACGGCACATTTGAAAATGTTTTGCTTTCGGGAAAAGACATTACACAGGGCGGCTTTGATTTCGACTATTATCAGCTCTTTTCAGGCTCTATTCCTACGGTTGCAGATAATCTTTATGCCGTTAAAAAGGCGGTGTTCGATGATAAATTATATACCATAAAGCAGTTGAATGAGGCTATAGCTGTAAACTATGTGGGATTTGAAGATATGCGACAGGTTTTATTGAATTATCCTAAATTCGGTAATGACATAGATGAGGTTGACTGCATTGCGGCAGATATTGTTGATAAATTTCATATGTACATTAATGAATTTAATGTTAAAAATAATTTTCTGATAGTGCCCTGTTTGCTCGGATGGAGATTTTTAGAGGAGGCTTACGGTATTTCCGCTACATTCGATGGCAGAAAGTATGCCGACCCGATTGCGGAGCATTACTGCGCAACACCCGGCAGAGCTCTAAATGGACCGACTGCTATTATAAATTCAATCAGCAAAGCGAATTTATATAAGGCCTGCGGTGTTGTGGCGGTTCATATATCACTTCCGAGAAGACTTGGAGATACCGAAGAAGGAAGCTTGCTTATATTGCGTAATTTAATAGAAGCGGCAAAGAAAAAAGGACTTTTAATGCTTAATCTTTCTATCTATGATATTGAAAAATTAAAGCAAGCCCAGTTAGACCCTGAGCACAACGAAGATATAATTGTAAGGGTGTGGGGTTATAGCGCAAAATTCGTTGATTTATGTAAGGAAATGCAGGACCACGTTATTAGCAGAACTCTTGCATTAGGGTATTAAAATGGTTGGAACGGTTTATAACATACAGCGCTTTTCGCTTGCAGACGGTCCGTCAATACGCACAACGGTATTTTTATCAGGCTGTACGCTCAGATGCCAATGGTGCCACAATCCGGAAGGCTTAAAATCACCGACACTGCAATATTTAGAATCAAAATGTGTTGGTTGCGGTGCTTGCAAAAGCGCTTGCGCTTATGAAACTCATTATTTTGATACCTCGCATTGTGTCAATTTTAATAAATGCAGGCTATGCGGTAAATGTGTCAGCATTTGTCCCTCGAATGCATTAAAGGTTGTTGGAAAAAGCTACGAACCGTCAGAACTTACAAATGAGCTGTTAAAGGATTTGGATTACTATGAAAACGGCGGAGGCGTAACATTTTCAGGCGGTGAGCCCTTAATGCAAGCAGATTTCGTTTCAGAAGTTGCAAAGCTATGTAAAGCCAAAGGCATTCCGACAGTTGCCATTGATACGGCAGGTAATGTGCCGTGGGCGAATATAGAAAAGGCTTTGCCTTATGCAGACATTTTTCTGTATGACATAAAAGCAATCAGCAGTGATTTGCATCGGCAATACACCGGTTGCGATAATGAATGGATACTTAATAATTTGCTCAGGCTGACAAAACAAAATAAGCGAATATGGATAAGAATACCGATTATCGGCGGATTCAATGCTACCAATAACGAAATTGGGAAAATTGCAGATTTTGTTAATGTACTTGAAAATATTGAACGAGTCACGCTTATTCCGTTTCATACATTAGGTCACGAAAAATATGCAACTGTCGGTATGGTATCTGATATGCATAAATTTCATACTGTATCAGATGAACAAATTGAAGATTTTAAAAAACTTTTCAAAATTTTGGAGGAATAAAAAATGGATAAAAAATAACTACCGCGTTTGATTGATTTGAGCTGTGTTAAAGCTCAAAGCACTATGGAAGAATTACAATTAATGGTGAAATTAGCAAAGGATTATAATTTTGTATGCTGTTTCTCAATGCCGTGCTATACGGAATGGTTAATAGAGCAGTTAAAGGACTGTCCCGATACTGTTGTCGGCGCGCCTGTAGGCTTTCCGAGCGGCGCCGATTTAACCGAAATAAAAGTACAAACTGCTCTCATACAGCAGGAAATGGGCTGTAAAGAGTTTGATATGGTGCTAAATGTTGGAGCACTGAAGGATAAAAATTATCAGCTTGTGGAAAAAGATATTCAGGCTGTTCGTGATGCAGTTCCCGATAAAATAATGAAGGTAATCTTAGAGGTTTCATATTTAAATGATTATGAAATATGCAAGGGCTCTGAAATTGTAGCAAAATGCGGAGCTACTTTTGTTAAAACAGGTACAGGATGGGGAGATAAGCCTACAACTGTTGACCATATCAAGCTGATAAAAAGCACTGTTGGCGACAGTTGTCTTAATAAAGCCGCCGGCGGCGTACGCACTCTTAATGACATAGAAGAAATGATGGATGCGGGATGCACCCGTTTTGGAATAGGAGTAAACTCAAGCATTAATATTCTAAAGGAGGCAAATATTTATCTTGGGTAAATAGAATTAATTATGGAAAATTTCAATTATTATAATCCCGTAAAGGTTGTTTTTGGCGCGAAAACCGTAAAAGAAATAGGCAGTTACGCTTCGCAATACGGAAAAAAAGCTCTTTTGGTTTCTTATAAAGAGGTTTCTTATATTCAGTCTGTAATCGACTGTATACACACAGAGCTTTCAAAAAACGGCGTGGCTTACACAGACTTTTTTCAGGTAACTGCAAATCCCTTGCTTTCACAGGCAAGAGCAGGTATAGAAACGGCAATTAACGAAAATGTTGATGTTATAATCGGTTTGGGCGGCGGAAGCGTTATGGATTGCGCAAAGATTATTGCCGCAGGTGTTTTATACGACGGGGATATTGAAAATATGATTATGTTTTCACATAGTGAAATTAAAAGCGTCTCCCCAACAAAGGCTTTACCGACAATTATGATTCCGACACTTCCTGCAACAGGAAGTGAGATGAATCCTACTGCCGTTATTACAGATGATAAAACAAATAAAAAATCATATGTCTGGGAGCCTTCCTGTCTTTATCCCAAGGTTGCTATTCTCGACCCCGAATTAACCTTAACCCTTCCCGTTTATCAGACTGCCTGCGGTGCTTTTGATATAGTTTCTCATATTGTTGAAGCGTATTTAAACGGAAATACTGAATATGATTTAGATGTATTGGACCGTATGCAGGAAGGGGGTTATTAAAGCGACATTTAGTAGCTTAGAAAAGGTGTGGGATAATCCAAATGATGTACAAGCCAGAGGTAATTTAATGTGGGAGGCAAGCATTGCGCTGAACGGATGGCTTACAAGCGGAACCTTTGGATTTACTCCTATGCATCAGTTAGGTCACGTTTTAAGCGCAAAATATAATGCTACTCACGGTGCAACCTTGGTATGTATGATGCTTGCATGGATGCGTTATTTTGCAAAAAGGTCAGATAATGTGAGATATAAAATGCTTGCAAATAACATTTTCAACTGTGATATAGAAGAAGCGGCAAATATATTAGAGCAGTTAGCGGTTAAATACAGTGTTGAAACCCGTATTTCTCAATTTGGGGTGTCAGAAAACGACCTTCAGATGCTGACGGATGAGGTGGTTTCCGTAAGTTTCGGAGCAGACGGAAAATTAAACGGAAACCCAAAAATGAGCAAAGAAGATATTTATGCCACCTTTAAATTGGCTTTATAATTATTAAATACTAAAAGGAAGAAGAGCTATGTATAAACTATCTGTACCTATAATGTTTCATACAATGAACAAAGAAAATATTGATTTAATCATAGAAAACCTACATCAATGTAAGGTTGACAGAGTGTTTTTTGTGGGCTTAAATTATCTTTTTGCCCCAAACGGTACATTTTGTTCAGAGGATATGAAATGGAAAATTGCTTATCTCAAAGAGAATGGCTTTGAGGTGGGTGTATGGTTTAGCTCCTTCGGTCACGGCGATGTTTTATTGCACGAAACGGGCGGAAAATCAGACCTTAGTATGTATACAAAGTTAGAGGGCATTGACGGTGTAAACGAAAATTCCGTTTGCCCTTATGACCAAAATGTAATTGAGACTATCGGGGAAAACCTTAAGCTTGTTGCTTCAATGAATGCAGACATACTTATGTTTGATGACGATTACCGTCTTAATTACCGCAATTACCGTATGGGTTGTATGTGTAAAAATCATCTTGATGAATACTATAGACGAATCGGTGAGGTAATACCCAAAGAGGATTTAGAGAGTAAAATCTTTTCAGGCGGTAAGAATTTTTACCGAACGGAATGGTTGAAGCTACAGGGAGAAACTCTTGTAAACTTTGCTTTAAAGATGCGTCAAAAGGTAAATGAGGTTGACAGCAAAATAAGAATGGGATTTTGCGCCTGTTTGGATACCTGGGATTTTGACGGTACTAACTGTATTGAAATTACAAAGGCATTAGCAGGCGATACAGAACCGTTTTTACGCGCTAACGGTGCGCCGTATCACCATCCTGTTGTTTCAATGGCAGTAGAAACAACACGAGCTCAGGCTAATTGGTGCAAGAACTGTAATCTTGAATTTTGGGCAGAGGGTGATGTTTATCCAAGACCAAGATACAATGTACCCGCCCGTCAATTGGAGCTTTTTGATTTAGCCATTCTCTCAACAGGTGAGACGGACGGAATATTGAAATATATGTATGACTACACTCAGCCATTTGGTTACGAGACAGGCTATTATGACCGCCATATAAAAAATGAACAAATCCGCAATGAGCTTAAAAACGCTATAACAGATAAAAAGGCTGTTGGTTTACGCGTTATTGATACTATGGCACAAACCGAGAATTGGCATCTTGGCGAAACCACGCCAGAGGGTGTGAGCGCTTATATTGTTGCTCAAATGGAAAACGCCCGTCACGCAAAGCGTATTTTAACCGATAACGCTATACCCACTAATTACGATGACGCAAATTCGCCCTGCTTTATAATGGGAGAAGACGCCTATTATGTAAGCGATAAGGATTTAAACTGCGGAGCTTTATTGGATATTTCAGCCGCAAGAATTCTTACCGAAAGAGGCTTTGATGTAGGCTTTATAAGTGCTGAGGCTTGTGAATTCACCGGTGAATATTACATAAATGAAGACGATACCATATTCAATTTAATAGGCGCTGAGCTTTTTAAGGTTGAGTGTAACGAAAATGCTGAGGTTGAAACCCTGTTAATGCCTTATAAAACCGTTGGCTCGTATAAATACGAAAACAAGCAAGGTCAAAAATTCTTCGTGCTTGCAGTCAGCTTAATGGGTGAGAGCTATAAAAATGTGTCGATTCTCGCTAATTATACCTCCAATTATTATCGAAAGGTTATGGTATTGTCAATACGTTAATATGACGTATTGGAGATAAAAAATGAAAAAAATTTGTTATAACAATAATAAAAATATTATTTCGGAAAAGCTTAAATTGATAAGAGAGCAAAAAGGCTTATCACAAAGTAGTTTGGCAGCAAAATTGCAAACAATGAACATCAATATCGACCAACAAATGATTAGCAAGATTGAAAAAATAATCGACAGGTTACAGATTACGAATTAGCCTGTATATGTAAATGCTTATCGGTAACACCTAATGAATTATTAAACTATTTTGATATAGAATTTTAAATATTTCTATAAGAATTTTGCTTTTAAAAGGTCAAAAAACTCATTTAAACAGAGGGAAATCGAAAAAAGATTACAAATTATTTCAAGAAAAAAGTGTCACAAATGGCTTTGTTATGCGGTTTTTAACAAAAGTAATAATAAAAAATTAAAAAATATTACAAAAAAGGTTGCAATTTTGTAACCTTTTTGCTATAATAACACTTGTAAATATTACATTTTGTAACTTTTTAAGGATGGTGAACTCCTATTTTCGGGAATTTAGACCTCATTGAGCTTTTCGATGAAGCAATGGAAAAGCCCTTTGTAAAGAAAACTATCGATTTTATAAATTCACATAAAAAAGCAGTTCGTTTAACCGCGCTTTTAGTTTGCGCTATTCTTTCGCTTTCTATTACCGCCTCGGCCGTTGGTGTTACCTTTGGCGTTAACGTTGAGCTTGACGGTAAAACCATTGCCACCGTTAAGGATTCTGGGGTTTTTGAAGATGGTAAGGAAATCGCCGTTGATACCGTTCACGGCGAAGGTGCCGAAAACACTATTGCAAAACCCAAGTATAGCCTTACTTTAACCGTTACCGATAATTTAGCAAAT
>JAZSHV010000055.1:0-6537 GCA_045533475.1 Acutalibacteraceae bacterium | reverse complement strand
AATGCTGAGCTTCTTATTGTATTTATAACGACCAACACGCGAAATGTCATAACGATGAGCGTCAAAGAAGAGCTGTTCGAGATATGCCTTTGCGCCCTCTATAGTTACAGGCTCGCTCGGACGAAGCTTCTTATAAACCTCAACCAAAGCCTCTTCTACCGACTTGGTATCATCCACCTCTAAGGTTGCAGCAAGACGCTCGTCCTCACCGAAGACCTCACGAATCATATCGTTTGAAGCAAGACCTAATGCGCGGATAAAGGTGGTAATCGGAAGCTTACGGTTTTTATCAATTCTTACATAAAGAGCATCGGCAACAGAGGTCTCATATTCAAGCCAAGCTCCGCGATTGGGGATAATGGTGGAGGAAAAGAGCTTTTTACCGGTCTTTTCGTCAGCCTTTACAGCGTAATAAACGCCCGGCGAACGAACCAACTGCGATACGATAGCGCGCTCTGCACCGTTAATTACAAAGGTGCCCGATTCGGTCATCAACGGGAAATCACCCATTGAAACCTCACTTTCCTTAATTTCACCGGTTTCGTTGTTGATAAGACGGGCAGTTACACGAAGCGGAGCCGCATATGTCGTATCGCGCGCTTTACATTCGGTAACATCGTATTTAGGGGTGTCCTCAAGACGGTAATCAACAAAGCTTAGCTGAAGATTTCCGCTATAGTCGGTAATAGCCGACATATCCCTGAATACTTCCTTCAGTCCTTCCTCAACAAACCATTTGTACGAGTCCTTTTGAATTTCTATAAGGTTAGGCATATCAATGACCTCTTTTATCTTCGAAAAGGTCATACGCTCGTTAGAACCTAACTTTACAGGCTTTACCATTGAAGTTGACTCCATAGGTTTACAATCACTCCTCCGCAGAATTTCGGCACATATAGTGTCTGAGAAAAAACTCTGACGACAGATATTGTGTCTATTAGCCATATCAAAAAACACAATAGGCGCACAATACCCCATCATCATTAGTAATGATTAATTATATAACAAAACAAACCGATAGTCAAGCACTATTTTTATAAAATATACGAGTAAATTTTTAACAAACATTTATGTATCTTTTGTGCATTTTTAACGAACTTTGAAAAAATCTTAATTTTTGTTTTTTTGGAGCCCCAAAAACCCAAAAGCATTGAACTTTATTAGCTTTTGTGAAATGCTTATTTCAAGAAATCTTCTTATAATGCTAAAAACAATCAAAAGAATTCTTTACTCTTTTGTAAGTCTCATAACCCTGATTACTCTATGTTTAAGACAAAGACTCATAATGCTTACATAATCATCATGATTAATAAGAGTCTTATATAAAGAAAAAGAGTCATAAAGATTCTATTAAGAATCGTTATGACTCAAGAAGATTGCAAAGATATTAAAAATGTGATATAATTAGTTCAACAAATTTTAATTCGGGGTGAATAGTATAATATGGCAAATTACAGTATTTGTGGAATTGATTGTGATACTTGTAAATTCAAAACAGAACAAAATTGTAAGGGTTGTAAAACTATTGAAGGAAAAGTGTTTTGGGGAGAGTGTGATTTATATAAATGCAATTCTCAAAAGAACCAAGACCATTGTGGAAAGTGTTCTCAATTTCCTTGTGATATGTTAAAGGAATGGGCATCATCTGAGAATCCTGAAAGAATAGACAATTTAAGAAAACTATAATTACAAAGGTAGCGATAACGATGAATTTGAATTTTCACGGACTTAATTTTTATTCAAAGCAACCACAAAGAATTTTTGATTTTTATAAGGCGTTAGGTTTTAGAGTGGTTCAAGAAAAAGAGTCAGATGACTATTTTGGTGCTGCATTGGCACTGACCGACGAAAAAGAACCTGTTATGTGGATATGGTCTATCCCCGAAGGGAAAGAACAACCTTGTTGTAATAATTTGTATTTTACTACAAATGGAAAAGTATATGAAATATACGAAAATATAAAGGCGGCTGGGATTGAATGTCCTGAACCTTTTAAAACTTTTTGGGGTGGCACAGAGTTGATTTTAACAGACCCTGATGGAAATACAATTCTCTTTATATAAACTACAATATAGATAAGGAAGAAACATATATGAAATATCCTTGGCTTGATGAGTATTTAATGAAAAAATTAGGTGTAACAAAAAACACTGAAAATTGGAATTGGGTTCGTTATATGATAGGCGGAAAAATGTTTGTGGCAGTTTGCCTTGATGATAATGACAAACCCTATTACATAACACTAAAACTCGAACCGCTTGAAGGCGAGTTTTTAAGAAAACAGTATGATGATATTGTTCCAGGCTTTTATATGAATAAGGTTCATTGGAACTCTATCAAACCAGATGGCGAAGTTCCTGATGATTTATTAAGGGAATTAGTTGATAAATCATACAATCTTATTCTTAAAGGTTTTAGTAAGAAAAGACAACAAGAGATATTAAACGACTTATAAACAAACTTGATAATTTAATAAGAACAATAAACTTACAATCAGTTAATTAAATTCCAGTTCATCCGCAAGCAAACAAAAATCAAAAGGACTATGACCTTTCGTGCGTCATAGTCCTTTTAAAATAATTTGCACCAAGTTTGCACCAAAGCAAAAATTAAGGCATAAAGAAAACCCCGAAAACCGTGATGGTTTCGGGGTTTTTGATGTTCTTGAAATAATACAGATTATCTCTTGGAGAACTGTGGTGCACGACGAGCGCCCTTGAGTCCGTACTTCTTTCTTTCCTTCATACGAGGATCGCGAGTGAGAAGTCCTGCCTTCTTAAGCTCTGCTCTGAGCTCTGCATCGTACTGGAGAAGAGCTCTTGCAATACCGTGACGGATTGCGCCTGCCTGACCGGTAACACCACCGCCGGCTACGCGGCAAACAATGTCAAACTTATCAAGAGTACCGGTGAGGTTGAGGGGCTGACGAACGATAAGCTTCAAGGTCTCAAGACCAAAGTAATCGTCAATATCTCTGTCATTAATTATGATTTTACCTGAACCGTTGTATACGCGAACACGGGCAACAGAACTCTTTCTTCTGCCTGTGCCGTAGAAATATGGCTTTGCTTCAAACATAGTATCTGTCTCCCTTCTTAAAATTCAAGCTTTTCGGGCTTCTGAGCAACCTGTGCGTACTCAGCGCCTGCGTAGATGTGAAGTCTTGTAAGAGCCTTACGGCCGATAGTAGTATCAGGAACCATTCCCTTAACTGCTAATTCCATTGCAAGCTCAGGACGGGTAGCCATAAGAGTTGAATACTGAACCTCTTTAAGACCGCCTACATAACCTGTGTGGCGACGGTAATACTTCTTTTCTAACTTCTTTCCTGTGAGAACTGCCTTACCAGCGTTGATAACAACAACATGGTCACCGCAATCAACATGGGGGGTAAATTCAGGCTTTACCTTACCACGGAGAATGTCTGCAACCTTTGTAGCTGTGCGGCCGAGCGGTCTGCCGGCTGCATCAATTATATACCATTTACGCTGAATTTCAGCAGGCTTTGCCATAAATGTTGACATAATTCAAAACCTCCAAATTTCATATTTTAAGGACACGGAGCATATAGCCCCGATTAATCAGCTTGAATATAATACCACAGACTTTTAATTCTGTCAACACATTTTTTCAAAAAAATTAATTTAAACTTTCAATACTCTGTTTTTCTCTTAAATGCTCCGTTTTGCTCCTTTTTCCTCGTTTTCTATTTTTGCTTTTTATATTACTTTCTGACTCAATTTCCTCTATTCCTACCGCCGCTTTATGGGGAATAGGCTTCCATTCCACCTTACTGAAAAGCGCAATAAAAAGGGATAACTTGCCTATTAAATCAAAAATCGGAAAGGTTATGCAAAACCACGCTCTTTTTAAAACACCCATACGCGGAATCCGTTTGTGCTCAATTATAAAAATATATAGTGCAGTAAAAATTCCGTTCATATATGGGCTTAGGGTCCAACCCAATGCAAAAACAATAAGCCATACGGCAGCCGAGGTCTTTGTCTGCATAACAGGTTCAATTCCCAAAAGCGACAGTAGTTTTTTCAGAAAATCGGGAGCATAGCCTATACCGAACACCTCACCTGCAGAGAGAATCAGCACAAGCCTCAACGAATAGACAATAAGCTTTTTTATGGCACTGATAAATGAACGCGGAAGAACAACCGTCAGCATATCGAAGCTCATAAACCTTAGCTTTATATTTTCGCAGAATCTTTTTATTGGCGGCATTTCCTTTCTTTTCTCTTTAGCGGTGCTGCCTGTATAAAAAATATGCCACAAAAGACTCGGTCCTGTTTCAGCCAAAGCCTGTAAATGACCCTTTGCCCACCGTATTCTCTGGCGCATTGCTATTCTGATATCGGTAGGCTGTTCGTCATAAAATTCTGCTTCATTATTATAAGATATGGTGTAGCCCATAGCCACAGCATCGGCACAAAAAGCGCGGTCCTCGGTAAGACCCGTATATTTCCACCCGTTTTTTATAAGCTCATTTGAAAAGAGAAAGCCTGTCCCCTGAATTCTTGTAGCAAGCCTGAAAAGCGAGCGTGCGCGGTGCTCGTTACGTATAGTTCTCAGCCAATGCAAAGCATACGAAGCCGAAATCCAGTTATCTGAAAAGTTTTTAGTGTTACGGTATGAGGTGACAATTTTCTCTCCCGCATCAAAGGAATCGTTCATACGGCTGATATAATCCTTTTTCAGCAGATTATCAGCATCGAAAATAAAATAACCCTCAAAGCTTTCTGTGCCGTAATCCCTTTCAATACACTCAACAAGATATTTAAGCGCATAGCCCTTTGTTCTGTGCTCAGTATCGGTACGTTCATAGCAGACCGCACCGTGCTTTGCGGCAATTTCCGCTGTGGAATCGGTACAGTTATCGGCAACCACAAAAACCGTAACAAGCTCCTTTGGATAATCCTGCTCTGCCACGCTCTCAAGCAGCTTTCCGATTACCGACTCCTCGTTTCTTGCCGCTATAAGTATTGCATATCTGTGCAGTTTTTGAGCCCTTTTAAAGCTTCTCGTTGCAAAAACACCCGTAAGCTTATAAACTGTACGATATTTATAAAGGAAGGATATTGCTTTCCAAAAACCGTTTACTGCCTTTATTGCCGCCCTTATTGCTTCCGTAAAATCACGCCCTTACCCAAAACTACTCGTTTTATGATAGTATTGACGTAATTAAGAAGCAATAGCTCAACAATTTAACATTTATTTAAGATTTTTTTAACAAATTTTAAGCTGTGTAGCACTAAGACTTTTTATTGGTTCTTTTTTAATACGCACCTTATATTCGATATATTTATCGTTTTCATACTTTCTCATGCCTGCATTTATTCCCGACTTCTGCAAGGTATCCACAAGCTTTGAAAGGCTGTTTCCGAAAAGGCGCATATCCCCTATAGAGGACTTTCGAAACGGCTTTTCAGGTTCTTCGGGAGGATTTTCAGGCTTTGGCTCAAGCAACAAGGCTATAAGCTCCTCGGTCTGCTTTAGTGTCATTCCCTCGGCGATAATTCTGTCAAGCGCGCTTTCCCTTTCCTCTGACCTAAGCCTTAAAAGAGCCCTTGCGTAGCGCTCGTCAAGACCTGCGGCGGCAACCCTTTCCCGAAGCGTTTTATCAAGCCTTAACAGCAGAAGCTTTTTTGAAAGCGAGGATTCCGAAAAGCCGAGTCTTGCCGCCACCTCCGACTGCGACATTCCGTATTCGTTTATAAGCATATCTATAGCCTCTGCCGCCTCAAAAACGGTGAGATTGCTTCTTTGAAGATTTTCTATCAGCGAATAAACCGCCGCCGTACTGTCATCTGCTTTATGTACCACGCAGGGAATACGTCTGAGTCCTGCTATTACCGCCGCGCGAAGACGCCGCTCTCCCGCTATCACCTCGTATTTACCCTCACCGTTCTTCCTCACAGCTAACGGCTGTATCACACCGCTTACCGACATACTGTCAGCAAGCAGCTTAAGCTCATATTCATCATAGCTTCTCCTCAATGCATACGGAGCGCTTTTCAATTCCTCAGGGCGTAGCATAACAAGCTTTTTATCATATATAGTGTACATTGCATCTCCTCCTATACTATATATACATTATGTTAAAAACAAAATGTATTGTAAAGGAAAATTGGTCGGGAAAAATCGCCCTAAAATAACAAAAACAGCCGAATTATAACGGCTGTTTTGATACATCTCCTGCTTTTCGCGGATATTTTGGCGGTGTTTGCGATATTTTTTTAGAAATAACAAAGGCTCTTTGCTCATTTCCTGTAAGGGTTTCGCATATAATTTGAGGTTCTGCCATTCCAAGCACTTTTAAGGCGTTGCCGCTATTCTGCTTTTCCTCCTCAGCCGAGGGACCCTTCATAGCCACAAAGCTTCCGCCTTTTTTAATTAACGGAGTACAGTATTCAAGCAACACAGGCAAAGCGGCTACTGCGCGTGCGGTGGCAATATCGTACTTTTCGCGATGAGCCTTTGACTTGCCCGCCTCCTCAGCGCGCATATGTACGGTTTTTATGTCAGTAA
>JAZSHV010000018.1:0-15258 GCA_045533475.1 Acutalibacteraceae bacterium | reverse complement strand
CGAAGGTTTCTCTTACGCTTGGTTGTTTTCTTGTTAAGAATGTGCGACTTAAATGCATGAGCACGCTTAACCTTACCGGTTTTTGTGAGCTTAAAGCGTTTTTTAGCGCCGCTGTGTGTTTTGATTTTAGGCATTATAATTCCTCCTTGAATTTTTTAACTACTTCAATTATTTGCCGGACTTTGGAGTAAGGAACATAATCATATTACGACCTTCCATTTTAGCAGCTTTCTCAACATTGGCAAACTCTGAACAAAACTCAGCAAAACGGTTCATATTTTCAATTCCTATTTCAGGATGACCAAGCTCACGGCCTCTAAAACGGATAGAAACCTTAACCTTATTACCGTCCTGCAAGAAACGCATAGCATGTCTGCCCTTGGTTTCAAAATCATGAACATCAATACTAAGACCCAAACGGATTTCCTTAACTTCCATAACCTTTTGATTCTTCTTAGCTTCCTTTTCGCGCTTAGCCTGTTCAAAACGGTATTTACCGTAATCCATTATTTTACAAACGGGCGGCTGAGCATTAGGCGATATGCAAACCAAATCAAGGTCTTCTGCATATGCCGCCTCTAAAGCCTTTGCAACAGGAATAATTCCCAACTGAGAACCATCTGAAGAAATTGTACGGACTTCCTTGAATTTAATATTTTCGTTGATTGCGAGCTCCTTGCTGCTAATGTTGACGCACCTCCAAAATCAAAAAGCGTGGACGCAATAACGCCCACGCATAAGAATACCGTAAAAAACGAAATCTTATAAACCCTTTAGCTCGGTCGCTTTGAGGGTGAGGACGCAATGCGTTCTTCTTCTTTGTCGTAGACTATTATACACTAAATTTTATAAATGTCAAGCATTTTTTAAATTTTTTATATTTTGTCATTTAATTTTGTTTTTAAATATTCATCAATAGCTTTTGCAGCATTCTTTCCTGCGCCCATTGCGAGTATTACGGTCGCGGCTCCTGTTACAGCGTCACCGCCTGCATATACGCCGTCTTTAGTGGTTTTCATATTTTCGTCAACAACAAAGCAACCTCTTTTATTTGTCTCTAATCCATCGGTTGTGGAACGAATAAGCGGATTCGGTGTTGTTCCCAAAGCCATAATAACCGACTGAACAGGAATTTCAAACTCTGAGCCATCTATTTCCTTAGGTTTTCTTCTGCCGCTTTCGTCAGGCTCGCCAAGCTCCATTTTAATGCAGCTAATAGAAGATACCATACCGTTATCATCACAGTTAATCCTTATTGGATTACAAAGAAGCTTGAAATCAATTCTCTCTTCCTTTGCGTGATGAACCTCTTCCTTTCTTGCAGGCATTTCAGCTTCACTTCTGCGGTAGATAATATAAACATTTTCTGCGCCGAGTCGTTTAGCACAACGAGCGGCATCCATTGCAACATTACCGCCACCAACAACTGCGATTGAATTAAACTTCTTTATAGGAGTATCGTAATCTTCAAGATAGGCTTTCATAAGATTTACGCGTGTTAAGAATTCGTTGGCTGAATAAACACCGACACCGTCTTCACCGTCTATTCCCATAAACATTGGTAGTCCTGCGCCCGAACCTATAAATACAGCCTCATAACCCATATCAATAATTTCGTCAACAGATAAAACCTTGCCTATAACCATATCGGTCATAATTTCTACACCCATTTTTTGGAGCTGTTCAACCTCTCTTGCAACAATGGATTTAGGCAATCTGAATTCGGGTATACCGTAAACAAGCACACCGCCCGCGGTATGAAATGCATCAAAAATTGTAACCTTATACCCTGATTTTGCAAGGTCTCCGGCACAAGAAAGACCGGCAGGTCCCGCGCCGATAATAGCAACCTTTTTACCGTTCGGTTCAATTTTTTTCTCAGATAAATCGGAATTACTCATATGCCAATCTGCAACAAAGCGTTCAAGTCTGCCTATAGCCACACTTTCGCCCTTAATTGCGCGAACACATTTACCCTCACACTGATTTTCCTGAGGGCAAACTCTGCCGCAAACAGCAGGAAAAGAATTAGTATCCGTTATAATATTGTAGGCTTCTTCAAAGCTTCCGTTTGCCACCATAGAAATGAATTCAGGTATTCTGACATTAACGGGACACCCCGTAACACAAGGCTTGTTTTTGCAGTTTAAGCATCTCTTTGCCTCTGCCATAGCCATTTCTTTTGTATATCCGAGTGCAACCTCAGAAAAATTATTACATCTGATTTGAGGCTCCTGCTCAGGCATTTTAATTTTTACAGGCGACATATCAGCCATTGCTTGATGCCTCCATTCTGCAGCTATGCTCTTCGTCACGGTAAAATGCGTTTCTTCTTGATAACGAATCAAAATCAACAAGATGACCGTCAAAATCAGGTCCGTCAACACAAGCAAATTTTATTTCTCCACCAACATTTACACGGCATCCACCGCACATACCTGTTCCGTCTATCATAATTGGATTTAAGCTTACAATTGTCTTAACTCCATATTCCTTTGTAACGCTTGAAACAAACTTCATCATAGGAATAGGTCCAATTGCAATTACAAGGTCATAGTCTTCCTTTTCAAGAAGTCTTTTAAGCACATCAGTTACAAAGCCTTTTTCACCATAGCTACCGTCATCAGTAGTAACAAAAAGTCTATTAGAAACCTTTTTCATTTCGTCCTCAAGAATTACTATATCCTTATTTCTAAAGCCTGCAATAACCGTTGTAATTACACCCATATTATAAAGTGTTTTTGCCTGAGGATATGCAATAGCGCATCCAACACCGCCGCCGATTACAATTGCTTTTTGTGGACTTCCGAATTCTGTAGGCATACCCAATGGACCTACACAGTCAAGAATGGAATCGCCAACATTAAGAGATGCCAACCTTTGGGTTGTTTTTCCTACAGCTTGAACAACAAGAGTTATTGTACCGTTTTCAGCAGAAAAATCCGAAACAGTAAGAGGAATTCGTTCTCCTTTTTCATCAATTCTAATAATAACAAACTGTCCAGCTTTTACCTTTTTAGCAATAAACGGCGCTTCAATCGTAATTGATGTAACAATATCATTAAGCGCTTTTTTATCTATAATTTTGAACAATTAAGTACACCCTCTTAATTTACAAAAGACTTTAATTCTTCAATTTTATCAATCTTTTCCCAAGGAAGGTCAATATCGGTTCTACCCATATGACCATATGCTGAGGTCTGACTATAAATTGGTCTGCGAAGCTGTAGCTTATCAATTATAGCAGCAGGTCTAAGGTCAAATACTGCGTTAACAGCCTCTGCTATTTTACCGTCATTTACAATTCCTGTGCCAAAGGTATCAACCATTACAGATACAGGTTTTGCAACCCCTATAGCATATGCAAGCTGAATTTCGCACTTCTGAGCCAAGCCTGCAGCAACAATATTTTTTGCAACATAACGGGCAGCGTATGCGGCACTTCTGTCAACCTTTGTGGGGTCCTTACCGGAGAAAGCACCACCACCGTGACGAGCATAACCGCCGTAGGTATCTACAATAATCTTTCTGCCTGTAAGACCTGTATCACCCTGAGGACCGCCTACAACAAAACGACCTGTGGGATTAATATAAATATTTGTGTTTTGGTCAAAAAGTTCTACGGGAATAATAGGCTTAATTACCTTTTCGAGAATGTCAGCTCTTAATGTATCAAGCGATACATTAGCGCTATGCTGACTTGATACAACAACTGCATCAACCCTTACAGGTTTACCGTCGTCATATTCAACAGTAACCTGAGTCTTACCGTCAGGCTGAAGATATGAAAGCTCGCCCGATTTTCTAACATCGGTAAGCTTCTTTGCCATTTTGTGGGCAAGAGAAATTGCAAGAGGCATAAGCTCTTCGGTTTCATTACAAGCGTAACCGAACATCATTCCTTGGTCCCCTGCGCCGTGAAGATTATATGCATCCTCCTCACCGTCCTTGTACTCAAGGGAATTATCTACACCCATTGCAATATCAGGTGACTGCTTATCAATTGAGGTCATTACAGCGCAGGTGTTTCCGTCAAAGCCAGCCTCAGGGTTATTATAGCCAATCTCACAAACCGCATCGCGCACAATCTGCGGAATATCTATCTGAGCAGTAGTTGTGATTTCGCCCATAACATTTACAATACCTGTTGTACAAAAGGTTTCACAGGCGACGCGGGCATTTTTATCCTGTGCAAGAATAGCATCAAGAACAGAATCAGATATTCTATCACACACCTTATCGGGATGTCCCTCTGTTACAGATTCCGATGTAAATAGTAATTTAGCCATTTTTTACTTCCTCCAATTTTAATTACATTAAAAAACCGCCTCAAAAGAAGCGGTTGTAAAACCTCATCTTTCGGATAATCCGCCGGATTTGGCACCTTAAGTAAAACTCAGGTTGTCGGGTATCACAGGGCCGGTTCCCTCCACCACTCTTGATAAGGAAAATATTTAGTTAATTTCTTTTACTTATGGTATTTTAAACCTAATATGTATTTTTGTCAAGAGTTAAATTTTAACTTTACTTTTTAACAAGCTCAAAAGTTCCGTCAAAAATATAGAAGATTACAAGCATAGAAATAACGATTAATACTATAGATATTACAGTAATAATAACAAATCGCTTTTTATTAGTGGTATTATTGCTTGAACTTATAAATCCTGTCTTTTTAAATACTGTAGTAATTGGCTTATAAATTATTAAAGTTATTGCCATATTAACAATACCTTTTATAAGATTAAATGGCAAAAGCAAGGTTGGAATCATTGCCACAACCTGACTTCTTTCTACACCCATATAAAAAGGAGTTATTAGCCAGTTAGCCAAAAGCATTATAGCAGTCATAAAGAAAACTGCAATAGTAGCGCTCAAAACCGCACCGTTAAATGTATGCTTATATTTATACAAAAGACCGCAGGTAGACGCAAAAGCAACGCTTGATAGTGCATTCATTATAAAACCGTAAATACCGGTATCGCTTACCGATAAAAACTCCAAAAATGCCACAAGAACTGCCGATACAGAGCTATAAACAGGACCGTAAATAAATGAAATGATTGCAAGAAATGCATCCTTAAAATCAAAGGTTAAAAAGCTAACCTTAAATTTAAAAATAAACATACATAAATATGCAACCGCGCATAGCATACCCACAACTGTAATTTTCTTTAATTGATTCTTTTGATTCATAAAAAGCCTCCAAAAAAACCCCGTTGTTTTAACAACGGGGCAAAATAACAGATATTTCATCTTTTACCATCCGGACTGTAACCGTCGGCTTTGGAATTTCACCAAATCAACTGCAAAAGCAGGTCGCGGGCTTTACCGCCGGTGAGGAATTGCACCTCGCCCCAAAGATTATATTCTACATTTTATTATTAAATACATAATTTGTCAACCATTATTTGAGCATTTCCTTAAATTCTTCTTCACTGATAACGGCAACACCGAGCTTATTTGCTTTATCAAGCTTGCTACCTGCCTCCTCACCTGCTAATACATAGTCTGTTTTCTTAGAAACAGAAGAGGATGTTTTACCGCCGAATTCTTCAATAATAGCTGACGCTTCACTTCTTGTCATCGTAGGAAGCGTACCCGTAAGCACAAAGGTTTTTCCCGCAAAGCGATTATCCTTAACCTCTTTTAACGAATTCATATTAACACCCTGCGCTTTTAAATGCTCTATTAACTGTTTAGTATCCTCAAGGGAAAAGAATTCTACAGCCGAGCTTGCAAGTATATGACCAAAACCCTCAATTGCTTCAAAATCCTCTAAAGAAGCCGAAAGAACGGCATCCATACTGCCTAAGCTTTCAGAAATAAGTTTAGCAGCCTTTGAACCGATATGCCTTATTCCTAAAGCAAAAATCAGACGGGAAAGGTCATTTTCTTTTGAGGTTTCAATCGCATTTTTTAGATTATTTACACTCTTTTCACCTGTTCTTTCGAGCTTAACAACCTCATTGTAATCCAAGGTGTATAAATCACCAATGTTTTTAATTAAGCCTGCATTTAAAAGCTGTTCAAGAACGGCTGGACCTAAGCCCTCAATGTCCATCGCATCTCTTGAAGTGAAATGAATCAAGTGTCTTAATAGCTGTTCAGGACATTCAGCATTTGTGCATCTTATAACCGCCTCGCCATCTTCTCTAAAAACAGGCGCTCCGCAAGAGGGACAGGTCTTTGGCATCTTGAAAATCACCGAATTATCGCAATGCTTAGAAACAGAAAGAACCTCAGGAATTATATCGCCCGCTTTTCTTACAACGATTGTATCACCTATGCCAATATTTTTAGTGGTAATAAAATCCTCGTTATGAAGCGTAGCGCGGCTTACCGATGTTCCTGCAAGCATTATAGGGTCAAATACAGCGGTAGGAGTAAGCGCACCCGTTCTGCCAACACCTATTTCGATTTCCTTTAAAACAGTTTCCTTTTCTTCGGGCGGATATTTAAATGCAACTGCCCATTTTGGAAATTTAGAGGTGCTTCCAAGCTCGACACGATAGCTTAAATTATCAACCTTTACAACAGCACCGTCAATATCGTATGATAATTCTCCTCTGCTTTCGCCGATTCTTACAATTTCGTTTATAACATTTTCAATATCAATGCATCTTTTAAATGACGGCAAGGTGTGAAACGCTAAATCTTTTAAAAATTCAAGACTTTCTATATGCGAAGAAAATGTTTTTCCTTCAATTCTTTGAATATTAAAAATAAAAATATCAAGCTCACGCTCAGCAGTAATTTTAGGATTTTTTTGTCTTAATGAGCCTGCTGCGGCATTACGAGGATTTTTTGCGGGATTTTCACCCATAAGCTCCTGTCTTTCACGAAGCTTTATAAAGCTATCGCGAGGCATATATACCTCACCTCTGACCTCTAATTCTCCGTCAAATTTTATAGCCTTAGGAATACTTTTAATCTGCATAAGGTTAGCGGTTACATCCTCGCCTGTTTCTCCGTCGCCCCTTGTAGAACCGCGAAAAAATAAACCATCTCGGTATTCAAGAGAAACTGAAAGACCGTCAATTTTAGGCTCAACCGAAAATTCGGTTTTAGAAATATCAATTTTTTCACCAAAGGCGCGAAGCTCATCAAAATTAAAAACATCCTGAAGACTTTCCATTTTAACTGAATGTGTTACAGGACTAAAAAGACGCATAGCCGCTCCGCCTACGGTTTGTGTAGGCGAATCTTCTTTTAAAAACTGCGGAAACTGAGCCTCAAGCTCCTCAAGTTCACGAAGCATAGCATCATACTCAAAATCCTCAATCTCTGGTGAATCGTCGATATAATATTTTTTATTATGATATTTAAGACTTTCGCTAAGCTCATTAATTCGTTTTTCCGCTTCCTTAAAATCCATTGTATTTCTCCTTAATATTCAATTATTGCACCGTAATCGTTTATAAGACCGCCTGTATTATCTGTAGGACTTTCAATAACATTTGTATATGCATCTGGTGATTTACCCACAATTACAGTCTGTGCGGCAATCGCTGAGGTTGAAGCCTTAATTTCTTTATTAAATCCTGCTATTATAAGGCTTCCCCGAATGTCAATATCTATCATTATAATATGTAAAACCTGATTTATTCCCGCAGATTTGAATTCGTGCCTGAAATCAACAAATGCGGTTGAGGTAAGCTGCATATTAAAATTAACCTTAGGTCCAAGACCCGCAGTATATGTATTTGCTAAAAAAGTACCGACAGGAATTTTTACATCATAGTATTCCTTACTGTCAACTATGCGAGAAACCTCGTTTGAAACTCGGCTTTTAAGTCCGTTTACCTCAAAAACATCTATTTCAAGGCTTGTTACATACCCATCATTATTATTAGAAAGACTCACAATATCCTCGTAGGTGACATTTTCGCCATCTAAGATATTTAATACCGCTTGATTTGCAGAGTTTAGCATTATGGTTTCTGCAACACTTACGGCATACCCCATAATTACAGGTTGCATTTTATAATATATAAAGGTAAACAAAACAGAAAAAATCAGTAAAATGGCAATTATCAAAAGGAATCGACCGTTTTTACAGCTTCTAAGCCGTCTTTTTCTTAACATATATAATCCACCCGCCCTTTCCGATTATATTCTATATTACGGAAAAAGCGGGTAAAATGTTAAAAAATCAAACGGTTTTGATAAAACCCAAATCAGTTATTGTAAATCCAAGAGAGCTAACAAGGAAATTTTCTTCAAAGAATTTAAGAACAGCTTCGGTTTTATTTTTCATTATAATTTTAAATTCCTCATCGGCTTGAAGCTCATTCCAGACACTACTATTGTTTGAAAGCACCTCAGCCTTAGACTTAATTTCAAAAGCAGCCATCTTATCATTATTAATGTAATTAACAGAACAATTTTCAGAGTCAAACAATGTAATTTCCATTACCTCTTTACCATCAGAGCTCTGATATTTAAAAGTAATTTCCTTGCTTGACCAAATGGATGATGCCGTATAAACTCCATCACTTTCTTGTACTTCTGAGATTATTTCAATATTCTCTTTTTCAGAAAGTAAGGCTTCTTCTTTAGGTTTTTCAGTGACAATATAACTGTATTCTTCGTACAAAGCAACATTGGTTTTTTCGCCGTTTTTCTTAATCCAAAAGCTTAATGCACCATTAACATATTGCTTGTCACCCATACCGCATTCAGAACAGATATACTCAATAAATGTATGCTTAGCTTCTACAATATCCTTTTTATAGGAATGACCGCACAAATCGCATACAAACTCAGTATAACCGTTTTCGTTGCAGGTGTGCTGAACCGTATTCGATTTATAGTTATGCTGACAGCTATCAGTTATCCCCTCAGAAGGCTCACTTACAATAGGTTTATCAGAATTCTGAGGCTTTGACGCTGTTTGATTTGATGATGTAGCATTAGAATTGACAGAAGACTGAGAATCTGACGCAGAAGGCTCCACTCCAACCGAACTCTGATTGCTTTCTGTAGGAGTAGAATTCAGATTAGAAGAACTGCTCTCCAAAGAAGTATTATCAACAGAAGAAATAACAGAACTACTGCCATTTACAAAATCGCAGCCCGATAAGGATAATATAAACAATACCAATAGTGCAAAAGAAATCAATTTTTTCATTTAATACATCTTCTTTTTTAATAAATTAAAGATAGTTTCTTTATCTGCAAGTCCGCTAAGTGAGGCAGTAGCCGCCCCTGCCGCCGAACCCAATTCAAGTGCATAGTCATAAGAAACATTGCATCCTGAGAGAAAGCCTGCAATCATAGAATCCCCTGCTCCAACGCTGTTTACGGAATCAATCTTATGTGCAAAAACCTTATGAATAACATCGCTTTCATCTAAAAGCAACGCACCGTCAGAACCCATAGAAACCAATACATTCAAGGCGCCCATTTCTTTAAGCTTTTTAGCCGCCGAAATAATTTTAGCCTCAGAATTCAATTCTTCGCCGACTATTTCAGAAAGCTCGAATACATTCGGTTTAATAAGAAATGGACGGAGCTTAAGAGTATTAAGAAGTAATTCGCCTGTAGCGTCAACTACAAACCTGACTCCCCTACCTGAAAGCATAGTAAGTATACGCTCATAAATATCATTAGTAAGAGTATTTGGAACACTTCCTGATAATATAAGTGTATCATTTTCTTCTAATTTGTCAAGCTTTTTTAAAAGCTTTGATACATCATCCCCTCCGATTTCAGGTCCCCGAGCATTAAGCTCTGTTTCCAAATTACTTTTTATCTTTATATTAATACGCGTGAAACCCTTTTTAAGTTTCACAAAATCACAAAAAATGTTATTTTCCCTTAAATATTTTTCTAATGCATCACCTGTAAATCCTGCAATAAAGCCGAGCGCAGTATTCTCAACGCCAAGCTGTGACAAAACATAAGAAACATTTATGCCCTTTCCGCCAAAGAAAATTTCCTCGCCCTTTGTGCGGTTAGTCACACCTTTTTTAATTTCATCAGTTAAAACCACATAATCAATTGCAGGATTAAAGGTAACAGTATAAATCATTTAAAAACCTCATATATGTCAAATCAAAAGCCTTAGTCATCTCTGCTTAGGAAATTTTTTGTTTTTATTGATTGCGGATTATCAAACACCTCTTGCGGTGTACCGAATTCTTCAATAACACCGTCCGCCATAAACATAACCTTATCCGAAACATTTTTTGCAAACTTCATTTCGTGGGTAACGACAATCATTGTGCTGTCACCGCTTTTAAGGTCTCTGATTACACGCAAAACCTCACCCGTGAGCTCAGGGTCAAGTGCGGATGTAGGCTCATCAAAGCACAATATATCAGGCTTTAGGGCAAGCGCTCTGGCTATTGCAACTCTTTGTTGCTGACCGCCCGAAAGCTGACACGGATAATTCTTTATTTTATCGCTAAGACCAACTCTTTCAATAAGAGAAAGCGCGTTTTCTTTTATTTCGTCATCGCTGCCTCTTTTAAGAAGTGTCGGTGCAAGAGTAATATTTTCTAAAACATTATACTGCGGAAATAAATTAAAGGATTGAAAAACCATACCAAAATGCAAGCGGTTTTTCCTGATTTCATTATCGGTGAGTTTTTTTACCGAGTTACCATTGAAAATCTGTTTACCATTTACTGAAATAGTGCCCTCATCGGCAAATTCAAGAAAATTAAGGCAACGCAAAAGTGTAGTTTTACCGCTTCCTGAAGAACCGATAATAGACAAAACCTCACCCTTTTCAAGAGAAAAGCTTATGCCCTTTAAAACCTCAGTTTTACCGAAGCTTTTCTTTATATTGCTAACCTCTAAAACTGACATACTTTTCCCTCCTTAATTAAAATATCTTAGCTTCTTTTCAATGTATCCAAAAAGAAGAGTCAATACACCGTTAAAGGCAAGATAGTATATACCTGTAAAGAATAAAGGCCAAAGTAAACCAGCATATCCGTGTGAGCCTTTAAGGAAAGCATAGCCCGCCCAAATGACCTCTTGCATAGATATAATTCTCGCAATGGAGGTATCCTTTACAAGTGTAATAATTTCATTAGACATTGGCGGAATAATACGCTTAATCATCTGCAAAAGAGTAACCTTAAAGAAAATTTGTGACTTAGTCATACCCAAAACCTGACCGGCTTCCTGTTGTCCCTTAGGTACACCCTGTATACCTCCGCGGTAAATCTCAGAAAAATAACAGGCATAATTAAGAATAAAGGCAACCGCTGATGCCATAAATCTTCCGGTCTCACCGCTTGGCCACGGGCTTCTGTCAAGCATATAACCCGGTATGTAGAAAATAATTAAAAGCTGAAGCATAAGAGGTGTTCCGCGAACTACCCAAACAACAGTTTTGGTGAGATATTTTAAAGGGGCAAATTTACTCATCGAACCGAAAGAAATAATTAGTCCAAACGGAATGGCACCAATAAGCGTAACGGCAAAAAGCTTTAATGTTTGCAAAAATCCGACATTTAAAGCATTTATTACAGTAATAAACATAAAACTACTCCCAACAAAATACAATGCTTATACTTTAAAAAGCAGAGGACTTAAATGCCCTCTGCTTTACATAACAAAGCTAAAGAAACAAGTAATTAGTTCTGAGCTACAAGATAGTCCTGAATTCCGTATTTCTCAGCAACCTTCTTCATTTCACCGTTTTCATAGGTGGTTTTGAAGAACTTGTTAAGCTCATCAACAAGGTCAGAACCCTTACGGAAGCCAACGCCGTACTTTTCTTCATTTAGACCAACAGTATGTGTAAGCTTCTCGTAGCTTGTGCCCTCGCCTACCATTGAAAGAGCCATAAGGAAGTCAATAACAGCTGCATCGGCAGTACCTGACATAACCTCAGTAAGCGCAGTAGCCTGATCCTGAACAGGTGTATAATCAGCACCTAAAGCAGCAACCTCTTTAGCGCCTGCAGAACCGTTTTCAACAGCAAATGAAAGTCCTTTTACGCTTTCAACCGTCTGATATTTATCAGCATCCTCTTTCTTAACAATAACAACCTGAGCGTTATTGAAATAAGGATTTGAGCAATCCATAAGAGACTTAACCTCGTCAGTAAGAGTCATACCGTTCCAAACAACATCAATTGTTTTTCCCTCAAGCTCCATATGCTTGCTGTCCCAGTCGATAATCTGGAACTCAACCTCAACGCCGAGCTCCTCAGCAAAGGCAGCAGCCATATCAGCATCAAAGCCAACCCAATTATCGTCTGCATCCTTGTAATCCATAGGCTCAAACACAGTAACACCAACAACAAGCTTACCCTTTTCTTTTACATACTCAAGGTCGCTTTTGATTTCAGCATCACTACCAGTATCAGATGCGCCACAAGCAGCAAGAGCAAATACCATACAAAGACATAAAATAATTGCTAACAGTTTTTTCATTGAAATATACCCCTTTATGTATAATTTATATTAACATTATACTTTATCGTGGTAAAGAAGTAAAGTGTTTTTTATAACATTAGCCTTTTTCGTCGATTTGAACAAAAAATCAAAATCACTTTTAACACTATTTAAAATCACATTAATTATTAAGTCCGTGACGGAAGTTCGGTCCTGTTGAAGTTGCTGTCAATGCTTCAAATCTGTACCCTTTAGCAGCAAGCCCCTCAATAATATAAGGAAGCGCTGTAACAGTTGTCCCCTTGGCAGAGGAATCGTGCATAAGAACACAAATCGATTGTTTATTTCCCGAACCACCTATTATACTGTCCTTAATTCTTGTATAACTGACATTATTGCCTGAAGCATCCTGAGAATCGACATTCCAGTCAAAATAAGAATATCCTCTTTTTACAACCTCACCAACAAGTGTTGTCATTACGCCGTTGCAGTATTGTTTACTAACCTTATTACTACTTCCCCCAGGAAAGCGTGTTATAGTTGATTTGACACCTGTAATAGACTCCACCTTATCTGAGATTTTCTGTAAATCATCAAAGAAAGCAGTTGGACTTGAATAAATATGAGCATAATTATGTGAAAAGGTATGAAGACCAATTGTATGACCTTCATCGTGAATATTTTTAAGATAATCAATTTTATCGGTATTCATAACAAAAAAGGTTGCCTTAATATTATAGCGCTTAAGGATATTAAGGATATTGAGGGTATTGTTTGAAGGACCGTCATCAAATGTGAGATAACAAACCTTCGCGCCGTTATTATTAATAAAGCCCTTTGGCGCAGTTGCGTTAATTGCCACCTGCGCCTCTGCTTTTCTTTGAGCCTTTAATTTTTCAATACTGCTTTTAAGCTCGCTGTTTTCTTTTGTAAGTCTATCCTTTTCAGCTTTAGCCTCCTCAAGCTGAGACTTTAACGTACTGTTTTCCTCGGCGCTTTTATTAAGCTTTTCCTGAAGCTCGTTTGCAAGCTTTTCTTGGTCGGTAATTTCATTTTCGTTTTTTTCGATTTGAGCTTTAACATCAGCTATGTACTGATTTTTTTCGTAAAGATTATAGCCGAGATATGCAGAAAGCGAGCCAAACGCAACAACAAAAACGATTAACAAAACAAAAGAAATTTTAAATGCCTTTTTCATTCTGAATCACCTCTTTTGTTATATAAAATCATTAAAATTATTATAACACATAACGAATAAAAAAGACATTACAAATTATTACAATTTAAAACAAAAAGATGCAAATGATATTAGTATTTAATTTTAAAATATTTAAATATTCCCACTTTTTAAACTCTCACTTATATTTAAATAATGCCGCCGCAGAATCTACACCTGACGGAAATTCCAAATTAAAAGGATTTTCATCCACAGAAACCTTTCCTGCAATTACCAATGTTCCGTTTGACAATAATGCAGAATCGCAAGGCATATTGTTTATATCACATCTGAAAATTTTTCTGTCGAGTTCATTGCCATCATTATCTATGCAAGCATTATACACACAGAAAACTCTTTCACCTTTTTGTTTTTCTTCAGGCAGAATTTGTTCACAGGGATATTTAATCTGATAACCGTCAAAATAATCGGTCATACCAACAACATAAGCCTTTCCGTCTTTTATATGTATTCCGAAAACCTGATCAACCGCCATTCCCTTTGCCGAAAGCGGAAGTTTATAAACAATATCACCGTTTTTATCTAATTTAACAAGCATACGGCGATAAGGGTGTGACCTTTCAACGCCCATTTCCCAAAAAGAATCTGCGCCATACCAATTTGTACCTACAGCAAGATAAAAATTTCCGTTATCATCTGTAGTGGCTTCTTCTATCCAATCATCTCCACCACCGCCAAGCACTTTTGTCCAAGTAAGTGATTTTTCTGCATTAAAATGCATTACCACAACTTCGTAGCCCTTTGAGCTGTCATAGTTAGCTTTTAACAAATCATATTTAGTTGACAACTCTTTATTACAGGTTAAAACCAAATAAAAGCCATCTTTTCCATCAGGAATAATATCTCCATCCGAAATATCTACATTTTTCATCAATTCAATTGTTTCAGTAACATTTCCTCTGTCATCTAAAAAAGCTATTTTAAGTGTTTTATTGTCGTAGGGTGTTCTTGAAAACAAAACAGCATAACAATTTGGATATATTTCCTCTAAATCATCAACAATTCCCTCTAATGTTACATCTTCATATGGCTTAACCCATTCTACTCGAAAATCGCTACTGATTTTAGTTAAATAAGGAGGATTGTATGATGCTGCTACAAAACCGCCGTTAACACAACAAGCAATTTTTTCATAACCATTTCCATCTCCAAATAAATATTCATTTTGCAGCTTCGCGTTTTCGTCATATATTCGTATAAGAGATAAAATATAGTCATATGTATCTTTTGTCCCAGCAACAGCAAATCCCCCGTTAGGAAGATTTACCATATCGGTAAACCATACATTATTATCATTAACCGAAAACTTCACTTCGGGCAATATGCTATTAACAATAATATTCTCATTTTTGGTAACAGTTTCTTTCTTTGATTCTTCTTTTACGGTATTACTTGTATTTTTCTTGCTCTCCGTTTTTTCCTTTTGGGAATTTACATTTTCTTCTTGTTTTGGCTTTTGTTCATCAGAGTTTACAGTAAAACCAGAATTTTCAACAAGTAAGTTTTCCATCTCAGAAACAAAATCACTATTAATATTTTCTTCTAAATTCTCACAACCGCAAGTGCATATTAATAAACCTAAAGCTATAACTATAGAAATTATTTTTTTCATTTTATCTCATCCTTTCGCTTTTGCACAGATGATTTACTAAATTGAGCAATATA
>JAZSHV010000050.1:0-22598 GCA_045533475.1 Acutalibacteraceae bacterium | reverse complement strand
ACTATGTATTGCGAAACAAAACTTATCGAAAAGTGTCAATGTTGTCAGCAGAGGGTCTCCTTCACGGATTCTCATAGTGCGACGAATTTCTTTCGGAATTACCACACGACCAAGGTCGTCTATTCTACGAACTATTCCTGTTGCTTTCATAATATATAAATCTCTCCTTATTCACATTTGTAGGGACAGGCGTCCTCGACTGTCCGTTAATTTTTGCAAACCCTTTCGGGCTGTCGGGGACGCCAGCCCCTACATTAAATTTTCAAATTTCGATGTCAGTATCCGTAAAATAATTGGATTTATACTATCCATAAGAAATTATTTTTCATCAACAACCGTCAGTTGTAAAAAATACTATTTGCAGTTTATTGCATTTTTATTTCCTTTTAAGTAAAATATGAGTAAAGGAGGACGTGTTATGACTTTAGGTAATACAATAAATAAATTGAGAACTGATAGCAATTTTTCTCAAGAGCAGTTTGCTGCTCTTTTTGGAGTTTCGCAGCAATCAGTCCAAAAATGGGAAAACGGAGATTCTGTTCCGGAGCTTAGCAAAATTATAAAAATTTCAAAGTATTTTGGTGTTTCGCTTGATGCTTTAATTTTAAATAACGATAACCGAATCGTGGAAGAAATGAAGAACACCCATCAAATAAAACCGCAATATGTCAATATTGACGACTGGGAATTTTATTCCTCTAATTTAATGACAGAGTATACACAGTCTATAGAAGAAGGATTAGATATTGAAACCTATAAAGACGTCTTTTCAGCTGTTTCAAGATTACCCAAAGACGACAAAAAGAAAAAATTGGGTGATATTCTTTTTGAAATTGTAACCTGCGCCAAACAAAAAGAAGGGTATCAATATCGTGAACCATCGGAGCTTGAGGCAATAAAAGATTTAAGAAAGCCCTATGCTTATAATAAAAATTCTGCCAAAAATTTAGAAAACAAAATCCACGGCGCATGGATAGGTAGAATTTGCGGTTGTATGCTTGGCAAGACGATAGAAGGTATTCGCACAGATGAATTGATTCCTTTTTTAAAGGAAACCGAAAACTATCCTATGCATAGATATATTCTGCACAGCGACCTGAATGAAGAAATACTAAATAAATACAAATACGGTTTTCGTGGCAGGTGCTATGCCGATGCTGTAGACGGTATGCCAGTTGATGACGATACCAACTATACCGTTCTTTATCAGGAAATCATTGAAAAATACGGAAAGGATTTCACACCTTTTGACCTTTCGCGCGCATGGCTTGCTTATCAGCCTAAAGATGCCTATTGCACTGCCGAAAGAGTCGCTTTTTGCAATTTTGTAAAGGGTTTTGCACCACCTGATTCTGCCGTTTACAAAAATCCTTATCGGGAATGGATCGGTGCACAAATACGAGCCGATTATTTTGGATATATTAACCCTGGCAAGCCTGAACTTACTGCTGAAATGGCTTGGCGTGATGCCTCTATTTCTCATACTAAGAACGGCATTTACGGGGAAATGTTTGTAGCGGCTATGCTTGCCGTTGCCGCAGACACAAATAATATCAAGGATATTATACTCGGCGGTCTTGCTGAAATTCCGTACACCTCAAGACTGTATAAAGAAATTATGTGTGTCTTGAATGACTTTGAAAATGGTGTTACGCAAAACGAATGCTTTAAGAATATCCACGAAAAATATGATGAATACAGCGTTCACGATTGGTGCCACACCATTTCCAATGCAATGATTGTGGCTGCAGCATTACTCTACGGCGGCGGGGACTATGGCAAATCCATATGTATGTCTGTTGAAGTCGGATTTGACACCGATTGCAATGGCGCTACTGTTGGCTCTATTCTCGGTATGTCAAATGGAATAGAATCTATCCCAGAATATTGGACCAAGCCAATAAACGACACACTGTATACCTCCATTTTCGGTATAAACAAAATAAAAATCAGCGACAGGGTAAAGCTCACATTAAAACACATTGAACAAATCAAAAAATCATAAAGGGGCCGTTTTTTTACAGCCCCATTTTAATATATCATTAATCTATTTTTTCGCAATTTTTTTAGGACAAATATCGGTTAAAATACATTTATCGCAAAAAGGCTTTCTTGCGGTGCAAACATCTCTCCCGAAAAGAACGGTTCTATGGCAAAAATCATTAGAGTATTCGGGAGGTAAAATTTTACGCATCGCTATTTCAACCGACAAAGGATTAGTCGTTTGAACCAATCCTAAACGGTTGCAAATCCTTATAAAATGAGTATCGGTAACAACCGCAGGCTTCTTATAAACATCTCCGCAGACAAGGTTTGCAGTTTTTCTACCCACACCCGGAAGCATTGTAAGCTCCTCTATAGTATCGGGAACAATACCTCCGAATTTTTCTGTTATCATTTTCCCGATACCTATCAAATCCTTAGCCTTTGTTTTATAAAGACCGCAGGTTTTAATAAGCTCCTCTACCCTTTCGGTAGACGCTTTTGACATAGCCTCAGCCGTAGGAAATTCCTTAAACAAATCAGGAGTAATCATATTTACACGCTTATCTGTGCATTGTGCTGATAAGCGTGTTGCTATAAGTAGCTGAAACGCATCCTCATACTCCAAAGAACATATAGCATCAGGATACAGCGCTTCCAACCTTTTAACCGCTTCTAAGACAAGCTCCTTTTTACGCATTAGCAGACTCCAGCTTCATGTCTCCGTTCTTTATTAAACCAAGCTTTCTCATACCCTCAGCCACTCCTAAAGTAACAACCGCAGGTAAAACGAAATGCATTACAATAATCTTAAGGAGTGTTACAACAGGTGTCTCGCCTGCCGCAATCATACTGTCATACGCCATAAACTGTCCCACAAGTCCTGCCGAGCCCATTCCCGAACCTACAGGATTGCTAACCATTTTAAGCAAAGCAGAGGCAACAGGACCTAAAATCGCGCTCGAAATTATTGAGGGAAGCCATATTAAAGGCTTTCTCACAATATTAGGAACCTGAAGCATTGAGGTGCCCAAGCCCTGAGCTACAAGACCTCCGAATTTGTTTTCTCTATAGCTTATAACCGCAAAGCCAACCATATTACAGCAACAGCCTATTGTTGCCGCGCCTGCAGCAAGACCTGTTATTCCCATTGAAACACCGATTGCCGCCGAAGAAATAGGTAAGGTTAAAATCATACCCATAAGCACAGAAATTGCCATTCCGCCGAGAATCGGGAATTTTTCAACATTTACATTAACAAGATTTCCAAGCCACATCATAGCCATTGAGATATACGGACCAACAAAGTATGCAGCCGCCGCACCTGTAATTATACAGGAAATCGGAGTTACAATTATGTCAACCTTTGTCTTACCGGATACCATTCCGCCAATTTCTATTGCAACATAAGCCGCAATAAAGGCTCCCAACGGCTCACCCGGCGCTCCCACAGAAAAAGCCTCAACCGCAAGCTTAGGAAATGCGCCAATCATACCGCAAACCGCGGCAGAAACAGTTGTGAGCGGCGATGATTTAAGTTTGCACGCAACACCAACGCCAATACCTGCACCTGTAAGTGTTTTTGCCACATTTCCGATTGAGTTGAGATAATCACCAATTACATTTCCGCCTACGAGCTTTGCTAACTGACAAATTATTGTTCCTATTATCAGTGTAGAAAACAAACCGTATGCCATTCCTGAAAGACCGTCTATAAAAAGGCGGTTAAGATACTTCTTAATCATTCTACTTCCCCCAATTTTTTTAAAGTATTATAACTCATTTTTTTAAAAAACACAATAGTGCATATGTCAATTTTTTTAGAAAATACTAATATTAATTTATTTTTGGGGGTATAGCTTTGAAAACAGTTGCATTTTTTGATACAAAATCTTACGATAAAGCCAGCTTTTTAAAATTTTCAGACGAAAATATAAATATTCGTTTTTTTGAAAACAAGCTTAATTCCGATACAGTAAGTATGGCGGCTTGCTGTGATGCGGTATGCGCCTTTGTAAACGATACAATCGACAAAGCCGTTATTGACCGTCTCGAAAGCTTTGGGGTAGGCTTAATTGCGCTTCGTTGCGCAGGCTACAATAATGTTGACCTTAAATATGCAAGAGGAAGAATAAAGGTGGCGCGTGTGCCTGCATATTCGCCTTACGCGGTAGCCGAGCACGCAATAGGAATGATTCTTTTGCTTAACAGAAAGCTTCACCGAGCTTATATCCGTACCCGCGACCACAACTTTTCCCTTGAGGGGCTCACAGGTTACGACCTTCACGGAAAAACTGTAGGAATTATAGGTACAGGAAAGATAGGTCGCAGTTTTGCCGATATTTGTAAAGGCTTCGGAATGAAAATTTTAGGGTTTGACCCATATCAGTCGGACGAATTTTGCGGTGAATACTCCACCCTTGATGAGCTGCTCAAATGCAGTGACATCATTTCGTTGCACTGCCCGTTAACCAAAGAAAACAGACATTTAATTAATGATGAAACCATAAATAAAATGAAAGACGGTGTATACATTATAAACACCTCTCGCGGAAAGCTTATTGATACTCAAGCATTAATAACAGGTATGAAATCGGGTAAAATTGCGGCGTCGGGACTTGATGTTTACGAGGAGGAAACAACCGTTTTCTTTGAGGACTATTCGGACGAAATAATTCACGATGATACACTTTCTACCCTTATCTCGATGCCCAATGTTATTGTAACCTCACATCAGGCTTTTTTAACGAGAGAGGCTTTAAATTCCATTGCAGAAACCACAGTAAAAAATTTAAAGGACTTTTTTGACGGCAAGGAATTAGCAAACGAAATTGTAATATAAATAAAATTTATCACCTTGCAATTTATATCATAAAGTGATATACTTTGTAAGGTGATTTTAATGACTAAAATATATTTGGTCAGGCATTGTGAGGCGCTTGGAAATATTGAACATATTTTTCAAGGGCATTCTGACCTTGATATAACCCAATTGGGTAAAAAACAGCTTGGAAGACTATCCCAAAGATTTAGCAATGTGACTATTGACCGCGTATATTCAAGCCCGCTTATAAGAGCAAAAAAGACTGCCCAAGCGGTTATCGGAAATAAAAATATTCCTTTAGAGCTACACGACGGTCTTATAGAAATAAACGGCGGCTTTCTTGAAGGGCGTCCCTTTAGTGAAACCTTTGGTGTAATGCCCGATTTGCTTGATATATGGGTTAATCATCCGCAGGATTTCAACCCCGAGGGCGGTGAGGCAATGACAGTATCGTATCGAAGAATATGGGATACCGTATTGTCGATTGCAAAGGAAAACAAGGGTAAATCTGTTGCTTGCGCGTCACACGGCGGTGTAATTCGCTGTCTTAACTGCCGCTTGCTTTATAACGATATAAACCAGCTTGTAAATACTCCGTGGACGGGTAATACCGATGTTACTCTGCTCAGATTTGATAATGATATGAATATAAATGTTGAGTATATGAATGATTCAAGCCATCTGCCCGAAGAACTTCAAAATAAGAAAAGTAAAATTACTTCTTATATAAAGGAGCTAAACACAAAATGATAATAATGTCGGTTGACCTCGGAAAAGCGAGGACAGGTATAGCTGTTTCTGACAATAGCGAAAGCTTTGCCTTTCCAAAGGGTGTTATAACAGAATATAATACCGATAAACTAATAATTAAGCTCTGCGAAGAAATCAATAAACACAAGGCTGAAATAATCGTTGTGGGATACCCTAAAAATATGGACGGCAGTATTGGTTTTCGTGCCAAGGAATGCGCTGAAATTGCTGAAAAACTGAGAGAACAATGCGGCAAAGAGGTTATTCTTTGGGACGAGCGATGTACCACAGTATCTGCGCATACAGCGCTAAACTTTACTGACACAAGAGGTAAAAAACGCAAAGATATCGTTGATGCCGTTGCGGCTGTCATTATTCTTGAGGATTATCTAAACTACCGAAAAAATATGGGAGAAAAGAATGTACAAATTTGAAGTTCATTTACACACCTCTGCTTGCAGCGGATGCGCAAATTCAACAGGAAAAGAAATGGTTGATGCCGCAATAGAAAAAGGCTATTCGGGAATTGTTATCACAAATCATTTTTTTCACGGAAACACCTGTGTTGACCGAAAGCTTCCGTGGAGAGATTTTGTAAGAGCATATGCAAACGATTATTATGAAACCAAAAAATATGGTGAGGAAAAAGACATTACCGTCCTTTTCGGTTTAGAGGAGGGCTATGCCGCAGGCAAGGAAATTTTAATTTACGGTTTATCACCCGAAATAATATCCTCGCATCCCGAATTTAACTATATGGATTTATCGCAAAAAAGCGACTTTATCCATTCATACGGCGGTATAGTTGTTCATTCGCATCCATTCAGGGTAAGAGATTACATTCCCAATCCCGATGTCGCACCCACCCCAGACTATATTGACGGTGTGGAGTGTTATAACTTTTTTAATGCCATTGAGGAAAACCTAAAAGCTTTTATATATGCCGAAAACACAGGTAAATTTAAAATTTCAGGAACAGATATTCATAACGCGTCAGGCTTTGGTCAAGCAGGTCTTGATTTCGATAACCCGATTAAAACAAATAAAGAGCTTGTTAATGAGATTAAAAAGGGCAATTACCGCCTTATTACTCCATATGATTTATAAAAAATGCGGAAGAAGTAAAATTTTGAGCTTCTTCCGCATTTTTAATTTTATATCTTTTTAAACACAATTGCACATCTGCTTGGCAGATAGCATTTAAAGCCAAACCAATCGTCAGGTGTGCGAAAGGCTTTGTATTTTTGCTTATTGTCCACCCTTGAAAAACCGCCAAAAACACCGTCATCAGAGCAAAGCTCAACCTTGTAGCTTCCCTCCTTTGGCACAGGAATAAAATATCCGTCAAAAGAAGCGTAAGGGTTGAAATTAAACACAAATACAGTATCATTCTTACTGTAAATCATAATTTTATCGTCCTGATGCATCCAACGGTTAACCGCAACAGTTGACAGAAGCTCATCCTTTTTAAGAAGCCTTATCATTGCTCTGTCAAAGTCGTTTAGCTCCCTATAGCGTAGCCTTTCGTCATCAACAAGGCTCCATTGCCTGCGACAATAATGGTAGCTCCAGCCGTTGCCCTCGCGAGGAAAATCTATCCACTCAGGATGACCGAATTCATTGCCCATAAAGTTAAGATAGCCCTCACCCGCAAGCGAGGCGGTAAGCAAACGAATCATTTTATGTAAGGCAATTCCGCGGTCTATAATAAGACTCTCCGAGAATTTTACCATATGGGTATACATCTCAGCATCGCAAAGACGGAACATTATTGTTTTGTCCCCTACAAGTGCTTGGTCGTGTGATTCACAGTAACCTATATTTTTTTCAAGCGGGCGTCTGCCTGTAAGCTCATACCAAAGCTTTGCAATATCCCAATCCTCGTCCTTATATTCCTTTATTGTTTTAATCCATAAATCGGGAACACCCATTGACAGACGGAAATCAAATCCTATTCCGCCGTCCTTTATGGGCAGACACATTCCCGGCATACCCGACATATCCTCAGCAACCGTAATGGCATTTGGATTAAGACTATGTATTAGCTCATTAGCAAGCTGTAAATATGTAACTGCATCGGTATCGGTATTAAGCGAGAAATACATAGTGTAGTCTGTGAAAGCGCTTCCCAAACCGTGGTCGTGATAAAGCATCGAGGTTACACCGTCAAAACGGAAGCCGTCAAAATGGAAAGCCTCCATCCAATATTTCAAATTTGAAAGCAGAAAATGGATTACCTCATTTTTTCCGTAATTAAATAGCTTTGTACCCCAAGCAGAATGATTTCCCTTTTCTCCCTCGTGGAAGAACTGATACTCTGTACCGTCAAACTCGTTAGGACCCTCGTTAGTATTCTTTACAGCGTGAGAATGTACAACATCAAGAAGCACCGCTATACCCATTTTATGAGCGGTATTTATTAGCTTTTTAAGCTCCTTGCTTTCTCCATAGCGAGATGATGCTGCAAAAAAATTGGAAACCTGATACCCGAATGAGCCGTAATACGGGTGCTCCATAATCGCCATAATCTGAATAGTGTTATAACCAAGCTTTTTTATTCGCGGAAGAATATTTTTACGAAATTCCCTATACGAGCCAACCTCACCCTTTTCCTGCGCCATACCGATGTGACATTCATAAATAAAGGGTGTTTTATCAGGAATAAAATCACTGTCAGTCCAATTAAAGGGGGCAAGGGTTTCCTCAATTTCAGCGCACCATAAATATGTATCAGGGTCCTGAACAACCCTTGTTGCATATAGAGGAATCCGTCTCAGATACTGACCGTTATGTACAACTATCGCCTGTATGTGCTGACCGCTTTTAAGCGCATTTTTGCCTTTGAGTTTAACCTCAAATACACCGTTTTCAAGCCTTTCCATCGGTACCGATTCAGTTTCCCAGCCGTTAAAATCACCTGTTAAAAACATCTTCTCAGCAGCAGGTGCCCACTCGCGGTAAACCCATCCGTCATCTGTGCGGTGAAAACCAAAATACTCGTATCCGTTTGCAAAATCAGAAAGCCCACTTTTCCCTTGAGTCAATTCAAGCTTTTTCTTATTATAAAGCTCCATTCTTAAATCTAAATCCTTTTCAAAAGGCTCAAGATATGGGTCAACATCAATTATACCAAGCTTTTCATTCTTAACCATAAAATCCCTCTTTAAAATTCATACTCTTATTATAACAAAAGCACATTGTAAAAAGCAATATATTTTACAAATTTTCTAACTAAAATATGTATTTTAAACTATTAATATGTCATAAGCGTAAAAAATGTATTTTGTTGTTGAATAAAGCGCTTTTTTTTGGTATAATATAGTGGTCTATAAATGAAAGGAGTTTTATATATGGCTAAGGTATACTTATTGGCGCATACTCCCTGCCCTGAGCATACTGTTGCTTCCGCCGCAAAGCTTTGCTACAGTAGCTCTAAGGTTTCGGAATTAACCGAAGCACTCACAGAAGAAAAAGCCGCCTCATTTGTTGATATGCTGTCTGAGATTGGACACGAAAGTCCTATAGAGCACGCAAGCTTTACATTTGGTATTGAGGGTGTTTCACGCTCGCTTTTGGCTCAGATTACACGACATAGAATGGCTTCGTTCTCTGTTAAAAGTCAGCGTTATGTAAGAGAGGGCAGCTTCGAATATGTAACCCCTCCTGAAATCGCCGATTATCCTGAGGCACTTGCACTTTATAAGGAGATAATGACTGAAGACCAGAAGAAATATGACAGAATTGCCGAAATCCTTAAAGAAAAGCATATAAAAGCTTTTCTGAATGATGGAAAAGACCAAAAAACAGCAGAAAGACTTGCTGAAAAAAAGGCTATTGAGGATGCCCGTTTTGTGCTCCCTAACGCGTGTGAAACCCAAATGGTTATGACAATGAATGCGCGGTCGCTTATGAATTTCTTTAAAATACGATGTTGTAAGCGTGCACAGTGGGAAATTCAGGATATTGCAAATCAAATGTTAGCTCTGGTAAGTGAGGTTGCTCCGCACATATTTAAAAATGCAGGTCCCTCCTGTCTCGTGGGTAAATGCTCCGAGGGAAAAATGTCCTGCGGAAAAGCACAAGAGGTTAGAGAATTTTACAGGAGACTAAAAAATAATGGGTAAGCTTATAGTAATAGAGGGGCTTGATGGTAGTGGAAAATCCACACAGCTTGAGCTGCTTAACCAAAATCTCATTAACTGCGGTATAGATTGCAAGGCGGTATCCTTTCCCGATTATGCAAATCCGTCAAGTACGCTTATAAAAATGTATTTAGGCGGTGAATTCGGCAAAAAACCTGATGATGTAAATGCTTATGCCGCATCGGTTTTTTATACTGTTGACCGCTTTGCGTCATATAAATCTGCTTGGGGAGAATACTACAACAACGGCGGTACGGTTGTATCGGGCAGATACACCACCTCAAACGCAGTTCATCAGGCATCAAAGCTCCCTGAGGATAAATGGGAGGACTTTCTGAATTGGCTTTACGATTTTGAATATAACAAAATCGGAATTCCAAAGCCTGACAAGGTAATTTTTCTTGATATGCCTGTTGAGGTATCTCAAAAGCTTTTAATAAAGCGTTATGAGGGCGATGCCTCTAAGAAAGACATTCACGAATGTGATACCGAGTATCTTGACCGTTGCAGAAAAGCTGCTGTATTTACAGCCGATTATTCGGGTTGGGAGATTATCCCCTGCTCCTTTGATGGTGAGCCGAGAAGTGTTGAAAGCATAGCTTTTGATGTATTAAAAAGTGTTTTAAAACTATACAGCGAGGATAAAAAATGATATATATTTTCTTAAGTGACGGCTTTGAGGAATGTGAGGCATTAACGCCTGTTGACATTCTGCGCCGCGCAAAGATTGAAATTAAAACTGTAGGAATAGGCAGTAAAACTGTGGTAGGCTCTCACGGAATACCTATTGTTTGTGATATTACCGAAAACGAGGTTTCAACAGATAATCTTTCAGGAATCATTCTTCCAGGCGGTATGCCAGGAACCGTTAATCTTGAAAACAGTGATACGGTACAGAGGTTTATAGATTTCGCTTATTCCAATCATTTGATTATGGGTGCAATATGCGCCGCGCCCTCGATTTTGGGACATAAAAATATTTTAATCGGCAAAAAAGCAACCTGTTTTACCGGATTTGAAAAAGACCTGTACGGTGCTGTTGTGACTCAAGAGCCTGCCGTTCGTGATGATAATATAATAACTGCCTACGGCGCAGGCGCGGCATTTGAATTCGGATTTTTGCTACTTGAAGCCATAAAGGGCAAGCAAGAAGCTGATGTTTTAAAAAAACAAATGCGTTATAAGGAGGTTTAAAAATGGCTGAGGGCTTTAATTTAAATTCTGATGACGATTTTGTAATAGACAACGGATTTACAATCGCTTCAGACAATGAAATTTCTTCAAACGGAAAGAAAAGAAAAAAGAAGAAAAAAAAGAATTCTGTAATTAAAAGCATAATATGGATTTTGTCAATCGTGGTCGTTTCGGTGGGACTTTCCTTTGGAATAATATATGCCGGTGCAGACTTTATGGGTATCGGCTTTGGTAGGGGCGATAATACCGAAATGAATGTTGAAATGGGCACTCCCGCCTCAAAGATTGCAGAACAACTTAAGGAAAGCGGTGCCGTTAAAATTCCTGCTCTTTTTAGACTTTACGCTAAGCTTAATGGGTATGACAGTCAATTTAAGTACGGATTCTACTCCTTTAATACCGAGTCGGGTTATGAAACCTTAGCGCAAATGCTTATAAATGAGGGCGCTAAGGCTGAAAGCATTAAAGTTACTATTCCTGAGGGTACAGGAATTAACGATTACACTAAGAATGTAAACGGTGAAAATGTAACCGTTCCGGGAATTGCAACCTTGCTTGAAAAAGCAGGTGTTTGTACTAAATCTGATTTCCTTATAGCGCTTGATGAGGTTGATTACAAAACAACTCTTTTAAAGAATGTTAATGTAGGTAAAACCTATTACGAGCTTGAGGGCTACCTTTTCCCTGAAACATATGAATTTTTTGCATTTGATTCTGCCGAAAGTGCCCGTCTTGTAGTGGATAAAATGATTAGAGAAACCGATAAACGCATTACAAGCGCAATGTATGACAGGGCAAAGGAAATGGGCTACTCTATGAACGAAATTTTGACTATGGCTTCTATAATTCAAATGGAAGCAGGTCAGAACTCTACCGAAATGCCCAATGTTGCCGCCGTTTTTTATAACAGACTTAAAAGTGATAGCTTTGCAACTCTTGGCTCATCACCCACCTGTTATTACGGCAACTCGTTTAAAAAGGATGACGGCAGATATAACACCTATACTGCTAAAGGCTTGCCCCCCGGTCCTCTCTGTTCACCGGGTATTGAAGCAATAAAAGCGGCGTTATATCCAACCGAGAATACAGAATACTATTATTTCGTTACAGATAGCACAGGTAAATTCTATTACCACAAAACCTTATCTGAGCAACAAAAAACAATAAATAAGCTTCAACAAGGAAACAACTGGGTTTATGAATACTTTGAATAATTTTATTAAATTGCCTGAGCTTTTAAGTCCCGCGGGGGATTTAACCCGACTTATTGCCGCTGTTGATTACGGCGCAGATGCAGTATATCTTGCGGGTGAAGAATTCGGAATGAGAACCGCCGCAACAAATTTTGGAGAAGAGGACTTGGCAAAGGGTATAAAATACGCGCACGACCGCGGCGTAAAGGTTCATATAACCTGTAACACCATACCCCACAACTCAGAAATTCCGCGTTTACCTGCATTTCTGGAATATATTAACGAAATCGGTGCCGATGCCGTAATAGCTGCTGACTTAGGCACAATCGGTATGGTTAAAAAATACGCACCCAAGTGCGACCTTCATATTTCGGTGCAGTCGGGAATATGCAACTACGAAACCGCAAGAGCTTTTTATGATATAGGTGCTAAACGGGTTGTGCTTGCAAGAGAATTATCACTACAAGAGATTGCTGAAATCCGCGCAAAAACTCCTATGGATTTAGAGCTTGAAGCCTTTGCTCACGGAGCAATGTGTGTATCTTTCTCTGCAAGATGCCTGCTTTCGAGCTATATGACAGGAAGAGATTCCAACCGAGGCGATTGCGCTCAATCCTGTAGATGGAGCTATTCGCTTATGGAAGAAAAGCGACCGGGGCAATATTTTGACATTACAGAAACCGATAAAGGCACATATATTTTAAACGCCAACGATATGTGTATGGCAGAGCATCTTGATAAGGTTATCGCCGCTGGGATTGACAGTATAAAGCTTGAGGGCAGAGCCAAATCGCATTATTATACTGCCGTTGTTACGAACGCCTACCGCGGTGCGCTTGATAACTTTAAGGATTGCAAAGACGAATGGCAATGTCCTGCTTGGGTTACTGAGGAGCTTAACAAAATCAGTCACCGAACCTATTCTACGGGATTTTATTTTGGCAGACCAGAGAATGCGCAGACATATGAAAACGCAGGCTATGTGAGGGATTACTCGGTTGCCGCTATTGTAGACGGTTATGAGGACGGTATGATTATTGCCACCCTTAAAAACAAATTTTTAAAGGGACAGGTTTTCGATTGTCTTGAACCGAAGTCTGCACCTGTTGAAGTGGTTGCAACAACTGTTTACAACGATAAAAATGAAGAAATCGATTCAGCTCCTCATCCTATGATGACAATTAAAATTCCGTTCCACCGTCCTGTTAAGGCAGGCTCTTTGTTAAGGATGAAAACCGAATAGTATCAAAAAAACACCTCTTGTCAATAATAAAACTGACTGAGGTGTTTTTATGTACAAAAATAATAATGTAAAAAGCTTTTCAAGACGAAGTGTTTTTTGTTTCTTGGTTATAATTTTTCTACTTTTTAGTTGTATTTTAAGGGTTGCGGCAATAGCTGTTTCTGATTATTCTGAGGTAAGAAACCAACAGAATTTACTAAAAATTAAGGTAGCAACTAAAAGAGGAACTATTTTTGATTGCAACAGAATACCGATTACAAACAGTAAATATAAAATTATCGCCTGTGTTTCCCCTACCCCAAGGGCGATAACGGCAATAAGCAGTGTGCTTTCGGACGAAAAGCTTTTTAGTGTGTTAGAGGAGTTAAAAAACAACAAGCCTGTTCTTTGCGAGGTGCCAAAAGAGATTAAATGTGATGGCATAGTTTGCACAAAGGTATATATTAATTCCGACAGTAGCACCCCTGCAATTCATCTTATTGGATATACAGATTCAGACAGCAACGGCGTTTCAGGACTTCAAGCAGCGTATAACGACCTATTAAAAAGCGATAATGACATAAGTATATCTTACGAATGTGACGGTAAAGGCAAAATTTTAGAGGGAATTGAGCCAACGGTTAAAAACAACTCCTCAATTGAAGCTAATGGAGTCATTTCCACACTTGATATAAACATTCAAAGCATTGCAGAAAAAGCTGCCGAATATTTATCAAAGGGTGCAATCATTGTTGCCGATGCAAAAAGTGCTAAAATCAGAGCAAGTGTTAGCAAACCTTACTTTGACCTTGAAAATATATCAAATTATTTAAACCAAAGTGATTCACCGTTATTAAACAGAGCAATTAACTCATACAATGTAGGCTCTGTTTTCAAGCCTTGTGTTGCAATTTGCAGTATAGAAAATAAAAAATCAGGATTTTGTTATATATGTAAAGGCAGTTGTGAAATTGCAGAGCGTTTTTTCCGTTGCCACAAATATGACGGTCACGGGATTATGAATCTTAAAACCGCAATTGCCAACTCCTGCAACACATATTTTTACAATCTTGCCTTTATTTTGGGAGGTGACTCAATTTATAATACTGCATCGGCTTTAAGATTTGGAAAAAGTCTTAAGCTATGCGACGGAATAAGCACATCAAAGGGCAAACTTCCAAATAAAAAAACGCTTGAAAATATAGCTCAGCTTGCAAATTTCAGTATTGGTCAAGGTGAGCTTTTACTCTCCCCCATTAACATTCTTACTCTTTACTGTGCAATAGCGGGAAACGGCACCTATACAATACCGTCAATTGTTGAAGGAGCGCTCCAAAACGGACACTTTAATAAATACGAATCAGAAAGCCCTACAAGGGTTATGTCTGAAGAAACTGCAAGCATTATGAGGCAATATCTAACCTCCGTATTAACAGAGGGTACAGGCGAGGCGGCAACCCCGCTTAAAACAACCGCCGCCGGAAAAACCGCAACCGCGCAAACAGGACGCTATGAAAAAGGAATAGAAATCTGTCAGGGTTGGTTTTGCGGCTTTTTCCCTGCTGAAAACCCAAAATATGTTGCCGTTATTTTTAGTGAAAATATTAATTCACAAGAAAAATCCTGCAGCGAAATTTTTGCGCAGCTTGCAGATGATATTTTTCAATTAAAGAATTAGCTTAGAAATTGAATAATAAATTACGGCAGAGCAAAAGCTCTGCCGTAATTTATTATTCAGCGCTGAAATCGTCCTTGCCAACACCGCAAAGAGGACAAACAAAATCATCGGGAAGGTTATGGAATTTTGTGCCTGCTGCAATACCGTTATCAGCATCGCCTACAGCCTCATCGTATACCCAACCGCATACATTACATACATATTTCATTATATTTCACCTCCGAAACTGATATTTACTCAATGGGTTCAAAATCTGCCGCACCGTGTTTACATAAAGGACAAATAAAATCTTCAGGAAGAGTGTCTCCCTCATAAACATAGCCGCAAATCTTGCAAACAAAGCCTTTTTTACCCTCTGTTTCAGGCTTTGGTTTAACATTATTATAATAATAAGTATAGGTCATTGTTTCTACATCAGAAATAACCCTTGCCTCTGTGACAGTACATATAAACATACCGTGAGTATCGAGGTCAACATACTGCTCAACCTTAAGTGACATAAACGAATTTATATATCTTGGCAAGAATACAAGACCGTTATCTGAGCGCAAAGGCTCACAATCAGCAAACTTATCAGTATTTCTTCCGCTTGTAAATCCGAATTTTTCAAATACAGCAAACGGCGCGTCAACAGTAAGACAGTTAATATTCATTATACCGCTCTGCTTAATGATATGATGAGAATAATTCTCCTTATTAATCGTAACAGCAATTTTATTGGGAGTATTAGTGACCTGAGTAACTGTATTAACAATTAATCCGTTATCGCGCTTACCGTCATTAGAGGTAACAACATAAAGACCGTAACCGATATTAAAAAGTGCCGTAAGGTCGTTTTTATTTGCGGTGGTATCCTGTAATGCAAGATAGTCCTTACTAAGCTCGTCAGCCAAAGCATTTACCTGTGCTGTGCTTTCCTCATTAAGCGCAGACAAAATTCTTACATTATTTTCAGTATATTTAAGGTTTTTACTGTTAGCAAGAAGCTCCTTCATAACCTTTGTGGCAAGAGGTGCCCAGCTTCCGTTTTCGATAAATGCAACCGTTTTATTTTGGAAGTTGCGCTCTGTAAGATGAGAAATAAACTCACGCATAAAGGGGAAAATCTCAGCATTATAGGTAGTAGTAGCAAGAACTATCTTACCGTATCTGAAAGCATCCTCAACCGCCTCTGCCATATCACAACGGGCAAGGTCATTAACAACTACCTTCGGACATCCGTTTTCCTTTAGCTTATCTGCAAGAAGCATAACCGCCTTTTTAGTATTACCGTAAACCGAGGTATATGCAATTACAATTCCCTCTGACTCAGTCTGATAGCTTGACCAAGTATTATATAAGTCAATATAGTAACCGAGATTTTTATTCAAAACAGGACCGTGTAGCGGACAGATTGTTTGAATGTCAAGCCCTGATGCCTTTTTGAGTAGATTCTGTACCTGTGCGCCATACTTGCCAACAATACCTATATAGTATCTTCTTGCCTCACAAGCCCAATCTTCCTCTACATCTAATGCTCCGAATTTACCGAAACCGTCAGCAGAGAAAAGGACCTTATCCTTACTGTCATAAGTAACAATAACCTCAGGCCAATGAACCATAGGCGCAGTTACGAAGGTAAGCGTATGCTCACCCAACGAAAGGGTGTCGCCCTCACCCACAACCAAGCGGTTATCGGTAAAATCTGTGCCAAAAAACTGCTTCATCATCTGAAAAGCCTTTTGCGAAGACACAACTGTAGCATCAGGATAATTCTTGATAAAGTTCATTATATTAGCAGAGTGGTCAGGCTCCATATGCTGAATTATTAAATAATCAGGCTTTCTATTGCCAAGAACATTCTGAATGTTATCAAGCCATTCGTGAGTGAAATTAACATCAACCGTATCAAAAATTGCGATTTTGCGGTCAATAACAGCATAGGAATTATATGACATTCCATTAGGCACATCATACTGACCCTCAAACAAATCTATTTTATGGTCGTTAACGCCAATATATTTAATATCATTTGAAATAAACATTAGTATAACCTCCGTCTGAATTAAAATCTTTTTAATTCTACTTAAATTTTATTATAACCAAAAATTCACAAGAGTATTTTAAATAAAGCTTTTATTTTAAAGATGAATTATTATCTTTCTTAATACCCTCAAGAACTTTGTTGGATTCTTCATAATACTTTTTAATATCCTTTTTCTCGCCCAAGATTGTATCTGAAACCTTACGGCAGGAAATCTGCAGACCGTCAGGCAGTTTACCAAGACTACTGTCAGTTGTTGAATTATAAAAAGCGTCGCCTAATTTTAACGGCTCGGCATCAAAAAATCCACCGTCAGGAGAAATATTTTCAAAATATTCTATAGATTCATTATCGGTTATGAAAATAAGCGCTTTTTCATCTGCTGCGATTAATGCCTGTAGCTTTGTAAGAACGGTATTTCTATACTGAACATTATTCGATTCGTTCGAAAGACTGCAATTTACAACCGAAATATTTACTTCTCCGTTACCGTCTAAATCAGAAGCGAATTCCTCAATATAATCTGAAACCTTATTAAGCTGGTTATCCATAACAGGAGTATAGGAAAAGTAAACAACAGACATATCGTATTTAGGCTTAGTAGCACATTGCACGACAAGAACAGTAAGTACAATTAACACCGCTACAATACCGATTGTATGCCATTTATACTGAAACCAAAAATTATCCCACTTTTCCTTAAAGGTTTTGGGAACGATTGCAACCTCACTTGGTTTAGGACCTGCATCCAATTCACCTTGCTGCATTTTTTTAAGCTTCAAAAATTCCTCTCTGGCTCTTCGTTGCTCTTCTAAAATATCATTTTTATCTGCCATTTAAAAACACCTATTTTCAAACTATTAATTGTTAAAATAATATCATATTTATATTGTTTTTTCAAGTATTCTCACATTAAACCAGATATTTTAGTGCAAAGTTTACATTTGGTTAACAATAGCTTTATTAATCAATAAAAAGCTGTTAATCATTGCTCCTGTTGTTACAATTTATACCGCAAGAACCGCAGGAGCCGCCGCAAGAGCAACCACCCTTACCGTTTTTCTTTTTACGAATTTCGTTGACCATTATTGCAACAAAAACAACTGCAATCAGAAGGGTAATAATTATCGTCGGCCAATTCATATAATTTCTCCTTTAAGAGAAAGCAAGTCGATATGAGTTTTTTACCTATTTTGCTTCCTCATATTTATTTTTTCTCAAAAGCAAATATAACATTACTATCAAAACAATAGATGCCGCAACAGTACCTATAATATTGCCACGGCCTACAAACCATATTCCAAACTGATATACCATAAGCGAAATCGCATATGCAAAAATACACATATAAGCAATCGTTCCGACCGACCATTTCCAGTTATTCATTTCGCGTCTGATTGCGCCCATTGCAGCAAAGCAAGGCGCACATAGCAGATTAAAAATCATAAAGGATAAACCGGCAACACTGTTATTACCGAAAAATTCCTTTGCAATTGTGGCATACATAAGCTTATCACCCTCAATTGCAAGGTCGGCATTCACCATCGAGGAAAGTGTACCAAAGGTTCCCACAACCTGCTCCTTAGCCATAAGACCGAGAAGTGTCGCAACAGCTGCCTGCCAATTTCCAAAGCCCAAAGGAGCAAATATCCAAGCAATTGCGCTTCCTATAGACTCAAGAATGGAGCTGCCTCCGTTATCTTCAGAAATAAAGTGGAAGCCGCCGTCAAATGAAAGTGAGTTAAGAATCCAGATTATAATACTTGCGGCAAGAATTACTGTTCCTGCGCGCTTAATGAATGACCATCCGCGCTCCCAGGTAGCTCTAAAAATGTTATTTGCAACAGGTGCATGATAAGAGGGAAGCTCCATTACAAAGGGAGCCGGATTTCCCGCGAAGGGTTTTGATTTCTTTAAAATTAAACCCGTTATTATAACCGCGCCAATACCTATAAAATATGCGGCAGTTGCAACCCAAGCGCTTCCCGAGAAAAGCGCTCCTGCAATCATACCGACAATCGGCATTTTTGCGCCGCAAGGAATGAAACCTGTGGTCATAATTGTCATTTTACGGTCTCGGTCCTGTTCAATTGTACGGCTTGCCATAATTCCGGGCACACCGCAACCAGTTGCCACAAGCAAAGGTATAAAGCTCTTTCCCGAAAGACCGAACTTGCGAAAAATTTTGTCCATAATAAACGCAATACGCGCCATATATCCGCAATCCTCTAAAATAGAAAGCAAGAGGAAAAGTATCATCATTTGAGGTACAAAGCCCAGAACAGAGCCAACGCCTCCCACTATTCCGTCAGCCACAAGTCCCACAAGCCAAGACACACACCCAATAGCCTCAAGACCGCCCGCAACAGCAGGAACAATTATTCCGCCAAAAAGCGTATCATTCATAAAGCCTACTGTCCAATCGCCTATTGAACCGATAGAAATGTAATAAACAAACCACATAATTGAAATAAATAGCGGAATAGCAAGAATACGGTTTGTGGCTATACGGTCAATTTTGTCAGAGGTTGATAATCTACCTGCATTTTTCTTTTTATAGCATCTTTTTACAAGGCTTTCAATATATGTATAACGCTCGTTTGCGATAATGCTCTCAGCATCATCATCCATATCGTGCTCTGCTTTTGCGATATCCTTTTCTATGTGCTCGACAACCGAAGCATCAAGTCCAAGCTGTTCTATAACCCTTTGGTCGCGTTCAAACAATTTAATAGCATACCAGCGTTGTTGCTCCTCCGGCATACTGTGAACTGCCGCCTCCTCAATATGAGCTATAGCGTGCTCAGCCTTTCCCGAAAACATAGGTGTAAAAGCCAATTTTCTTTCTTTTGCCGCTTCAATGGCTTTTTCAATTGCCTCATCTATCCCCTGTCCCTTAAGCGCAGAGATTTCAATAACTTCACAGCCAAGCTCGGTACTTAATTGCTCAATATTAATTTTATCGCCGTTTTTCTTCACAATATCCATCATATTAATCGCAACAACTACCGGTATTCCAAGCTCAACCAGCTGAGTTGTAAGATACAGGTTTCTTTCAAGATTTGTACCATCAATAATATTCAAAATAGCGTCAGGACGCTCGCCAATAAGATAATTACGAGCAACAACCTCCTCAAGAGTATACGGTGAAAGCGAATAAATGCCCGGTAGGTCGGTTAGTATTACGTCTTTTTGCATTTTAACGTTACCCTCTTTTTTCTCAACCGTAACGCCAGGCCAGTTTCCTACATACTGATTCGAACCGGTCACTACATTGAACAACGTTGTTTTTCCGCAATTAGGATTACCTGCAAGTGCAATCTTTAAACTCATTTTTTGTTTTTCCTCACTTTAGACTAAAATCTATTGTTAGCCGCCGCTAACTTAATCACAAAAAAGAAGGGAAAACTCCCCTCGCTTGTTCTATTCAACCTCAATATTATCAGCATCTGCCTTACGGATAGATAGCTCATATCCCCTCAAATTTATTTCAATAGGGTCACCTAAGGGAGCCACCTTTCTGACGTATATTTCTACACCCTTAGTAATGCCCATATCCATAATTCGGCGTTTCAAGGCTCCCTCCCCGTGAAGCTTAACCACCTTAACGCTTTTGCCTACCTTAACATCCTTTAAGCTTTTCATTTTAACTCTCCCTCAACAAAAGAAAAAGGCATCAATTCCTTTATAATATACCGAGTTAGCCTCTGCTAACTATAAATATAGTACACTCTTTTCCATCATTTGTCAAGACAAATTTTATTTTTTTAGTAATTTCATTTGACAATATATATCAAAAAACAGAAAAAGGTCTAAATTCTTATTATATTAACATTTTTTTAAAATTTTACTTGACTTTATTGGTTTATTATCGTATAATAACAAAGTCGTCGAATTAATATGTGCTGCTATGGCTCAGGAGGTAGAGCGCATCCTTGGTAAGGATGAGGTCACCAGTTCGACTCTGGTTAGCAGCTCCAAAAATCCCGAATGCGTAAGCGTTCGGGATTTTACTTTTTCACTCTTCACTTTTCACTAAAATATCTTGAACGGGATTTTTGGAAGGTAAGAAGTAATAGTGAATATGTGGCTTCGCAACGAATATATAGAATGCTCCGCATTGATTTCTTTCCGCTTTTATGATATGGTTGAGGCACAATAGGGACAAAAGGCAAGGTAGGCCCTTGCCTTTTGATACTTTTTATTAAATATTGCTGATCAAATTTTTTAACCTTTTTTCTTCCGCAGAGGCTTCAATATCAAGTCCAGAGTTTTTCAGTTCTTCTACTATCTCTAACGAAAGATTATGACATTTGTCTTTATCTCCAATTTCAGCATAATAGTTTATCTTCGAATACTTAGCATCAAGACAAGTATAATCTAATTCTATTGCTTTATCCCAATAGGTTAGTGCCTCATTGGCTTTGCCCAACTTACTGCATATATCACCACCTAATGTGTATATTATCGCATCGTTAGGAAATAAATTAACTGCTTTATTAAAATTTTTATAAGCATTTTCTACATCTTCATCGAATATATAAGCTGATATCAAACATCTCCAATTTATTACATTGTTAGAATTTTTTCTAATATCCTCTAAAGTTGCGCTAATGCTTTCTTTGCTTTTGCCTATTTGTGAATATAAAAGTATTTTTTGGATTTTTGTTTTCCAAAAAACATCTGCATTTACATTTTGACCGATATCGATAACTTCGTTAAATAATTCAATGGCTTTATTTGTAGAATACTGCATCATAAAGTGGTGTAATGTTCCATATGTCCATAAATCTTCTGTTGAATGTTCCCCATTTTTAATAAGTTTTTTAAACTCATTATCTGCACAAATAAAATCTTCTGGTTTTCTTGTTTCTTCATAAATCGAAGCTAATCTTTGAGCATAATTTTTGTATGCTATAGATGATTCTTTAAAAAAGTCATCAATTGTAACACAGTAAAGTTTCGCAATTTGAGGAAGAATTGTAACATCAGGCAATGTCGTATTACATTCCCATCTGGAAATTGTATGTGTGCTCACACCTAAAATTTCTGCGACTTGTTCTTGAGTGTAATTTTTTTGATTTCTAAATTTTTTTAGATTGTTTGAAAATACTGTATTCATATCTTTTATCCCTTCATTTAATTTAGAAGCTTCTGATTTAATTATACCTATTTTTCAAGGGAAGTCCATATCTCAATTTGTGACCTAACTCACAGTTTTTGTTCAATTCAAAAGTCAAGGCAGGAATAACTGTCATACTTTTGGCAGTTTTACTGCTTAAAAACGAAGTTTTTAACAGAATTTCTTATGGTATGATTTTCAATGTGTCGGTATGACTTTTGTCATACCATCAAAAAATAGAGTTATCTCGTAATTTCGGGATAAGTCTATTTTCATATATAACTTGAAAATTCTGTTAAAAAATGTTATATTAAATTTAAGAAAATGCTTGTGTTTATGCAGGATTTTTAACTTGTGGAAATGACTGCCACAAGTTGTAGCCTTAGCCTCCCTCTGACGAGGGAGGTGGCAAAACTTTAGTTTTGACGGAGGGAGAGAATATGAAAGAATATAATAAAGCCAATATT
>JAZSHV010000060.1:0-20447 GCA_045533475.1 Acutalibacteraceae bacterium | reverse complement strand
CCCTCTGAATTTTGAGGAGTTTAATTCCAAGATAAATCAGGCTATTTACGTAAGCGCCACCCCTGCCCCCTTTGAAAGGGAGCGGGCGGCAAGGGTTGCAGAGCAGCTTATAAGACCTACAGGGCTTCTGGACCCTGAGATAACCGTTAAGCCTACCATTGGCCAGATAGACGATCTATTAGGGCAGATACACATTGTTACGGAAAAGGGCGGCAGGGTGCTTATAACCACCCTTACAAAGAAAATGGCCGAGGACCTTACGGAGTACTTTAGAAGGGCGGATATTAAGGTTAAATATATGCACCACGACATAGACACCATTGAGCGTATGCACATTATAAGGGATCTACGCTTAGGGGAGTTTGACGTGCTGATAGGCATTAACCTTTTAAGAGAAGGCCTTGACATACCCGAGGTGGCTCTTGTTGCCATACTCGATGCCGATAAAGAGGGCTTCCTCAGAAGCGAGACATCGCTTGTGCAGACCATAGGCAGAGCGGCAAGAAACGCTGAGGGACAGGTTATAATGTATGCTGACAGCATCACTCCATCTATGGAGCGCGCTATATTCGAGACCGAGCGCAGACGGGAAATTCAGCAGAAATATAACACCGAGCACGGGATTGTGCCCAAGACGATTATTAAGGATGTAAGAGAGATACTTGAAATAGGTCAGAAGGTTGAAAAGGATAAGCCTGTTTCACGTATGTCTAAAATGGAGCGCGAGGCTGAAATTAAGCGTCTTACAAACGAGATGAAGCAGGCGGCAAAGATACTCGAGTTTGAGCACGCCGCAATGCTGAGAGATAAAATTAATAAACTAAGGAACGGAAAATGATACTAAAAAAATTTATTGGCAATAGGGCTTTTTACGCGAGAGTTTTTGCTCTTGCTATTCCTATTATGATTCAAAACGGAATAACAAATTTTGTGAATATGCTTGACAATGTAATGGTGGGCAAGGTCGGCACAACCCAAATGACGGGTGTTGCGGTTTCAAACCAACTGTTTTTTGTTTTTAATCTGTGTATATTCGGCGCTTTATCCGGCGCAGGAATTTTCGGTGCACAGTTTTTTGGAAACGGAGACACAAAGGGTGTGCGATACACCTTTAGGTTTAAAATCCTGTTCTGTTCGAGCTTGTGTTTGCTTGGAATACTTCTCTTTTTGTTTGGCGGAAATCAGCTTATAGGTATGTATCTTAAGGGCGAGGGAAATACCGCTGACATTGAGGCTTCTTTTGGGTATGCAAGGGAATATATGCTTATAATGCTTATAGGACTCATTCCATACACCTTGGCACAATGTTATTCAAGCACCTTAAGGGAAAGCGGTCAGGCGGTTTTACCGATGGTTGCAGGTATTGCGGCGGTTGTTGTAAATTTAGGTCTTAATTATTTACTTATTTTCGGAAAATTCGGTTTACCAAAGCTTGGTGTAAACGGAGCGGCAATTGCTACAGTTGTTTCCCGTTTTGTTGAGCTTTTCATAGTTGCGTTGTGGACAAGTATAAACAAAAACGAGAATTTGTTCATTGTGGGTGCTTTTAAAAGTCTTTATATTCCTTGGAGGCTTGTTAAAAGCATAAGCGTAAAGGGTTTTCCGCTTATGCTAAATGAAACCTTGTGGGCAGCAGGGATGGCAGCTCTCAGCCAATGCTATTCATTAAGAGGCTTAGAGGTTGTTGCGGCAAACAATATTTCGCAGACGTTTTTCAATGTTTTTTCTGTGGCGTTTTTATCTGTGGGGGTTTCAATAGGTATAGTTTTAGGACAAATATTAGGTTCAGGAGATACTGAGGGCGCAAAGGATGCGAGTGTAAAGCTAATAGCCTTTTCGGTTTTTGTAAGCGTTGTGGTTTCAGCTATGTATTTCTTTGCAGCTGAGTTTATACCGCTTGCCTATAATACAGAGGACGGGGTTAGACATCTTGCCACAGGTCTTATGCAGATAACTGCCCTTACAATGCCGCTTGATGCCTTTGCAAGCGCCTGTTATTTTACTCTGCGTTCGGGTGGAAAGGCAGGTATAACCTTTGCTTTTGACAGTGGATTTATGTGGATAGTTGCTGTGCCGATAGTGTTTGTGCTGAGCCGATTTACAACACTTCCGATTTTGCCACTTTATGCAATATGCCAGCTTATAAACCTTATTAAGGATATTTTGGGCTTCTATTTTGTTAAGAAGGGTAACTGGGTAAGAAATTTAATTGCTCAATAGGCTTAGTCGGTTATGGTGTAACTCAAGGGGACTTCGGTTTCAATTCCATATTTAAGGGAAATAAATGTAGATGATTAATTTTTGCGGATGTTTTAATTTTTAGGGCAGAGGTCAGACTTCTGCTCTATTTATTATTTTGTTAATTTTTTGGTAAAACAATAAAAACTATTTACTTTAAAAATATTTTGTCGTAAAATATATAAAGAATATAATTAAAGGTGATATATTTGGCTAACGATAAATTAGTTATAAAGGGTGCAAATGAGCATAATCTTAAAAATGTGGATGTAACCATTCCGCGAGACAAGCTTATTGTTTTTACCGGTCTTTCGGGAAGCGGTAAGTCATCGCTTGCGTTTGATACCATATATGCTGAGGGACAGAGAAGATATGTTGAGTCGCTTTCTTCATATGCCCGTCAGTTTTTAGGGCAGATGGAAAAGCCTGATGTTGATACTATCGAGGGACTATCGCCTGCGATTTCCATAGACCAGAAAACCACCTCTAAGAATCCGCGCTCTACGGTGGGCACAGTTACCGAAATATACGATTATCTGCGTCTTTTGTATGCAAGAGTGGGTGTCCCGCATTGTCCTGTCTGCGGTAAGGAAATAAGTCAGCAGACTACAGACCAGATTGTTGATATTGTAATGAAGCTTCCCGTCGGCACTAAGCTACAGATTCTTTCTCCTATTGTAAAGGGCAGAAAGGGAGAGCACACAAAGGAGCTTGAGGGTGCGAGAAAATCGGGCTATGCGCGTGTAAGGATTGACGGCAATATTTATGACCTTTCTGAAGAAATAAAGCTTGAAAAAAATAAAAAGCATATGATAGAGGTCGTGGTTGACCGTTTGGTTATGAAGGAGGATATTGTTTCCCGACTGACTGACAGTATTGAAACCGCGGTTGCTCTTTCGGGTGGACTCGTTGCTGTTGATATTATAGGCGGTGAGGAGCTTCAGTTTTCTCAGAGCTATGCCTGTGAGGAGCACGGAATAAGTATTCCTGAGCTTACGCCTACAATGTTTTCATTTAATAACCCTATGGGCGCTTGCCCTACCTGTACGGGTATAGGCATTTTTATGAAAATAGACCCAAGACTCATTATAAACGACGAGGAGAAGTCGCTTATTGAGGGTTGCATAAGAGCATCTGGCTGGGGAGTGAACACTTGGTTTCACCCCGATTCAAGCTCGATTGCCGAGATGTATTACAGGGGTATAGCGGATTTATATAATGTAGATATTAATACCCCTTGGAAGCTACTTCCTCAAGAGGTTAAAAACGCAGTCCTTTACGGAACAGGCGAAACCAAGCTTAAGCTTGTGCGTAACACCGATTTCGGTGGCGGCACCTACTGCGCACCGTTTGAGGGTGTGGTTAATAATCTTGAGCGTCGCTATAAGGAAACCACGAGCGATTATTCAAGAAATGAAATTGAGAGCTATATGACCGAAAGCGCCTGCCCTGACTGTAAGGGTGCAAGACTTAAGCCGGAATACCTTGCGGTAACGGTTGGCGGAAAAAATATTAAGGAATTCTGCGATATGTCGGTGGCAAGGGAGCTTGAATTTATTGAGGGGCTCTCTTTCGGTCAGCGTGACAGTATGATTGCGGCGCCGATTATAAAGGAAATACGCGAAAGACTAACCTTTTTGCAGAGTGTGGGGCTTGAATATCTCGACCTTTCCCGTTCATCGGGCACTCTTTCGGGCGGCGAGAGTCAGCGTATCAGACTTGCTACTCAGATTGGCTCCTCACTTATGGGTGTGCTTTATATACTTGACGAGCCGAGTATCGGTCTGCATCAGCGCGATAACGAGCGACTGATAGCCACCCTTAAAAGGCTAAGAGATTTGGGAAATACCGTTATAGTGGTTGAGCACGATGAGGATACTATCCGCGTTGCCGACCATATTGTAGATATTGGTCCGGGCGCAGGTATTCACGGCGGAAATGTTGTCTTTTCAGGAACGGTTGAACAGCTTAAAGAGTGTAAGGAGTCGGTAACATCAGATTATCTTACAGGCAGAAAGAATATTCCTGTACCAGAAAAAAGAAGAAAGGGTAACGGTAGCTTCCTCACCGTTAAGGGAGCGGCAGAAAACAACCTTAAGAATATAAATGTAAAGCTTCCGCTTGGAACCTTTACCTGTGTTACAGGTGTATCGGGAAGCGGTAAGTCGTCCCTTGTAAATGATATACTTTGTAATGAACTTGCAAACAAGCTTAACCGAGCAAAGAATATTGCGGGTAGGTTTAAGTCTATCGAGGGTGTTGAAAATCTCGACAAAATAATTAATATAGACCAGTCGCCTATAGGTAGAACTCCGCGCTCAAATCCTGCCACCTATACAGGTGTATTTAACGATATTCGCGAGCTTTTTGCCTCTACAAAGGATGCTAAAATGCATGGATACACCGCGGGCAGATTCTCCTTTAATGTTAAGGGAGGAAGATGCGAGGCTTGTCAGGGCGACGGTATTTTAAAGATAGAAATGCATTTTCTGCCTGATATTTATGTGCCTTGTGAGGTTTGCGGCGGCACAAGATATAACCGCGAAACCTTAAGCGTTAAGTACAAGGGAAAGAATATTTACGATATACTTGAAATGACGGTTGAGGAGGGAATGTACTTTTTTGAAAGTATTCCGAAAATTGCGCGTAAGCTTAAAACGCTTTATGATGTAGGACTTGGATATGTAAAAATTGGTCAGCCTGCGACTACTCTTTCGGGCGGTGAGGCGCAACGCGTAAAGCTTGCGGCAGAGCTTTCAAAAAGAGGAACAGGCAAGACAATTTATGTATTGGACGAGCCCACAACAGGACTTCATACGGCAGATGTGCATAAGCTTATAGAGGTTCTTCAGCGTTTTGTGGACGCGGGTAACACCGTGCTTGTGATTGAGCATAATTTGGATGTTATAAAGACAGCCGACTTTATTTTGGATTTAGGTCCTGAGGGGGGCGACGGCGGAGGACGGGTGGTTTGCTCAGGCACACCCGAAAAGGTTGCAGAGTGCGAAAGCTCTTATACAGGTCAATTCCTAAAGAAATTATTGGAGAAGAAGTAATGAAATTATTGATTGCATCAGATATACACGGCTCGGCTTATTATTGCCAGTGTTTAATCGGGAAATTCGAAGAAGAAAAGGCAGATAGAATGCTTTTATTAGGCGATATTCTCTACCACGGACCGCGAAATGACCTGCCTAAAGATTATGCGCCTAAAAAGGTTATAGAGCTTTTAAATGCTTTAAAGGATAAAATCTTCTGCGTGAGGGGTAACTGTGATACTGAGGTTGACCAAATGGTGCTTGGATTCCCACTTCTTGCTGATTACAGTATTATTCCTGTAGGGGAGAGGCTTATTTACGCAACACACGGGCATAAGTATAATCCTGAAAATCTACCGCCTATATCAGAGGGCGATATTCTGCTTAACGGTCATACCCATATACCTGCCTGCGAGCAGAAAAACCGATATATTTATATGAACACAGGCTCGGTATCAATTCCTAAGGAAAATTCGCCTCATAGCTATGTAACACTTGAAAACGGTGAATTTCTTTGGAAAAATCTTGAGACGGGCGAAATTTATAATCAATTTAAAATTTAAGGTAGAAAAGTATGAGAATTAACGGCTTTCAAAAAATGACTCTTTTAGATTATCCCGGGAAGGTTGCCAGTACTATCTTTACGGCAGGCTGTAATTTCCGTTGCCCGTTTTGCCATAATGCATCCTTGGTTACCCATATTGATAATGAGTCGGGTTGTAGCGAAAGGGAGGTGCTCGATTATCTCGAAAAGCGCTTTGGACTGCTTGACGGTGTCTGTATAACGGGCGGTGAGCCTCTTTTACAGGAGGATATTGCCGACTTTTTGAAAAAAATTAAAAAAATCGGTTATTCTGTAAAGCTTGATACCAACGGTAGCTTTCCTGAGAAACTACAATATCTTGTGTCTGAGGGTTTGGTTGACTATGTGGCTATGGATATAAAAAATTCTAAGGAAAAGTATCATAAGACGGTGGGATTAAAGAATTTTGATATAACGCCAATACTTAAAAGCGTTGACTATTTGTTGCAGGGCAAGGTGGAGTTTGAATTTCGTACAACTATTGTTAAGCAATTCCATACTATACAAGATATTGTGGATGCTACTGATTGGATAAAGGGTGCTCCAAGGTACTTTTTGCAGAACTTTGTGGACTCGGGAGACCTTATTTGCGAGGGACTTAGCGCTGTAAATAACGGAGAATTGTACAAAATGCAACAAAAAGCACGAGAGAATGTGGTCAATACCGAGATAAGAGGGATATAACACAATATATTGTGAAAAAAGGTGTTGACAAACTACAACATATACGCTATAATGTGTTTACGACGCGCTCCTAAAAAGGGGCGCTTTAAAAAACAAAGAAATAAAAAAGCAAAGGAGAATGGTAAATGTATAATGTAGTAAAGCGTGACGGAAAATTAGTTTCATTTGATATTTCAAAAATCAGTACCGCGATTATTCAGGCGTTTGATGCGTGTCAGAAACAGTATAATCAGGATATTATTGACTTTTTGGCTCTTAAGGTAACAGCTGCATTCGAGCCTAAGATTGAGGACGGTAAGGTATCGGTTGAGCACATTCAGGACTCGGTTGAGTCTGTGCTTATTAAGGCGGGTTATGATGATGTAGCAAAGGCATACATTATTTATCGCCGTCAGCGTGAAAAGATTCGTAACCTCAACGCTACAATGGTTGACTATAAGGCTATTACAGATAACTATCTTAATATAAATGACTGGCGTGTTAAGGAAAATTCTACAGTAACCTATTCAGTAGGCGGTCTTATTCTTTCAAACTCGGGCGCAGTTACCGCTAACTATTGGCTTTCAGAAATTTATGACGATGAAATCGGCAACGCTCACAGAAATGCCGATATTCATATTCACGACCTTTCAATGCTTACAGGCTACTGTGCAGGTTGGTCATTAAAGCAGCTTATTCAAGAGGGTCTCGGCGGTGTTCCCGGTAAGATAACCTCTGCGCCTGCAAGCCATCTTTCAACCCTTTGTAATCAGATGGTAAACTTCCTTGGAATTATGCAGAACGAGTGGGCAGGCGCACAGGCATTCTCCTCGTTTGACACATATTTGGCTCCCTTTGTTAAGGTTGATAACCTCAGCTATAAAGAGGTTAAGCAGTGTATCCAGAGCTTTATTTACGGTGTTAATACTCCGTCTCGTTGGGGTACACAGTCTCCCTTTACAAACATTACTCTTGACTGGACAGTTCCTAACGACCTTGCAGAGCTTAACTGTATTGTCGGCGGTAAGGAGATGGACTTCAAGTACAAGGATTGTAAAGAGGAAATGGATATGGTTAACCGCGCCTTTATCGAGATTATGATAGAGGGTGACGCTAACGGTAGAGGCTTCCAGTATCCTATTCCAACCTATTCCATTACCCGCGATTTTGATTGGTCTGAAACCCAGAACAATAAGCTTCTCTTTGAAATGACCGCAAAATACGGCACTCCTTATTTCTCTAACTATATTAACAGCGATATGGAGCCGAGCGATGTTCGTTCAATGTGCTGCCGCTTGCGTCTCGATTTGCGTGAGCTTCGTAAGAAGTCGGGTGGCTTCTTCGGTAGCGGTGAGTCTACAGGTTCTGTGGGCGTTGTTACTATTAATATGCCGAGAATAGCTTATCTTGCTAAGGATGAGGCTGATTTTTATGAGCGTCTTGACCGCCTTATGGATATTTCTGCACGCTCACTTAAGGTTAAGCGTACTGTTATTACAAAGCTTCTTGATGCAGGTCTTTATCCTTATACAAAGAGGTATCTCGGAACCTTTAATAATCACTTCTCAACCATCGGTCTTGTAGGTATGAACGAGGTTGGTCTTAACGCTAAGTGGCTTAAAAAGGACCTTACCAATAAGGAAACTCAGGAATTCACCAAGGCAGTTCTCAACCATATGCGTGAGAGACTTTCTGATTATCAGGTTGAATACGGCGACCTCTACAACCTTGAGGCTACACCGGCTGAGTCTACTGCTTTCCGTCTTGCCAAACACGACCTTAAGCATTATCCCGATATTATTACTGCGGGTATGGAGGAGGGTAAAACACCTTATTACACCAACTCTTCACACCTTCCTGTTGGTTATACAGAGGATATATTTACTGCGCTTGATGTTCAGGATGAGCTTCAGACACTTTATACCTCAGGCACTGTTTTCCACGCTTTCCTTGGCGAAAAGCTGCCTGATTGGAAGGCTGCGGCAACACTTGTACGCAAAATCGCAGAAAACTATAAGCTTCCTTACTACACAATGTCACCGACATATTCTGTATGTAAGAATCACGGTTATATTGCGGGTGAAGCTTATACCTGTCCTGATTGCGGCGAAAAGGCAGAGGTTTATAGCCGAATTACAGGATATTACCGTCCGGTTCAAAACTGGAATGACGGTAAGTCTCAGGAATATAAGGACCGTAAGGTTTATGACATCGAAAATTCTAAGCTTACCCACGAGGGAGTAATATCCGAAGAAATCTGCAATTGCGGTGCAGAGGCTGCCGCTTCGGAAGACGGTGTGTATCTCTTTACAACCGCTACCTGTCCTAACTGTAAAATAGCTTGCTCCTTGCTCGATAAGGCAGGCGTGGCTTACGAGAAGCTTCTTGCTAATGAGTATGCCGATATGGCAACCGCTTACGGCGTTAAGCAGGCACCGACTTTGGTGGTTGTTAAGGATGGCGAGGTTGCAAAGTATGCAGGAGTATCTGATATAAAGAAAATGCTTAACGCATAATCCGTAAAAGGGAAAAATAATTATGTATGATATTATAATTATCGGCGGCGGTCCTGCGGGACTCGTCGCCGCCCTCTATGCTAAGAGGGCAAATAAAAGTGTTTTGGTTATTGAAAAGGGCAGCTTTGGAGGGCAGATAACATATTCTCCTAAGGTGGAGAATATTCCGGGCTTTGCAGAGGTTACAGGCAATGAATTTGCCGAAAAATTGGTTGAACAGGTGCTCGGTCAGGGAGCAGATGTAGAGTGCGCCGAGGTGACAGGTATTACTGACGGTGCAGTAAAGACTGTTCATACCGATAGCGGTGATTTTGAGTCAAAGGCGGTTATAATCGCAACGGGAGCAAAGCACCGTATGTTGGGGCTTAGTAGGGAAGAGGAGTTTGTCGGCGAGGGAATATCATTCTGCGCTGTGTGCGACGGTGCTTTCTATGAGGGTAAGACTGTTGCGGTAATCGGAGGTGGAAACTCAGCTCTGCAAGAGGCAATTCTGCTTTCTGATTTGGCAAAAAAGGTGTATGTGATACAGAATCTTGATGCATTTACGGGCGAGAGCCGTCTTGTTGAGCAACTTTCCAAAAAGGAAAATGTTGAAATAATTCTTGGCACTGTGGTTGAAAAGCTTTTAGGTGAAACCGAGCTTACAGGAATAGCGGTAAAAAACAATAACGGCGAAGAAAAAACAATTGAAATTGACGGAATGTTTGTAGCAATAGGTCTTGTGCCACAAAACGAGCCATTTGCTGAGGTTATAGGTCTTAATAAATGGGGCTATGCCGAGGCAGGGGAGGATTGTCTTACCAACGCTAAGGGTATTTTTGTAGCAGGTGATTGCCGCTCCAAGAAAATCCGTCAGGTGGCAACCGCCGCATCAGACGGCGCAATAGCATCATTGGCCGCCTGTGACTATATAGAGCAAATGTAAATTGTCTGTTGGCTTGTCTTTGTAGCTTGCAGATTTTAAAAAAGTGTGTCTCACTATGGAGCATACCTACACCCTTTCAAATAGACAGATAAAAAGATAAAGGCGAACCCATCTCCCAAAGGAAATGAGTTCGCCTTTATCTTTTTTGTTAGAGCAACAACACATAAATACGGACTATTTGGCCGAGCCACTAATTAAGGTTAGTGCAAGACCTTAGAACGAATTGGGTGTCGAGCCTCTCGGCTGGAAGGGATGCACAATTTCGAAGTCCCTATTAAAATTCACTATATGGGACTGAACTCCTACATATTTATAATTCGTCTGCAAAGCAGACACCGAAATTATTCATTATTCATCAGTGTAAGCGACTTCATTATTCATTAGGAAAGTCCGTTTTAATGAATGATAAATATTGAATATTGAATAATACAAAACAAAAATCCTGCCGACAATAATCGACAGCATTTTCGTTTTGGTGGAGATGGCGGGAATCGAACCCGCGTCCGAAAATTTATCCGTACCGGCGTCTCCGAGCGCAGACGCTTATTTAAAATTCCTTCAGGAAGGCGTCAGGCGTCAGACTCCTTCTATCCGTAGCTCCCCATTTATGACGGCCGCAGGAGCAGGCAACCGTTCACATTTACCACTAAAATGACACCCTAACCGAATCGTGGTGCTTTCGGGTCGGATGAGCAGCCGTAATTAGGCTGCTAAAGCAACTTTATTGTTGTTAGTTAATTTATAATACGGATTTTATAGCGGTTCCGCACCGCTGCTCGCTTCCGATAGTTCAAAATCCCCGTCGAAACCTTTACATCCCCATATATTGAAGTAAGAGGTAAGAAGTAAGAGTGAAGAGGTAGAGTGTTATATTTTGCAAAAAATTATCTGTTCTGCTCCTTCATTGCGCGCTCAATTGCTCTGTCAGCATCCCGTTTTGCGGCGGTGTCACGCTTATCGTGAAGCTTTTTACCGCGGCAAAGTCCCAACTGTACCTTTACAAGCGAACCCTTAAAATAAACCGACAAGGGTATCAGCGCCAAGCCCTCTTGCTTTACTGCTCCGAAAAGACGCATAATTTCGCGTTTGTGCAACAAAAGCTTACGGTTTCTTGCAGGCGGACGGTTAAAAATATTTCCGTGCTCATAAGGGCTTATATGCATCTGCTTTATAATCATTTCGCCCTCGTCTACACTGCACCAAGCGTCCTTAAGATTTACGCCGCCCTGCCTTACCGACTTAACCTCTGTGCCCGAAAGTGAGATGCCTGCCTCAAAGGTTTCAAGCACAAAATATTCGTGATAAGCTTTTTTATTTGTTGCAATTGTTTTTGTGTTTTCCACAGCAGAGCACCTCCCCGTTTATTCCTGTTATAGCACATTTTTATTTTTTTGGCAAGAAAAGTCTGTCGAAAAAAGCAGACGCCTTTTAATATTATGAAACGCCCGTATTGACGGGCGTTTCCTTAGACTTTATTATGTTTAAAATTAGTCCTCAGAAATAGCCTCAACAGGGCACTGTGCAGCACATGCACCGCAGTCAATGCACTTGTCAGCCTCGATTACGAACTGAGTATCACCCTCAACGATAGCCTCGCAGGGACACTGTGCAGCGCAAGCGCCGCAGCTGATGCAAGCGTCAGAAATCTTAAAAGCCATTTAACACACCTCCATTGCGTTACTGTTTTTATTGTAACATAATTTTTACAAAAAGCAAGAAAAAATTTATTTTTATAACCTTATTATACTATTTTTCGCGTGTTTTGGTTTTTTCTGTGCCGTTCTGCTTTGTTTTTGATACGGGCTTTACCTCACTGCGATGGGTTTTAAAGGGAATAGAATCCGTGTCCAAGGGCTTAACGAAGATATTTCCCGAAACCAAATTCACATCTGTAACGGTTGCAAGTCCATCAGTCATTTTAACGGTAGAACCCACCGACGGAGTTATAGAATTGAGATACTCATAAGCATTTTGCTCATATTTAAGACAGCACATAAGTCTGCCGCAGCTACCTGAAACCTTTGTGGGGTTAAGGGATAGTCCCTGCTCCTTAGCCATTTTAATGGAGACGGTCTGAAAATCGTTAAGAAAACGCTTACAGCAATAAGGCTGACCGCATATTCCTATACCGCCGAGCATTTTTGCTTCGTCCCTTACACCTATCTGACGAAGCTCAATTCTTGTATGGAAATGCGCCGCAAGGTCCTTAACGAGCTCGCGGAAATCCACCCTGCCGTCAGCAGTAAAGAAGAATACAATACGGCTGCCGTCAAAGGAATATTCAACACTTACAAGCTTCATTTCAAGTCCGTGGTTTTCTACCATTTTTTCACAAACAACAAGCGCTTCGGCTTCCTTTTTGTGATTTTCCTCAATTCGCTTGAAGTCCTTTTCGTTAGCCTTTCTAAGTACCTTGCAGAGAGGCGGAACAATCTCCTCGTCAGCCACCGAATGAACTCCCCCGCTTACGGTTCCAATTTCCTTTCCAGTTTTCATTTCAACTATAACGCGGTCTCCCACATTAGCAAGAACACCGGCAGGAGCAAAGTAGTAAGCCTTGCCGCCGTCCTTGAATTTTACGGATATAACTTCTGTCATAAAGTCCTCCTAAAAGGTTTTGTTAAATCATTTCTGCCGCTCTGCTCACAAGCGCAGAGGTAAGCAGAGAGAGATTTATATTTGAAGCGAGACTTTTTTCAAGCTCGCAAAGAATACTGTAAAGACTTGATAACGCCTTTGAATCAAAGCTATTGGTACGCGATTTCAGCATACAGGCGGTCTGGTACTTCAAATCCTTGAAAAAGCGGTCAGCCTCGATGCGGTTTTTTTCGGCAACAGAGCAGCTTGCAAGCATACCCCAAAGGTTCCGCTCAAGCATACATTCCAAAAATTCCTTTGCCGCCAAAACGGTTTTGGTATCGCCCTTGCCTGCAAGAAGCTTTAAGGCATTTCCGATATTGTTCTGTGTACTGTCAAGCGCAAGTTCTATATTGTCACCCGAAAAATCAGTATTTTTTTGAATATATTCCTTAGCCTCATTCTTTTCTGGGGTACTGAGACTCAGTACCACGCACCGCGAGATAATTGTATCAAGCAATGCCGCCTTGCTTTCGCAAATAAGCATAAAAACAGCAGCTGACGGCGGTTCCTCAAGCACTTTGAGAAGTGCGTTTTGAGATTGCTCATTTAAAGTATCTGCAAAATCAATTATAAAAACGCGGCAGCTTGCAGTATGAGGCTTAATATAAGCTTCACTTCTGAGTTTTCTTATCTGAGCTACGGCTATATTTTTCTTGCCCTCCTCAGGGGATACGGTAAGAATATCAGGGTGGTTACGGCTTTCGGCAAGATGGCAACCGCTACATTCACCGCAAGGAGCAGTCTTGCCTACGCAGACAGCCGACCGAGCAATATAATCGCTCAGCGTATGTCTGCCCGTACCCGAATCGCCCTCAATAATTATTGCGTGAGGCAGCCGTTTTTCTTTTATTGAATTTGTAACAGAAAGCTTAATTTTGCTATTGCCTACAAGAGGAAAGCTCATAGCACAAAACCAACCTTTTTCATTGCCTTAAAATAGGTTTTGCGGGCAACGCGCTCAGCCTTTTGGGCGCCCTCACGGTAGAGTGCTTCAAGCGCCTTTTTATCCTTTATAATTTCGTCGTAGCGCTGTTTTATAGGTGCTAATTTGTCAGCCACCGTTTCACCTACAGCCAACTTAAAGTCGCCATAGCCCTTGCCCTCAAACTCTCTCTCAACCTCCTCTACAGTTTTACCTGTTACGGTTGAATAGATGGTTATAAGGTTGGAAATACCCGGCTTTTCGTCTGACATACGAACGCAAGCGTCAGAATCGGTAACAGCCCTCTTAAATTTTCTTATAATGGTATCCTTATCATCAAGAATAGCAACCCAAGCGTTGGGGTTTTCGTCTGACTTGGACATCTTTTTTGCAGGGTCCTGTAAGGACATAATCCTTGCTCCTGCCTTTGGAATATAGGCATCGGGAACAGTGAAAACATCGCCATATTTATTGTTAAAGCGTATGGCAATATCCCTTGCAATTTCAAGATGCTGTTTTTGGTCTGCGCCAACAGGCACTAAATCGGGCTGATAAAGCAGAATATCTGCCGCCATAAGCACAGGGTAGGTGAAAAGACCTACATTTACATTTTCAGGGTGCTTTGCCGATTTATCCTTAAACTGAGTCATTCTTGACATTTCGCCAAACTGTGTGTTACAGGACAAAAGCCACGAAAGGGCGGTATGCTCCGCAACGTGGGACTGAATAAAGATGGTGCTTTTTTCAGGGTCAAGACCGAGACTGAGCAGAATTGCATAGGTAGAATAAATCTGCTGTCTTAAAGCGGCAGGCTCCTGACGGACGGTAATTGCGTGCAGGTCTGCAACCGCAAAGGTACAGTCAAACTCGTCCTGCATAGCAATCCAATTTTTAAGCGCGCCGAGGTAATTGCCGAGGGTAAGCATACCGCTTGGCTGAATACAGCTCAGCACCTTCTTTTTGGGGGAAAGTATTATTTCATCACACATATTTATCATCCTTAAGCTTTATCGTTTATAAAAGGGTAAAGTTCAATAGAGAATACCTCATAATATTATATGATACCATATTATTTATAAGTTTACAAGAACTAATTATTGTTATTATCGAGTAAATTCGTATCTATTTTAAAACCGCCTGTGTATTTAGGCTCGGTGTCATCAATATACAAATCAGTATCGAGCAGACTCTTTTTCTTTTCCTTTTGCTCATACTCCGCCTTGATTTCCTCTAGCTCCTGCTTACGCCATTCCTTTAAGAGCGCTTTACCCTCGGGATAGCTGGTGTCTGCCTTGTGCTTTACATTCCAGATTAACATAACGAATATATAAAGCAACAAAACAGCTGAGGAAATAACCGTAATCATAACTCCCCGTGAAAGACCTGGGGTGGTGTAATTAAAGCGAATCTGGCTATCGCCCGCAGGCACCTTTACTGCCATAAAGCCTGCGTTTACCTTTTCAATTTCAACCTCTTTACCGTTAACCGTAGCGCTCCAGCCCTTATCGTAGGGCACCGAGAAAAACACAAGATTCTCCTTTTCGCGCCAAACAGATGCGGTAAAGCCTTTGTTATTAAAGCTGAAATGCTCGGCAGAGGTTTCTCTCAGAAGCTCGCAGTCAGATGCCATTGCCTCGTCTGTAAGAGACAGTGTAATACGGTCGTCGTTAGAATAACCGAAGCTGTCAACCTCTTCAAGATTTTCAAGCATATAGCCGTATTTTTCGATTTGCTCATCGGTCAAAAGAATAGCCTTAAGCATAAGCTGAGGTCGGGTTGATTCGCCGTAGCTTTCACAGAAATCATAGTCCATATAATAATCATATGAGAAGCCGTAGGGGATATAGTTTTCGTTTTCATAAATGTAATATCCGCCGTCGGTTTTAACATAACGGTAGCCCGGCATAAGGGTTTCGTTTGTATCCTCGTCTACAAAGGGGTCGCCGTTGGTTCGGTTAAGCAGATATTTCACCGAAAGAAGCGGTCTTATTGCGTAAACATCGGTTTCGGGACGGCTTCCCACACTGCGCTCAACACCTATAAAATCATAAAACTCAAACACACCTGAGGGCACAATTGAATGGAAAGCATTTATACCGTCAAGCCCTAAATACATAGAGGTATTGTCAACCCCGTCAAAAACATCTACGCGAAACTCCTCATCGCCCTCAAGGTTTACCTCGCCCTCAATAAGCTTGTCAATCATAACATCCTTAATTTCGTAGGAGTGGGAGCGTCCGCAAGCGATAAAGAAATTGGCATAAATTATAGTTATTATACAAACACAAGCCAAAGCGCCTTTATAGAAAAATGAGCGATTGGTCTTTATTTTCTTTAAAAGCAGACCTAAAATCACAAGGCTTACAATGCTTATAAGGCAGGTTGCCCAGAAGCGGAATAGGTACATATAGTCCTCGCTTTGTGAATAAAGACCGAAGATATATTTCTTTTCTTCGCCGTTCTGCTCTTGAGGGAAGAATCCTATTACCGCCGTTACGGCAATAGTTATACCAAGCACCCACTTATAGCCTGCCGACCAGTTGACATTACGGTCCTCTGTAAGCACAACGGTTGCAAGCGACATCATAAGTATCGGCATATAGAACCAGCGCGCATAGTATGCGGTGTTAAAGGCATAAAAGGCGCTGTTAAGAATGGGCACAAGCGACATAAATATGCAAATGCCTATAACCCTTTTAAGCCAATGACCTTTTCTTTGAGAAAACCAAGTGAAAACACCCACCATACTGAAAAGAGGCATCCATCCGCCAAGCGAGGACCACTTGACATTAGCGCCTGGGAAGAATACGGGACGGGCAGGAATATCGGGCGGGAAGAAGAAGCACTGCATTATGTTGCCGTATATCTGTTCCTTGCCGTACATAATGGCATTCCAGCCGAGAAGTATGCTCGAAACCCTGTAGTTATCGGTAATAGCGAGTATTGACGGGAGAAGTAGAAATGCAGAAAGGCAAAGTCCGAGTATTGCCTCAAATAAGATAACAAGAAAACGGGAAAATTTAACCTTTATTGCGCCCGAAAACAGTCTTACAAAGAAATAAATTACCGTGAATACAACCATTCCAAAGAAGAAAAAGTAATTTGTAACGGCGCATATGCATACCGTAAGCGCAAAGCAGAAGCGACGGTTTTCGGTTATAAGAAGCTCAAAGGAGAGCAAAAGCAGAGGAAAAAAGATTATAGCCTCGTGGAAATGATTAAAGAAAATATTATAAACCGAAAAGCCTGAAAAGGCATAAAGCAGAGCGCCGAGCCTTGCAGTCTCAGGCGTGCGTGTAAAACGGCGGATATAAAAGTACGCCGTAAGTGCCGCACAGGCAAATTTCAAAATAAGCAGAGGTCCCATAAGGTAGGGCACAAAGCTATTCGGAAAAGGAATCGTAAGCCAGAAAAAGGGGCTTCCCAACAGATAAAAGCTATACGAGCCTATAAAGTTTGCACCTAAATCGGTGGTGGTGCTCCAGAAAATATTGCCCTCTTTTATAGCCTTGTGGCATTGCTGATAAAAGGGTATTTGCTGAACATTAAAGTCCCCGTAAAAGGTGAAGTACCCCTCACTCATAATCATATAGGGAACAAAAAATGCCGCGGCAACCCCCGATGCAATTAAAAAGGTGGAAAGGGCTTTTCCCTTTTTAGGACGCAATAGCGAAGCCTTAGAATTTGAAAAGTTCATAATTTTTTCCTCGATTTTAAATCTTTTTATTGATATTATATCAGCAAATGCTATAATATTCAATAAAGGATGTGATAAAATTGCAAAATCATTTTTATGCAATGATGTCAAGAATGAAAAATATATACCGTTGGGGACTTATGCGAAACACCCGAAAAGAGAATTTAAGCGAGCATTCGCTTGAGGTGGCGCAGATAGCCCACGCCCTTGCGATAATAAGCAACAACCGCTTTGGCGGAAGCGTAGACCCTTATTTTACTGCTGTTGCGGCAATGTATCACGATAGCAGTGAGATTATAACGGGTGATATGCCAACCCCCATAAAGTATTATAATAGTGAGATTAAGTCTGCCTATAAGCAGATTGAGGAGGTGGCAGAAAAGCAGCTCACCGAAATGCTTCCAAATGATTTTAAGGAGCATTTTGCGAAAATTTACTCGCCCGACGAGTGCACAAAACGGCTAATTAAGGCGGCAGATAAGCTTTCGGCGCTTATTAAGTGCACAGAGGAGCTTAATATGGGAAACCGCGAATTTGCCGTAGCGGAAAAAACCATACGAAAGGCGATAGAGGATATGAAGCTTCCTGAGGCTCAGGTTTTTATGGAGGAGTTTATGCCAAGCTTCTCGCTTTCGCTTGACGAGCAGGGCAGAGAGCAATAAGCCGTAGAAAATCTTTTTGTTTCATATAAATGCAAACGGTATAAAATCGCCTGACTCGGTTCAGGAATCAGGCGATTAATTGGTTCATTTGGTCAACAATTAAAAAAAGTAATATATTTGAAAATTATACTTGATTTTTTCAAAACAATGGTTTATAATACTAAGGTCGCGTATGGAGAGATGGCTGAGCTGGTCTAAGGCGCACGATTGGAAATCGTGTAACGGCTAATACCCGTTCAGGGGTTCGAATCCCCTTCTCTCCGCCAAAGAGAAAGTACAGACTTTAAGGTTTGTACTTTCTTTTTTTATATAATAAAGTTATAGGGGATTCGAACAAGCCGTAATGAATAATAACACCGATTGGGCTATTGAACGAATTTATAATATAGCGCAGTTATATATTTAAAGCTCTTTCGGGGCAAGCTATGGATTTTTCAAGCTTAAATATACCTGTTTCACTTCCTATTTGAATTTTAAATTCGCCCGCTTCTGCCTCGGGAATGTAATCATCATTAATCATCTGGAAAGCATCAAAACCAAGCTCAAATGTAACCGTTTTTGACTCGCCCGACTCCAAATAAATCTTATCAAATTCCTTAAGCTGTTTCACATACGGAGTTACGGTTGCAATTGTATCAGAAACAAACAGTAACACAGCCTCAGCGCCTGCTCGGTCGCCTGTATTCCGTACGGTAATCTCAACCTTAACGGGTAATTCATTAGCGCTGTCAGGGATTATCTTAAGGTCACTGTATTCAAAGCTTGTATATGAGAGTCCTTCGCCGAATTCAAACAGCGAATACGGAGAAGAAAATACATAATCGCGTCCGGGCTTTTCGGGTGTACCTGAGTGATGATAAAATCCCTTTGAGGATGGTTTGTGGTTGTAATAGCAGGGTAAATGTCCTGCTGATTTCGGGAAAGAAATTGGGAGCTTTGCTGAAGGATTCGCATCTCCGAAAAGTAGGTTACAAAGAGCCGCGCCGCCCTGCTCACCGGGATACCACGCCTGCATAATTGCAGGGATATTCTCCTTTGCCCAACAAATTGAATAGGGGCGGCAGCACTTTCATAATCACCCACACGCTGATACCTGTCCATAAGGATAAATCCAACAGCCGTATCAATGAGGCTTGCGTGTTCAGGGTCTTTGTTCCACCATTGATTTACGTAGCTTTGTCCTCCCTCGTCAAGCTCCTTTGCCGCTTTCTCAAGAGTTTCCTTGTTTGTGACCGATTTATATTTTTGAATAAAGCTATCGTCTCGCGCTTCGTCCCTAAAACGTTCGTCAAAAATATCCGATTCAAGCAGACTTCCGTAAAACTTGCTTTCCTTGTCACCGTCCGATTCACCCTTTTTACGTGAATGGTGAGGTGTGGTGTTTGCATCTTCTTCAGTTAAATTTGCAATTTCAACAGGATTTAGCGGCTTCTGCTTTTTAACCATATCTAAATACTCTTGCCTTGTAATCTCGCCGTTCTCGTACTGTTCAAGCAAACTTTCTGCAGAATTATCGACAGGAATGGAATAATCGTCCGTTTCTTGCATAGAATTAGTATTGTCTACTTGATTGGATGTTAAATTTTTCTTGACATCCCGTATTTTATCGAGTAGACTAAGGATAGAAGGACTTGATGTGTCGCCGGATTTCCCAACATTGTTGGCTCCGGTCTTGAACGACATATCGGTCCTTTTTTCTGTTATAACCTCGTGAACATAAAACCTCTGCGTTTTATTATCTCTAAGAACGATTACACCCTCGTAATAAGGAACATTAGCTATAGAAATTGGTGCGGCTAATACAACAGTATCGTAACCTCTGTTCTTCCAATTTCTTTGATAATCAATAATTAATCCATTTTCAATTACATATGGCACAGCCGCGAACGCAACCGCTTTATTTCTTCCTATACCGTGAGCAATAGAGTCCTTTGCGCCTCTGGCGGTTATTTCGACATCGCCCAACACAGGATTTTCAACCGAGTTTCCAAACTCACTAAAAAATTCACTAACCTGTGTTACTAAATCTTTTTCACTCTTAGGAAATTCCTTACCGCTCAAATCCGTTACCGATTCCATATTCACAACTTGTTCTAAATTTTGCTGTATATCATTTTGAGATATATTAACAGAATTTATCGCATACATATCGGTATCAATGGCATCATCCGTCTTAACCGCCTGATTATAAACCTTAATAAATTCTTTTTCGATTTGGTTTATCTCATAGTTTACCTTAGCATTTTCTGAAAACTTAGATTTTAAATAGTCAATTATATTCTTAACCACATCAAGGAACGTCTTTTTATGCTTCGGCTCTAAGGCATTCATAAGCTCAGCGTTAATTGCCTTTTCACCGCCAAATAAACGTCCGCCCACAAAATCCGCAAGTATTTCATCATAACACTTTGCTTCATCAAAACCCTTTACCTCGCTGTAGGTATCCATAATTTCGGCTTTAAGCTCGTTTATAGATGAATAACCCTTGCTGTGCAGCCAAATAGAAAATGCCTTGCTGTTAAATGCCATATCCATAAAATCGGTATAAGCAGGTAAAGCTCTC
>JAZSHV010000002.1:0-15858 GCA_045533475.1 Acutalibacteraceae bacterium | reverse complement strand
TTGCCTTGCAAAAATCCACCTCCCTCGTCAGAGGGAGGCAAGGTATTCACATTCCAAAAAGCTTGATAAATCATTAATATACATATCTAATTAAATAGTAAAAACTTAAAAATGCGGAAGAAGTTTGAATTTTTCACTTCTTCCGCACTCTTTTTTATTTATTTAGCTTATTTTATGCGTGTTTAAGAGCGTTGAGTTTTTTTACAGCCCCTTTTGTTTGGGTGTTTTGAACTTAATGACACGAACAAAAGGCTATAAAAACCGAGAATTCATTCCATCTCAAACATTTTTTTGTTATATGCATAGAGAATTTTTCCTGTATGCGGTTTTGATAGCACTAAATAAAATTCATCACTATAATCAGAACTTTCATAAACCGATAGCGTTGCAAACAGCGTACTCCACGAATAACTATTATCAGGAATCATATATGTTCCATAACTTGAAAAATGCAAGCGGCAACATCCCCATCTGCGAAGACGATATATCGTACAATTTCTTTTGAGATCATTTTATCTTTGACAATGCAATCATCAATATTATCAAAAGTTCTATGTAATTTAATAATATCTAAAACCTCAGCAATCGCTAAACACGACATAACGATGGCAAAACAACCAAATGCTACTTTATAGAAAAATACCGATACCCAAATTAAAACTACAACAAACAAAATAAGAACAAAAGTAATTTCGATAAGTTCCATATATCTCTCTTTAAGCAATTTACGCAAATCAGTTTTGATGTTTTGAATAGTCAGTATTTCTTTCTGCATTTCCTTACCTCCTTGTGTGTATTATATGCTTGTGTCAAATTAGGGACAAATTAAGCCTCCCTTGCCCTAAAGGGAGCTGGCAAAACCGTAGGTTTTGACTGAGGGATTCTTAGCGGTGTAGGGATTCCTTAACAAACGAATCAATATATTCACAAACTCCTCTAAAGTTTTTATTAACTTCATTATTAGGTATACGAATAACTGTTAAATTTCTGCTTTCTATTTTTTCTGTTCTTATCTTGTCTTTTAACAATCCTTTTTCCTCATAATGTTGTGAGCCGTCAAGCTCAATAATAAGCTTTGCTTTTGCACAGTGGAAATCTGCTATGTAATTTCCGATTGCTTTTTGCCTTTGAAATCTTATGGGGTAATATCTTAAAAACTCATACCAAAGTTTTCGTTCCGAAGGTGTCATATTTTTCCTTAAAGTTTTTGCAAGAGGGATATTTGCTTTATTATATTCTTTCATATTCTCTCCCTCTGTCAAAACTAAAGTTTTGCCACCTCCCTCGTCAGAGGGAGGCAAAGGCCGTAAACTTGTGGAAGTCATTTCCACAAGTTGAAATTTCCGCATAAATATAAGTATTTCCTTGTATTTAATATAACATTTTTAATAAAGATTTTCAAGTTATATATGCAAATAGAGTTATCCCGAAATTACGAGATAACTCTATTTTTGATGGTATGACAAAAATCATACCGACACCTTTAAAATCATACCAAAGAAGATGCAGTTGAAAACTCTGTTTTTAAGCAGTAATGTTACCGAAAGTATGACAGTTATTCCTGTCTTGACTATTCGATTTGATTATTTTGACAGTTTTTTCACAAAGCCTTTAAACGTAAACTTAAAATAACAAAACAATAATTTTTTAATAGTCATTTTAACGATTGAAATTATTTGAACATATAGAATCCTATTTGTTTGTAAGGAATGCTAGTAAAATTATTGCTGTTATTACGACATCAATTACAATCCACCAATATTCGAACTTTTTGATATTTTCTTCATGCTTAGTGTTTTTTTCTTGCTGAATTTCATAGTTTGTATACGCATTATCGACCGCTGTTTCTTCAAGTATAGCTTGGCAGTTTATGCATATTTTTGATGCATCACCATTTAATGTTTCGCATTTTGGACACTTTCTCATTTTTATTCTCCTTGAGTTAAAAGATTTTTAATAATCATCTCTAGTTCCCTTGCATTTAAAAACGACATGAAATTATAACAATTGCCAACAATATCATAAATAACTAATTGGTCATTATAAAAACGGTCTTTGTCGATATGTTCCTGAGATAAATGAGATACTCTATCAATTTTTTTATTGACAGTGATAAATCACCTTTTGAACACTCACCACAGATTTTATCTTCGTATACCATGAGATATTCTGTACTGCAAAGGCTTGAAAAATAGTCGCTCTCGCTCTTCGTACTCTTGTTTACCCTGTTTATTAAGTACGAAAGAATTACGCCCACTACCATAAAAGCAAGTCCCCAGAAAGATTTTTCTGCGTCAGAGTCAGGTCCTAATATTAAATATGCAGCAATGATTATGCATATAAGAGCACCGATAGCAAGTCCTTTTGTAGAGTTCCTTTTTTCCACTTTCCATGCCTCTAATTCAATTGAACAATTTTTTGATTTTGCTAGTAGATTAGTTTCCATTAATATTCCTCCAAATAAAAAAATGTGTGCAACCGAAGTTACGCATACCGAAAATACATAGCAAGGATTACTTCGCTATAATTATATCTGTATTACAGATAAATGTCAATATCTTTATTACAGATATTGCATAATAACTTCGAGGTGTTATTATGCAATTTAAAAATTTACGAGGAATCAGAGAAGATAAGGATATAAAACAAAAGGATATTGCAAAATATTTGAATGTATCACAAAACACTTATTCACAATATGAAACAGGTGTGATTTCATTAACGGCAGAGGTTTTGATAAAGCTTGCTGATTACTATAATGTTTCAGTTGACTATTTACTTGACAGGACGGATAACCCTAATATACAAAAATAAGCCGTAAAATTCACGGCTTATTTATAACATAATTTTACTCGCATAATTATTTGTCCCTATTGTGCCTCAACCATAGCATATAAGCGACAATAAATCAATACGGAGCGTTGTATATAATTCGTGGCGAAGCCATACCGAAATTATTCATTTTTTTGAAAATCCGTTCATATTTAATATATATTTTCCCATCAACAACTACACAAACAACAAGCAGCCGCTTAATGCGGCTGCTTGGCATTTACTTTTTCATTTTAACTCTTTACCCCAACTATTGGCAAAGAGCCTGATTTTGTACTTTTTAACTTATGCAGTAACCTTTTTTGCAGAAACAACAGCAGCTGCAACTGCAAGACCAAGAGCTACCATAACAACAGCAGAAGCATTGTCACCGGTTTTATCAGATGTACCGATGTTTGTAGCTGTCTTCTTGTCAGCAATAAATGCAATACTCTTGTATGCTTCCTTAAGCTCGAACTTAATCTTACCGTTAGCAACAACCTGTACAGCAATCTTTTCTATTGTACCGTCCTGCTTCTCAGCAATAATGTAAACATCAGAGTCGGTCTTAACGCCTGCAATCTGAGCGTCAACAAACAAAGGATACTTAGTATCTTTGTCAACATTAATCTCATACTGACCGATAACTACTTCCTCTGCTGAATCAGGCTTAACGGAATCGCCGATTTGCTCTTTCTCAACGATTTCGATTTCTGTGTCCTTACCCTCGTTGTCCTTTGCGCCAACGATAACAACTACATCCTCGACCTCAGGAGAAGGAGCTGCACCAACTGTGAGTGCGAAGCAACTTGCAACCAAAATAACAGCTACTAAAATTGAGAAGATTTTTTTCATTTTTTACAAACCCTTTCTTTTGATATATTAATATTTGTTTTACCGTCATTAAGGCGGACGGCACACCTTTATTTTAAGTGCTTGCACACAAAAAATTACTTCTTTTCAATATAGAAATTCTCTAAAACAATTTCATAAAGCGCGTCACCGTCAACCTCGAAGGTTTCGTAGGTTCCGTCGAACCCTGTTTTGCCGGGAATGCTTATTATTTCGTAGTCAGAACCCAAAACCTCTGTTGCCATATAGACCGCGCTTGATGACTCCACATTCGTAACAGACCTATTGCTGAGCTTTTTGTACATATCAAGCGGTAATGACAAATCCTTTGCTACCGCTTTTTTTGCCGCTGCAATAAAGTCCTTTATAAATGCCTTGTGGCGTTCCAATCTCAGAACCTGAGTTTCCCCTCTTTCGGTGACATAGGGCAATGCGTTCTTGCCTGTAATCCTTACCCTGTCTCCTACCTTTTTGTATGGAAAGGTCTTGGGCATCGCCTCGGTCAAGGTGACATTTACACCGCCGACGGCATCCACAAGCTCGCCTATCATATGAAGGTAAACCGTATAATATCCGTTTATCGGAACTCCGTACAACAAATTGGAAACCGAGCGGGCGCAATTTTCAGACGACTGCTCATCCGTTTTGCCATAGGAATACGCCAAGCAAATTTGCTGATTTTCAAAGGTATAGTAATTGCCGAAGGCATCAAACAGATTAACCCTTGTAATAGCGTTACGCGAAATACTGAAAATTTTTACCTTTTTAGCTTTTGTGTTCAGCGATACAAGATATATTGCATCTGCCTGCCCCTGCTTTTCGGTCTCCTCGACATATTTATCAACACCGAGAAGCAGAATATTTACAATATCCTCGTTATAAATATATGCTTTTCCTTTGTGATATACATCTGCTTCGTAATCATAATCATCCGTTGCTGAAATCATTTCATCAGCGACAAGACTCTCTTTAAGGCGCTTTTCACCTATTTTAATAATGACAAACATCGTTGCCGAAAAGGTGAGCGCAAAAACAAGCAGAGCGATAAGTATAATAAAAGCAATTTTTTTACCACGGGTTTTGACTGTCATAAACCAAGACTCCCTGTACTAAAAAACGCTCTTCATCCCTTGAAGTACAAGTAGAAAGTGTAATAATTTTATCCTCTGTTGTAACGGTCATATCTTCCCTGAAATGATTACGCACATTTTTAAATCCGTAAATCGTTTCAAGATAAAGCTTCCTATCCGATTCATCATCAAAGTTGAAGCTCATAAGTATATGACGGTCATCAAAGGTATAAGCAGAGAATATGCGGTACTTAAGGATTCTGCCGGGCATATAAATTTCAATATACTGGTTTTCATCAAAAAAGGTTTTATCCCGAAAGCGCTTAAGACTTCCGAACATTGTGCCGTTTTTCATATTGTGACCGTATATTATAGTATTGTAATCGCTGAAATCAGTTTTATTATAATACTGTGTATATATTGCCCCGTAAGAAGATTTTTTCTTATTTACATTATGTGTCAAATAATAGCTTTTTTCGGACTTACTTTGCAAAATGGGATAATTTACATTAGCGTTAGGAATGCTTATCCAAGCATAAATTTCCTCGTTAACTGCCTGAAGCTCGTTAAAATCAACCGGTGTTTCAACTACCACAGGCTTAACCTGTGACTCAGTTAAAACCACATCAGACACTGCCGACTCAACATCAACGACATTATTATCCGGTCTGTTAGCAAAATAGCCCACCGCAAAATAAACTGCACATGCCATTATAATCGCCAATGAAAATGCCAAAAGAATTATCCAAAAAAATTTACCTTTTTTCGTGCCAATACACTCCTACACGATATCTTGACGGATTGATTATATCACAAGTCATTTTCAAAGTCAATTAAAAAATACATTATAAAAACAATTTCATTTATCTTTACAACGAAGCTGGTGCCAACTTAAACAGAGTAGCCTATATAAACCGTTTTTTCGCCACCGTCAGCCAAAGCATTAAAATCCAAACCAGCCATAAACAGCTTTTTTCAAGCGCCTTTTGGCTCATTTGCACAGATAGGCTTTAGCCTTTATGTATTTACTTATCAGGAGAATTTTATGAAAAAATAAATTAACAATTTATATGGTACAAAACCCAAAAAATGCAAAGTATTGGATTTATTTTCAAATTCCATATTTATCGAGCACTATATAAATGGAATGTCATTTGAAAAAATTCAGCTTTAAAAATTATACTTAGTATAGCTCTCCTCGCCACAGTTATTTAACCGTAAATACATAAAGGGACTGTCTCATTAAGGATGGTATATTTTAGCCATCTCTAATGAAACAGTCCTTTTTGTAATACTTCAATTTTAATCAAGCCAAGAGAAAATACGCTCATTTTCTTTTTTCTCTTTAGGTTTTTCTTCCTTTTCTTGCTCAATAATGAGGATATTACCGTCTTGAGACCAAGTCTCGGTACTTTCCGTTTCATAATCAAGTTCTATACGCCGATCTAATTCAAGCAAAGAAACTATGTTATTGATATCCTGTAATATTTTCAGCTCAATTTCCAGCTCGCTAAGCCTTATGGTTCTTCCCATAACTAATGTTGCCATACCGAATATATTTATCCATATTTTCTCAAAAAATATTTTTGATTCAAAATATTCAATACCATATTCTTTCGCTATAGCTTCAATGTATGTATCCTCTATTCCTTTTATGTTACACACCGACAAACCGTTCTTGCTTCCAATATCAGCGCCCCAACTAAATAACACCTTGAATAATTCGGGTTCAACAATAGCATATCTCACAGTTCTTATTGCCATATTCACGAGGTATGAGTTTTCACTTTCTATAACTTTTATAAAATGCAAAAATTCTTTTAATACTTTTTCTCTGACAGAATTCTTTAAATCCTCCATATTTTCAAACACTGTAAATATTGGTCTTGCAGAGCTTTCAAGCTTATTTGCTATATTTCTTGCAGTTAAAGAATTTATACCCTCTTTTTTTATTATTTTATATGCAGTTTTTGTTATTTTTTCTTTGCTAAATTTTGGCTTAGGAGGCAATATTCATCACACTTTCAGCTTAAATTTTGTTTTAAAACGTCGTTTTGCAACAATGTTTTAAAACTTTGTTTTAGTATAACACCGTTTATTTGCTTTGTCAACTGCTATCTTTCTCTTTTTCTTTTGTTTTAATTGACAAATTAACCACTTGTATATATAATGAAGATGTAATACCTTAATTTAAAGGATGATTAAATGTTAAAGCTTGTAGTATGCGATTTTGACGGAACCTTAATGCCTTACGGCACACAAGCCCTTTCGCAAGGCGTAAAAAATAAAATACATTGCTTGCTTGAGAAAAACATTACTGTTGCGGTTTCTTCCGGACGGACTTATTCTGAGCTTGTTGAGTATCTGCCTGAATTTGAAGATAAAATCTATTTTATATGCTGCGACGGCGCTTATTATATAAAAAACGGAAAGACTCTCTATGAAAAATATATTTCTAAAGAGGTGCTTTCCCATTTCTTCAAGAATAATACAAACACTTCTTTTGTATTTCATACTGCTTTTGGAAACTATTCCTTTGGCAATCTTCCTGTTGCGGCTGAGCATTTTAAGGCTGTACCTATAAACAGAATCAGTGAAATTGATGCAAAGGTTTTTAAAGTTACAGGCTATGGAATGAATTTTAACCCTCATTGCTCTCTGCCATTAAGACTTCATTGGGACGGAGGAATAAATTCTTCCACACAGTATGTAAGCCAATTTGCCAATAAAGGTGCCGCCTTGTCTGATTTGCAAATGCGTCTTATGCTTTCAAAATTTGATACCGCCTGTATTGGTGACAGTAATAACGATATCGCTATGATGCGTAACGCAAAATACACCTTTGCGGTTGGCAACCGTTGCAATGAACTTTCGGCAGTTGTAGAATATAATGTTGATTCTGTTGAAAGTGCGCTTGATTTTTGTTTGAACTTATTTTAAAACAACACAAAACAACATTTATTTGACCGAATGCAAAACAATTCAAGATTTATTTGTTGTTTTTTCTTGACAAAACCTTTTGTTTTTTATATAATGTAAGTGTTTAAATGTAAGGATGTGATATTTTGTCTACATATAATAGCGCCAAGTGTACAAAAAGCGAACGAATTGAGCTTTTAAAGGAAGAACTTTTCCGCGATATGCCGACTATTGAGGCTGACCGCGCAGTTCTCCTTACGGACAGCTATATGCAAACCGAAGGCGAGCCTATCGTTACGCGACGCGCCAAGGCTTTTAAAAACATTCTTGAGAATATACCGATTACCATTCGCCCATACGAGCTTATCGTGGGTTCCGCCACTGTAAAGCCCCGTAGCTGTCAGGTTTTTCCTGAGTTTTCATACGAATGGCTCGAAGCAGAGTTTGATACGGTAGCTACCCGCTCTGCCGACCCGTTTTATATTTCGGAGGAAACAAAGAATACCCTTCGTACCGTATATAAATATTGGAAGGGCAAAACAACAAGCGAGCTTGCAACCTCACTTATGGCTAATGAAGCAAAGCTTGCAATGGAGCACAATGTTTTCACACCCGGCAATTATTTTTATAACGGTGTGGGACATGTTACCGTTCAATATGATAAAGTTTTAAAAATCGGTTACAGAGGCATTATTGAGGAAGTATTAAAGGAAAAATCCACAATGAACTTCGGTGATGCCGATTACGCTCAGAAAACCGCTCTGTTAGACGGAATTATTACGAGCTGTGAAGCGGTTATATACTATGCGCGAAGATATTCTGCTTTAGCAAAGCAAATGGCAGAGCGCGAGACTGATTCTGTTCGCCGCGCAGAGCTTAATAAAATTGCAGAAAACTGTGCAAGGGTTCCCGAATACGGCGCTCAAAACTTTTATGAGGCCTGCCAGAGCTTTTGGTTTGTGCAGATGTTGCTACAGGTTGAATCGAGCGGACATTCTATTTCACCCGGCCGCTTTGACCAATATATGTATCCGTACTACAAGGCGGATATTGAAAGCGGTAAGATTACACGTGATTTCGCTCAGGAGCTGCTTGACTGTATTTGGGTTAAGCTTAACGATTTAAACAAGTGCCGCGATGCCGCATCGGCTGAGGGCTTTGCAGGATATTCATTATTCCAGAACCTCATTGCGGGTGGTCAGGATATAAACGGCGAGGACGCAACAAACGACCTTTCATTTATGTGTATTGACGCTACAATGCATGTGTTGCTTCCCGCTCCGTCTTTTTCTGTTCGTATATGGAATAAAACTCCGCACGAGTTTATAATCCGCGCGGCAGAGCTTACCCGTACAGGTGTGGGGCTTCCTGCTTACTATAATGACGAGGTTATTATTCCCTCACTAATGTCTCGCGGTGTTTCGCTTGAGGACGCAAGGGACTACAATATAATAGGTTGTGTTGAGCCTCAAAAGTCGGGTAAAACCTGGGGCTGGCACGATGCCGCATTTTTCAATATGCTAAAGCCTATGGAGCTTGTATTCTCTAACGGTAAGCTTGACGGTGTTGATGTTGGTGTAAAAACGGGCGAGGTTTCCGATTTTAAAACCTTTGAGGAATTTTATGAAGCCTACAAAGCTCAGATGGAGTATACGATTTCGCTCTTGGTAAATGCCGACAATGCCATTGATGAGGCTCACGCAGTACGCTGTCCGCTTCCCTATCTTTCATCTATGGTTGATGACTGTATAAAACGCGGCAAAACCCCTGAGCAGGGCGGTGCGGTTTATAACTTCACAGGTCCTCAGGGCTTTGGTATTGCCAATGTTGCGGACGCGCTTTATGCTATAAAGAAGCTTGTTTTTGAACAGAAAAAATTTACCCTTTCAGAGCTTAAAGAGGCTATGGAACATAACTTCGGCAAGGATTCAGCATCTGCTTCGGAGCTAACCGAAAGAATTGCTAAGGAATTGGCATCAAACGGTATTGAGATTAACGATAAGATTGTTTCGGAAATTTATAATACCGTAAAAGAGCGACATACTGATTCTGCTTATAACGAAATCCGCGAGATGATATTAGAGCTTGATGCTTACGGAAACGATATAAGCGAGGTTGACGCTATGGCGCGTGAGGCTGCTTATACATATACTAAGCCTTTACTTAAATATAAAAATCCGCGCGGCGGAATCTTCCAGGCAGGTCTTTATCCTGTATCCGCGAATGTGCCGTTAGGCGCTCAAACAGGTGCTACGCCTGACGGAAGATATGCCTACACCCCTGTGGCTGACGGTGTTTCTCCCACTGCGGGAAGAGACGTAAACGGACCTACCGCATCGGCAAACTCGGTATCGCGTCTTGACCACGGAATTGCTTCAAACGGTACTCTGTTTAATATGAAATTCCACCCAAGTGCGTTGGCAGGAGATGCAGGTCTTGAGAACTTTGCCGCTTTGGTTGAAACCTACTTTGAAATGAAGGGCAGCCATATGCAGTTTAATGTTGTAAGCCGTGAAACTCTAAGGGATGCACAGAAAAATCCTGAAAAGTATAAGAGTCTGGTTGTGCGTGTTGCGGGATATAGCGCCCTCTTTACAACCCTCTCTAAATCACTTCAGGACGATATAATTAACCGAACCGAACAAATGTCGTTTTAACCAAAGCAATAACAAAAAACACTTGTTTCAAAATCTGATTCGAGTTTGAATGCTTTGGTTAACCAGAGGTGACTATGGATAATAATTCAGTAAGAGGCAGAATTTTTGATATTCAGAAATTCTCAACACACGACGGTCCCGGAATCCGTACGGTAGTTTTTCTAAAGGGTTGTGTTTTAAGATGCCGTTGGTGCTGTAACCCCGAATCGCAAAGCTATCTTATACAAAGAATGAAGACCGATAATCGCGTTAAAACGGTTGGCTATGATACAACCGTCGGCGCTGTAATGGAAAAGGTTTTAAGAGACTATCCTTACTACCGCCGAAGCTCAGGCGGTCTTACCCTTTCGGGCGGTGAGGCTCTGTGCCAGACCGATTTTGTTAAGGCTTTGCTTACGGTTGCTAAGGAAAACGGACTTAATACCGCAATTGAGACAACTGCCTGTCTTCCTTTTGAGGAAATGGTGAAGCCTGTTCTTCCACTCCTTGATACTGTGCTTTTGGATATTAAGCATATGAACTCTTTAAAGCACGAGGAATATACAGGAATAAGGAATGAGCTTATTCTGCAAAACGCAAGAAAAATTGCCGAAAGCTCGAGCGCGCGTCTTGTGATAAGGGTTCCCACCATTCCGACCTTTAACGATACAGAGGAAGAAATCAGAGAAATTGCGCGTTTTGCGGCATCGCTTTCGGGTGTTGACGAAATACATCTTCTTCCCTATCACAGATTGGGATACGATAAATATGTAGGACTTGACCGTCCTTATCTGATGGGTGATATTGAACCGCCGTCAGCAGAAAAAATGGAAAAACTTCGCCGCGTAGCGGAGTCCGAAGGGCTTAACGCGGTAATAGGAGGTTAACCTTGAACGATATATATGAATCTAAACAAAGAATAATTCAGGAAACCGTCCCCGGTAAACAGATAACCTTAGCCCACATAATCGCTAACCCTGATGATGTTCTTTACAGAAAATTGGGGTTAGACCCAAACGTCGATTATTCTAAAAAATCCGCCATAGGTATTGTGACAATGTCGCCGAGTGAGTATGCAATCATCGCCGCAGACCTTGCTATGAAATCTGCGGGCGCAGAAATAGGCTTTGTTGACCGCTTTTCAGGTACTCTTATAACAGTAGGTACCGTGTCAGAGGTTGAGGCATCGCTTCAGGCGGTTGTTGACTATGCTAAACTTAAGTTAGGCTTTAATGTGTGTGAAATAACCAAAACATGAAAAAGATGATTTTTATGGGGCAGAGCGAATCGGGAAAAACAAGCCTTATAGAGGCTTTGCGCGGCGAAAAATTAGTTTACCGCAAAACCCAATGTATTGATTATTCCAAGGACCTGATGGATACCCCCGGTGAATATACCGAAGGGAACGATTTGGGCGGTGCGTTAGCCGTTTATACATATGAGGCTGACGTTGTGGCATTGGTTTTGTCTGCCACAAATGATTTCTGCGTATTCCCACCTGCCTGCGCTCCCGTTGCCAACCGACCTGTTATCGGTATAGTTACAAAGTGCGATTTGGATTACGGTAATCCTGAGCTTGCAAAAATGCGTCTTGAAGAATGTGGCTGCGAGCGTATTTTCTTCACCTCAGCCAAAACAGGAAAGGGTATTGACGGGCTTTTGGACTTCCTGAACACATAAAACCAAACAAAAACAACATTTTTTGAGGAAATTCAAAGAAAAAACCACAAAAACCGCAAAATAACATTGACAAACCACCTAAAAAGTGGTATCATATACTCAAAATCCAAAGAAAAACCAAATTACAAAGGAGATATGGAAAATGACAGAGTATGAAATCAAAAAACAGATTTGTGAAATCGGCAGAAGAATCTACGACCACGGTATGGTAGCTTCTAACGACGGTAACATTTCGGTGAAGCTGAATGACAATGAGTTTCTTTGCACCCCAACAGGTGTTTCCAAGGGCTTTATGACCCCTGAGTACATCTGTAAGGTTGATGCAAACGGAAAGGTTATTCAGGCAAACGAAGGTTTCAGGCCCTCATCTGAAATTAAAATGCATATGAGAGTTTATAAGGAGAGACCTGACGTTAACAGTGTTGTTCACGCTCATCCTCTCTATGCTACAAGCTTTGCTATTGCAGGTATTCCGCTTTCTGAGCCGATTATGCCTGAGGCTGTAATCGCTCTCGGCTGCGTTCCGATTGCTGAGTACGGCACACCCTCTACCGAGGAAATTCCGGATGCAGTATCTAAGCATTTACAGCACTTTGATGCAGTTCTTCTTGCAAACCACGGCGCGCTTTCTTTCTCTGATTCACTTCTTAATGCATATCACAAGATGGAATCTCTTGAGTTCTATGCTCAGCTTCTCTATCAATCAAAGATGTTAGGCGGACCTAAGCAGCTTTCTGAATCTCAGGTACAGAGACTTTATCAGATTAGACGCGACTTCGGTCTTAAGGGTAAGCATCCTGCTGACCTCTGCCCCAACGCAAAAGAGGGTAAGCCAAGCTGTCATAGCTGTAGCGGCGGTTGCGGAGGTAACTGCGGCGACGATAAGGACCTTATCGCAGAGATAACCAAAAAGGTTCTTGCCGCAATGGGCAAATAATGAATACCGATATTGAAAAAATTGTTTCGGATATAGTTCGCGAAATTAAAGCACAATCCGTTACAATTTCCAATAAAGAAAAAATCGATTTTATTTCACTTGAAAATGCGAAATTTTTAGCCGCAAAGGTTGAAGAAAAAGCAAAAGAGCTCGGTGTTAATGCGGTTGTGGCTATTGCTGACGAGGGCGGAAATCTAAAGCTTTGCGAGTGTATGGATAATAGCTATCTTGCCAGTCGGGATATTGCTATTAACAAGGCATACACCTGCGTGGCGCTTAAGATGTCTACCAAGGAGCTTGCAAAATTAGCCGCGCCGGACGGTTCTCTATACGGAATACAGTTTACCAACAATAATAGGATTGTAATTTTCGGCGGTGGCGACACCTTGGAGATTAACGGTAAAATTGTTGGCGGTATAGGGGTAAGCGGAGGGAGCGCTGAGGACGATACTGCTCTTTCTGCTTTCGGCAAAAAGATTTTTGAAGAATATTTCAACTGATTTAAACTTCCACTTTACAGAAAGGAAAAAACAATATGACACAGCAGGAAAAAATTGAAGCTATAGTCAGAGAAGTTGTTGCAGGTATGAAAAACGGTTCTTCCGCTCCTGTGTCAGGCTCGGCTATACCGAAAACTTCAAGAGTAGCCCTACTTACCGAAAAGGAAAAGTTTGAAATCAAGGAATATCCCATTCCTGAGCTTGGGGATGACGATATACTTGTTAAGGTAGAGGGATGCGGTGTTTGCGGAACTGATGCTCACGAATATAAGCGTGACCCGTTTGGTCTTATTCCTGTAGTTCTCGGTCACGAGGGCTCAGGCGAGATTGTAAAAATGGGTAAAAACGTTAAGCTTGACAGTGCGGGTAAGCCTCTTAATATCGGCGATAAGGTTGTAACCTGTATGATTTTCAAGGATAATCCTGATATTACAATGTTTGACCTTAACAAGCAGAATGTCGGCGGTGCCGATGTTTACGGTCTTTTACCTGACGATGACATTCATTTGAACGGTTGGTATGCAGATTACATAGTTGTACGCAAGGGCTCCACCGTATTTAATGTAAGCGACCTTGACCTCGATTCAAGAATATTGATAGAGCCAAGCGCAGTTTTAATTCACGCAGTCGAGCGCGCAAAGACTACCGATATTCTCCGTTTCAATTCAAGGGTAGTTGTTCAGGGTTGCGGTCCTATCGGACTTTTATGTATCGCCGTACTCCGCACAATGGGTATTGAAAATATCACTGCGGTTGACGGAAACGAGCAGAGACTTGAATTTGCAAAGCTTATGGGCGCAAATGCTACCGTAAACTTTAAGAATTATTCAGATGCCAACGCTCTTGCAGAGGGTGTTAAGGAGGCATTCGGCGGATATTTTGCCGATTTTGCTTTCCAGTGCACCGGCTCTCCTGTAGCTCACGCTAACATCTATAAGTTTATCCGCAACGGCGGTGGACTTTGTGAGCTCGGCTTCTTTATCAACGGTGGAGACGCTACAATCAACCCCCACTTTGATATTTGCGCAAAGGAAATTACAACGGTTGGTTCTTGGGTTTACACCCTTCGCGATTACGCTACAACCTTTGACTTCTTAAAGCGCGCTAAGGCTATCGGACTTCCGCTTGAAAAGCTTATTACACATAAGTTCCATTTAAGCGAGGCAAATGAGGCTCTTCAGACCAATCTCCGTCAGGACGGTCTGAAAATAGCTATCATTCCCTAAGCGGTGACACGGTATGGCAAACGCAGTAGGAATGATAGAGGTTTACGGCTTGGTTGCCGCCTTTGCCGCTTGCGATGCAGGCTGTAAGGCTGCAAATGTGACAGTTGAAACCTTTGATAAAAACAAGCCCTCAAATCCTGAGGGGTTAGACGTACCGCTTCAGGTATTGGTTAAATTCAGAGGAAGCGTTGAAAATGTAACCGAGGCTGTTGAGGCTGCCGCAGAGGCAGCTGACAGAATCACAGGAGTTATAACAAAGCATATAATTGCAAATGTTGAAAATGACTCTGAGGGAATGCTCAAATTAAACGCTTTTGATAAAAAGTAAAATAAAAATTAATTTTGGAGGTACATAAAAATGAAAGAAGCTCTTGGTATGGTAGAAACTCGCGGTCTTGTTGCTTCTATAGAAGCCGCAGATGCTATGGTTAAGGCTGCTGAGGTTGAACTTATCGGAACAGAGAAAATCGGTTCAGGACTCGTATCTGTTATGGTTCGCGGTGATGTTGGCGCAGTTAAGGCTGCTGTTGAAGCAGGCTCTGCCGCTGCTTGCAGACTCGGTGAGGTTATTGCAACCCACGTTATCCCCAGACCTCACTCAGATGTTGAGAAGATTCTCCCCACACTTTAATAATTGGAATGTAGGCTATGAAATCTTTTGGATTTATAGAAGTATCGGGAGTAGTTGCCGCAGTAGACGCTCTTGATATTATGTGTAAAAGCTCTAATGTTGAGTTTGTCACTTGGGAAAGAAAACTTGGAGGCAGAATGGTAACCGTTATTATATCGGGCTCCGTTTCTGACGTTACTGAGGCTGTTGAATGCGCAAAGCGCAGCGGCGTAGCCCCTGTAATGGCTTCCAATGTGATAGCTAACCCCCACAGTGAAACAGAACGACTTATTAATTTAAGCACCTCAAGACTCACAAAAAAAGCTAAAAAATAAAATCTGTTTTCAGAAAGGATTTTTATAATGGCAACAACAAAAAGTACATCATCCTCAGCAAAGACAGCAGCTAAGGCTCAAAAGCCTGTTGCTCCCGTTGCAGAGGTAGAAATTAAAAAGGAGACTAAAAAAATGGCACTTGAAGCACTTGGTATGGTTGAAACAAGAGGTTTAGTAGCTGCTATTGAGGCTGCCGACGCTATGGTTAAGGCTGCTAATGTAGAGCTCATCGGTACCGAAAAAATCGGTTCCGGACTTGTATCTGTTATGGTTCGCGGTGAC
>JAZSHV010000064.1:0-22173 GCA_045533475.1 Acutalibacteraceae bacterium | reverse complement strand
ATGGCTACGATCCGACTTGAAGTGTATGTAATCAATGCGTAGCATTGTATGTAACCCACACGAAATGTCGCATGTAGTCAACCGCAGGTTGCATGAATTTACGCCTCAATAATCAATTTTTCTAAGCGTCTTGCGCTATTTGCAAGGCTTTTCATTCCCTCAAAAGCATTGTCCTTATTGTATGCTTCAAGGTATCTGTCTGCTTCAAGGGTTAATTGACCTTGATAGTTAATATCCTTTAATGCTTTTGCAATTTCATTAAAGTCAATCTGCATTGAGAATGGAATTTGATGGCTGTCGCCAATTCTGTCATTATCGTGTATATGTAATGCTTGAAGTCTATTGCCAAGCTCTCTTATCATATAGGCAGCGCCATCGCCTGAGCCTTCCATTTCAGCATGGCCAAGGTCAAGGCAAGCCACAAAATATGGGTCGTTAATTACATCAATGTGCTTTTTAAAATCATCTGCACTTGAGCAAGCAGCAGGACAGCTTCTTTTTGCACCATTTTCCCAATTCCACATATTTTCAGTAGCAATTTTTACATTATGCTCCTTAGCAAATATCAAAAGAATATTATACATTTCCGCATTTTCCTCTGCGCTTGCGTTGTTATCGGGATGAATAACACAAATTTTGCCCCCTGCAATAGCAGTACATTCAATAGCGCGCTTTAAATAGTCCATACCAACGATTTTTGATGGAAATGGCGCGTGGGATTGATTGCACTCAATGCCACAGCTATCGGCAACATTCTTTAATCTTTTTGCAAAATCCGCATAATTATCCCTTGAAAGCGGATGATTAGTTTCAATAAGCTTCCATGTTGACCAATCAATTCTTGCCATATCAAACATTGAAAAGTCCCAGCAGTCAAAGCCCGCCTTAGCTAAAAGCTCAATGGCTTTTTCCTCGCCAACATGTCTTGCGCTTGAATAAATTTCGGTAGATATTTTCACGGTGGTTACCTCGCAAATCAAATTTATCTAAGTATAGCACAAAAAAATCTAAAATTAAAGTAGTTATTCAATATTCCTATTGAATATTTTTGCATGCGGTGCTATAATTGTTTTAATATTATAAAAGAGAGGAGACATCATGATTTTTTATATCTTAGGCGGTTCAATTTTAATAACATTTATAGCATGCCTTATACATTATTTTTCTGCCAATAGCGATATTTCCGACTTTTTTATAAAGGATGGCGGATGGGTTACAATATCTATGTGCTTAACCGTTACCCTGGGCGTTATCGGTTGCGTTTATCTTGACTTTTTTCTGTCTTTTATTATTACGCTAACGGTTATTATCACATTCATTATATGCATTTATCATTACAAGGAAAGCTGCTCTCTTGACCTAGGGGACTTTTTAGTAGATGACTATGGCTTTGTAATCATTTTAGCTTGCCTTACCGTGGGCGGTATGATAGTGGGTAGCGTATATTGGAGCGTTGGCTGGTCATTGCTTATTGGCTTGCCCGTTGTATTATCCATATCCGCGTTATCGGTTTATAACGATTCCACCGCCGCGTACGATTTAAAGGAGCTGCTTATTGATAATTGCGGATGGGCATTTCCTCTCCTTTTTGTGTCAATAGCAGTAACTATTGCCTCTGCAATTCTTATAAGCGTTGGCTACTCACTTATTATCGGAATTACGCTTATAATAATGATAATATCATCAATGATACATTATTCGGTGGAGCTATGCTCTGGCTTTAAGGACTTCTTTTTAAAAAGCTATGGCTGGCTAACTAATTTGGTGGTTTTAATAATAGGCTTAACGGTGTTTAGCTGCGTTTATATAAATGTAGGCGTTTCACTCTATGTGGGCATTTCTGCAATTATTTTCATAATAGCATGCGCCGTTCACTATTCTGAACAGTCATGTAGTGGATTTGAGGACTTTTTTATTAGCGAAAAGGGCTGGATTACCGTAAGCATAACGCTGCTTGTGGAAATTTCGCTATTTGGATTTATCTTTTGGACTCCTGCAAAAACATTCATTCTATTATTAACACTTATATCTATGCTAGTAGGCGCAATAATTCATTGGAGCATATCAAAGCCCTTAGATATGGAAGAGCTTTTCTATACAAGTAACGGATTTTTAACCTTGTCAATCATAGGCGCGGTGGGATACGGAGTCTTTGCGCTTGTATATTATAGCACCTTAAGAGCAATAATTGCATTAGCCGCAATCATTTTAAGTATAGTATTTACCGCTATATACAAAAATAAAGTAAATGAACAGCGCTTTGCCGCCTTTTGCGCAAAAAAATTCGGCATAGCCATATTTACAGCTCCACTTATGGTAGGTGGCGCGCTGATTTGGATTATGTATTCAAAATGCGCTTTTTTCGTGGTATTTACATTACTCGGTCTTATCACATACCTAGTTAGTCTAGCAAGACTAAAAGCAGGCGGATATTATGTTCAAACCACAGGCAGCGTAACAGGCTCAGGAAACGGAGCTGATGGCTCAGTCATTATTGATATAAGGGAAAACGGCGAGCTTGTTTATAGAAGAAGATAAATTAAAAAAGCAAATAGAAAGAGGATAAAATGAAAATTACAGGCGCAATTTTTGATATGGATGGCACGCTTATGGACTCAATGGACTATTGGGCTATTGTGCCAAGTGAATATTTAGATTTAAAGGGAATTGAGAAAAAGAAGGACACAAACCGCCTCTTTACCGATATGGGAATGAAATGGTGGTACGAATACCAAGAAATTCCATATCCATTTGAAGAGGTGTCCAGCGATATATATATGCTTATGCAAAAGTATTACGATAAGGATATTAAATTAAAGGACGGCGTTTACGACATGCTCACACGCTTAAAAAACGCTGGAGTTAAAATGGTCCTTGCCACCGCAACTGACAGAGAGGTGGTTGAAAAGATACTTAAAAGACTTAATATTGATAAATTTTTCTCAGCCATCTTTACCTCTAAAGAGGTAGGCAAGGGCAAAAGACACCCTCTTATTTACGAAAAAGCACTTGAATTTTTAGGCACAGACAAGGAAACAACCTATGTTTTTGAGGACGCCATCCACGCTATGCAAACATGCCATGCAAACGGCTTTAAAATCGTAGGCGTTTATGACAAAAATGTATGGGAGAGCGAGGAAAGCATTAAATCTCTTTGCAATTATTATCTTGACAGAAACTCCAAATATCAATTTGATGTGCAGTAAATTAACGCTTGCTAACCTGAGTTGACAAAAAAACAAACGGTGGGGCTTGAATTAAATATTAAAAAATATTATTGTAATTATCCACACAGGTACGGCTAAAAATACGCTTGCTAACCTACGGTTGACAAAAGCAACCGTAGGTTTCTTGCTATTTTTGCGGTTTTGTGATATAATGAAAATGCAAAAATCCCACAAGGAGAGAAAAATGAAATTATCTGAGAAAATAGCCGAGCTAAGAAAAGAAAGAGGCTGGAGCCAAGAGCAGCTTGCTGTTAAGCTAGAGGTGTCTCGACAAGCGGTTTATAAATGGGAAGCTGACATAAATCAGCCTGACCTTGACAAGCTCAAAAAAATAGCGCGCCTTTTTGACGTTTCCTATAACGTGCTTATGGATGACGATTTAGAGCTTCCCTCTATAAATCAAATAGTAGAGGTAGAGCCCAAGACAGAGGAAAACGAGGAAGAGCCTCATGTTGAAATCTTAGAAAATGTAACAAAGGATGAAAATTCAAAAACGGTACATAACGAGGTGGCGGTGCAGATAAACTGCGCAAAGGAAGATTCAAAGCCTGCAAATAAAAAGCTTGTGGTGTCCCTTTGTGTCTTTGCCGCAATTATCGTTGTTTGCTTGTGTGCATTAAGCTACATTATTTTTGGAATAGTTCTTCAAAAGGATAGCTATTTAGTTAAATTTGATACTCAATGCGAAATGGTTATATCCGACCTAGTAATAAAGGATGGCAAATCATTAAATAATGTAACCACGCCTACAAAAAACGGCTACACCTTTGATGGCTGGTATATAGGCGACAAAAAGTGGGATTTTGATAAGGATAAGGTGAAAGGTAATATTACCCTTACTGCAAAATGGATTGCCAACGAAAATAAAATTACTTACATAAATTATGAAACAGGCGAAAAACACGAAACAAGCGCAAAAACCGATGAAACGGTAGTTCTTGACTCAAACACCTTTAAAAAAGCAGGCTACACATTCAGCGGTTGGGCTATCTCTCCAAATGGAGACACGGTATATACAAATTGCGATAGCTTTAAAATGGGCGCAGAGCCTATAACTCTTTATGCTGTATGGGTGCTTGATGAATTTACCCTTACATTAAATCTGGGAAATGGCGTAATTAGCGATACATATCCGCAAAAATTCACATCTAATGATACAATTACATTACCCATACCAGAGCTGGAATATTATACCTTTGACGGCTGGTATGATGAAAATAATGTGAAATATGATACCGTTCCTAAGGGAACTGTAACAAATTTAACGCTAAACGCTAAATATTCCCCTATTAAATATAAGATTACTTATGTTTTAAACGGCGGTGCAAACCACACAAGCAACCCGACTGAGTATATGGTAGGCAACGAAATTGTTCTTTTAGCTCCAACCAAGGACAACATTGATTTTGGCGGCTGGTATTACGATGAGGACTTCTTATTTGAGTTCGATTCGGAAATGTCATTGGAATTTGGCGAGGATTTAACTCTTTATGCAAGATGGGACGAAAGCTACTTTGAGTTTACAGAGCTTGGGGACGGCTTCATGCTCACCAAGTATGAGGGTACTAGCAAAATAGTAGTTATCCCTGACACTTACTTATACGGCGACGTGGTTGGAATTTCCGCGAACGCATTTGAGGGTTGCATTCACGTTGAGGAAATCGTTATTCCTTCAACTGTGCATACTATTGAATTGCCTGCATTTGCAGATTGTATTTCACTTACAACAATTACGGTAGATAAGTATAATTCTGAATATTCTTCTATTGACGGCGTTTTATTTAATAAATCAGGCACATGGCTTTATAGATACCCTGCCGGCAGACAGGATACGGTTTACGTTGCGCCAAATAGCGTTGATGTTATAGGCGATTATGCTTTTGCTTACTCAATTTACCTTGAAGAGGTATATTTGCCAAATGACCCAACTCTTACCTACGGCGTAGGCAAGGTTTGCCAAAGCGCGTTTGAGGGCTGCATAAGCCTTACAACCGTTGAGCTTGGCTATATTGCAAATTATTTTGAAGCAGGCTGCTTCTCTAACTGCTGGTCCTTAGAGAGCATCGAATTTAAAGCAGAAACAGTATGGGGCATTGAGGCAAGAGCATTTGAAGGCTGTCTATTGCTTAAAGACGTAATATTTAGCTGCTCCTCTGTAAAGGAAATCGGCACAAACGTATTTACAGGCTGCGTATCACTTACCACTCTTGACTTATCGGTGGTTGAAAAAATAGGCGCTGAAGCATTTTCAGAGTCAGGCATTACGGAGCTTTATATTCCGTTAGGAGTAAAGTATGTTGGCAACCAAATATTTGTTAATTGCTTATACGATGAAATTATTGTTTATTGCGAAGCAGCCTCAAAGCCTTCCGATTGGGCAAATAACTGGTCATACGGCTCATATCAGGTAATATGGGGAGCGGACAACGGCGATGATGATAACGACACGCAAGATGAGGCTGAGTTTACCTATGGCTTAATCGGCAATAAAGCCGTTATTACAGGCTGTATCGGCACAGGTGTTGTAACCGTGCCTTATATCATAGAAGGATATACCGTAACGGGAATAGAGCCTTATGCTTTTTCGGGTAATGAGAATATTACGGAAATAATCATTCCGTCAAGCATAACGTCTATTGATGTAACCGCCTTTGAAAATTGCCCTGGACTTGAAAAAATAACCTACGCAAATTCAGGCGCATATACGGAAATTCGCTCCGTTGACGGCGTATTATTCGGAGACTACGGCAGAGCGATAATTAAATACCCAGAGGGCAAAAAGGATAAGGAATACGTTGTTCCAACAAATGTTGACATTATAAGAAAATTTGCATTTAAAAATAATACTCACTTAACAAAAATTACTTTACCAAGCGATATTGATGGCGACAATTATGTTGGCAAAATAGAGCAGGGCGGATTTGAGGGCTGTTCATCTCTTGAATATGTTTACGGATGCGCGGTTGGCTATTTTGATAAGGAAGCATTTAAAAACTGTATTTCCTTAAAGGAATTAACCTGCCATAATGTAATTTCCTTCATAATGAATCAGGTGTTTGTAAACTGTGTTTCCCTTGAAAGCGTTACCTTTAAAAAGGACGTTGGTATAATTAACTGGCAATCCTTTGGATATTGCACCAACCTGGAAAGCGTAGCGTTTTCAGGCAAGGTTGAAACCTTTGGCTGGGGATGCTTTGAGGGATGCTCATCACTTAAGGGAATAATCATTCCCGAGGGCGCGACAGTTATCGGCGGAGAAGCGTTTAAATGCTGTTCAAGCCTTGAAAGCGTAGTTATATCATCAACAGTAACTAAAATTGAAACGAAAGCGTTTTTAGATACAGGGCTTAAAGAAATCTTTATTCCGTTAACCGTTACCACCATTGATGAATTTGCATTTATGGGTGCAAACGATATTAAAATTTCCTGCCAAGCGCTTGTTAAGCCAAGCGAATGGAATGAAAAATGGAATTATACCGTAGTAGATGGCGAGGAGCTACCGCTTAATACTATTTGGGGCGTTGACAACAATTCTCAAGCCTATGACGGATATGTACTAAACGGAGACGGCACACTTTGCCTTAATAGCTTTACAGGCACGGGAAATGTTACCGTTCCAAGCGAACATGACGGAAAAACCGTAACATCAATTAGCGAAAACGCATTTTTAGGACAAAGCTCAATTACAAGAATTCATATTCCTAAAACCATAACCAGCATTGATGTAAAAGCGTTTAATGGATTAATAAATCTTGAAAGCATTACAGTAGATGCGGAAAACGCAGAATATACTGCACTTGACGGTGTTCTTTACAGCAAAAACATGATAACTCTTGTAAGATACCCTATATCAAAATCCGACAAGGAATTTTCAATTCCTTTCGAGGTTGAAAAAATCGGCAGCTACTCATTCTATGGCTGTCAGTATATTGAAAGCGTACTGTTTTTAGCTGAAACAAACACCTATGACCCCATAGACGGTATTATGAATAACGCCTTTGAAAATTGCGTTAGCTTAAAGTCCTTTACGGTAAGCAAGGATATTGACAATATAGGAGCGTACGCGTTTAATAACTGCGCGTTGTTTAGTGAGTTTAACAACGAGGCGAACTATCTGAGAACGGTTGGCGCGAAAGCGTTTGCAAATACTGCTATTAAGAATATGTATATTCCATTTGCTACTCACAACCTGGGTGCAGAGATATTTGAGGGCTGTACCGATGTAACCGTTGATTTTGAACTTAATAATCCATATGTTGATTGGTTAAATTGGGATGAACGCTGGGATACAGATGTGTCAAGCATAAATTACGGTGTGGCAACTGACTCCATAAGCTCAAAAAAAGCATTTAAAGTAGATGAAGAAAACAATGTATTTACATTGATTGCATGTACAGGAACAGATGTAATAAATGACATTTGCCATTATTATGAAATGGAGCTTGTTATCGGTCCATATGCTTTGGCTAATTTAAAAGGTGTTAACAAATTAATACTTCCATATAACACCGTGGAAATTCATCCACTTGCGTTTTACAATAGTGAAATATTAGAATTTTCAATTCAAGGCGGGCTTGATCCTGAACAATGCAACTATTCCGTATTAGACGGAGTGTTGTATTCAAAGGACGGCAAAACCTTAGTAAGATACCCAAGCGCAAAGGCTGATGAGGAATTTATAATTCCAAGCACCGTTACAAAAATTGCGGAAAACGCTTTTTCCGGCGCAACAAATCTTAAAAAGGTGCAAATCACATCAAACGTAACTGAAATTGGCAAAAATGCATTTTCATACCTTAGTGGACTCACGTTATACTGTCAAGTGGATGCAGTACCAAGTGGCTGGGACAGCGCCTTTGCAGACGGCATAAAGGGAATTGAGTGGATAAGCGCTGATGCAACATCTACCGCTTACGTAAATGTGTTAGATGTAGTAGCTAACCGTAAACAGAAAGCAAGATAAATTAACTAAACGAAATGTTTTTCATTTCACTAAATATCCTATGGTACGAGTGTTCATAACAGACCTAATATTACGGCATGGTGCCGAGGCGGTCGAAACATATTCCCAAAGTACCGAAAATGCTTGTGTTTACAAGGAATTTTGTAACACGAAAGGAATATGAATTATGGAAAAGTACATCACTCAAAACGGGATCAAATACGAACTTAAAGGCGAGCAATACTACCCGATGCTTGAAATCACCAAGCAGGAAGAACATAAAATCGGCAAATACGGACTCATTCACCATGACTACATCAAGCAGCACAAAAGAGGTACATACACCACACTTCTCACGGAAGGTAAGCTCAACGCACACCTTCACGAAATCGACGTGCAAGCCAATTCAATGATAGAAGCCATAGTTGTCAACCTCGCAGAAGAACGCGGCATAGACGAAGAATTAAAGGCTTCTGATGCCCTCAAATGGGTTGCCGAGATGAACAACATCAAGGCGAGCGCGGAAGAGATTGTTTTGCGGGAGGTGATCTATCAATGAAGTCGATTATCAACGAGCTTTGGCACGGAGATATAATACCGCAAGAGGATAGCAGAACCAACTCCAAGGAAATGAAAGAACTGCTTGGCTATATGTCACGTCATCACGAGGACTTGGAAAAGAGCTTCACAGATGAACAGAAAGAAACCTTTGAAAAGTTCCACGATTGTTGGAGCGAGTATATGAGCTTGGCGGAGGCAGCCATCTTTGAGTACGCTTTCAAGCTCGGTATGCAAATAGCCATTGAAACACTAACCGAATAACACACGACGGCGGGGATTTGTCCTCGCCGCCTTTCTGTATCAAATTAGAGATAGACCGTGGAAAAATAGAGCGTTGAAAGCCTTTGATTTGCAAGGCTTTTTAAGACTGTTGGTGAGGCGGGTAAGTGTTTTATATTTACCCTTTCAATTCTGTTTTCTATTTTTCCACATTGGGACCTGATGTGTTTGCTCTGCGCAATTGGTGCTTATTCGAGTTAAAACAAGAATAATCAGACACAAATCGGCAAACTGCTATTGAAAAGTTTATGTTTTTATGTTATAATGTATTATGAGCAATTTTACTTATAAGGAGATATGAAAATGTCTGAGAAAATTGATATGCCAGATCGTTGGTATTCCACCAAAGAAATTTGCGCTTATCTTGGCATTAGCCGGGATACTATGTTGGCTTGGATTACCAAAAAGAATATGCCCGCTCACAAGGTTGGACGCAATTGGATGTTCAAGACGAGTGAAATAGATGAGTGGGTAAAAAGTGGTAATGCTTCGGAGTAAAAGAGGTAGAATATGAAATCTAAATTTGTGTTTTTAATATTGTTTTTGGGATATGTGTTTATTGCAATAGGTGATCTGATTGGTTTTGTTACATCTGGACAGGAAATTCTTTTTGGATTATCTTTATCGGCATTGTTGATGTCGTTAAGCGATTGTATAACAGGTTTGAAAATTGGATTGTTCCAAAGAAACGAAATGAGATACATTGCAAAATGTTCTTCTTATTTTTTAGAGGACAAGTTAAAGAAAAAGGCTTTTCCAACTAATCAAAGCGTTAATATAAGAAATGTCAAGAAGAATCTTGAAGAAGAAAATCCTAATTTCGAAAAATCTAAACATCCGAATGAATTTAATACACTGATATTGATGAAAGTATTGAAATTTTTTGAAATTCTGTTTTTTGCCATCTCTATACTTGCCTTCGTTGTTTCTCCATTTTTCTCAATTCCGTCAGCGGTAATTGAAAAAGCGACGATAATTATTACATTATTCGCCTTTGGATTTATGTGCTTGAATATATTTATTTCTGAGGTGAATAACGAATTAAATAAAAGACGATTGATTTTTATTAACAATACGCAAATACATATAGATTCAACCTATGCAGGCTTTTCTTATTGGTTAAATAATCAACTGTTTTGCAGAGAAGATTTGAAAGCCGCTCAAAAAGAAATGGAAGAGAACGAAAACTTTGGGATAGTAGATGTATTGAATGACAATAGCAATGATTCGAACGGTAAATAACTAACTTCTTTATTTGAGGTAAAAATATATGGCTTCTATCATAGATAACAAAAATAAAACAATGCTTGACTCGCTGAAGAACTCCTTGAAGCAAGCCGAGAGCGTTGATATACTGACCGCATTCTTCTACTTTTCGGGGTTCAATGCCTTGGCAGAAGAATTAAAGGATAAAAAAATAAGAATTTTGGTGGGTAATACCATTGATCCGAGTGCTATTGCCGACCTCTGTAATGCCGTGAAGGACAGCCCCGATGAATTGCTTGAAACCTATGCAGTACGTGGCTATACAAGACTGAATAATTTTCAAAAGAAGAACTATTACGTGGATAGCTTCGTGGAGTTATTCAACAAATCGGCTTTGGCAGACGAGTTTGACTCTACCGATAGCCAAGCAATCTTTAAGATGTTCCTCGATAAGATTGCAGACGGCACTCTTGAAATAAGACTAACTGCTACCCCCAATCACGCAAAGGCATATATTCTTACGAATATGTTTGAGTATTCTTGCTTTGGTGATCAGAAGGGCGTTGTTTTCACGGGTTCTTCCAACTTCACCTACAACGGACTTCGTGGTCAAGGTGAAATGAATGAGAGATTTAGTGACAATAGCAAGTACGAGGAATATTCCGAGAGCTTTGAAAAGCTTTGGAATGACAGTAAATCCATTGACGTTTGCGTAAAGGACGGAAACCAAGACTTTATCAATGAGTTGAAGAAAAAGCTTTGGATTTTTGCAAAGCCCACACCGTATCAGATATTCATTCGCATTTTGTTTGAGCTTTACGCTTCTCTTGAAAGCAACGTGGTTAAATCTCCCTACGAGATTACCGATGGAAAATTCTCCAACTTGAAGTATCAGTTGGATGCTATCAAATACGGCGTGGATTGCATTAACAAGAACAACGGTGTAATTATCGCAGACGTTGTAGGTTTGGGTAAATCCGTTATTGCTTCGGCTATTGCCCATAACTTGGATATGAAGAGAACCGTTATTATCGCGCCCCCTCACCTTGTAGATCAATGGAACGATTATCAGCAGGACTTCGGACTTCGCGGTGTCAAAGTATGCAGTAGCGGTAAAATAGAAGAGCTCTATAATACATACGCTGCCGATCCTAACCCCATCCTCTACATCATAGACGAGGCACACAGATACCGTAACGAATTAAGCGATGCTTACCAATGGTTGCATCAGCTTACCCGTTCTCACGCAGACAACAAGGTTGTTTTGCTTACTGCAACACCCTATAACAATAGACCGCAAGACCTCTTTGCACTTATTAAGCTTTTCCAAACGCCGAGCCGTTCTACTATTCATTCTGTTGATAACCTCGGTGTCCGTTTCCACGAGCTGATTGCACAGTACAACCGCTTGGAAAAGGAAGGCAAGAAGGGCTTAACCTCGGAAATTAAATATGAGTTGGATCGGCTTAGCCAACAGCTTAGAATACTGATTGATCCCGTTATCGTAAGACGTAGCCGTATTGATCTGCAAGAAATTAAGGAATATGCCGACGATTTGAAGGTTCAAGGTATTCAGTTCCCGCAGGTCGTAGGTCCCGAGCTTGTAGAATACGACTTGGGAGAAATTCGCCCGTTGTATCTGCACACTCTTGACCTACTCAGCAACAAGTTCATCTGTGCCCGTTATAATCCTTCTGCATACCTTGTAAATCCCGAAGCATTTATGAAGCAGTACGGCGAGGTGTTCGGTGAAATGAACATCCAGCTTTCGCAGAGAAACTTGGCTATGTTCATTAAGAGATTGCTCGTTATGCGATTTGAAAGCTCAAAGTCTGCCTTCAAATCAACGCTCACAAGCATTCTGTCCTCTTATGAAAACATCATTAAGTGGTGGGAAAAGGGTTACGTTCCGATCAAAAAGAGTGGATACTTGTCCGAGCCCGATGATGAGGAAATCCAAGAAACCCTTGATGAAATCAGCAGCATCGACGAGCTTGGTATTGATTTGAATAAAATCAAGAAAAAGGCTATTCCGATTGAAAAGAGCTTGTTCCGTGAAGAGTTTATCGAAGCGGTTAAGAGCGACATTGAGCTTTTGAAGGGCATCTATACCGAGTGGTTCGAGAGCGACGATATTGGAGTAGATCCTAAGTATAACGTGGTTAAACAGAAGATTGCAAGATCTCTTGAAGAAAACAAGAACCGTAAACTCGTCGTTTTCTCGACCTTTGCCGATACCGCAGAGTACGTTAAAGAGCATCTTGAAAGAGATGGCTTCAGAGTATTGCTTTACACGGGTGGAGCTTCACAGGTTGACCGCAGCATTGTAAAGTGCAACTTTGACGCATCCTGCAAACCTGCCGACCAAGCAAACGATTACGATATTATTGTCGCAACCGATGCTCTGAGTGAAGGTTTTAACTTGAACCGTGCGGGAGTCATCATAAACTACGATATTCCTTACAATCCCACAAGAGTTGTTCAGCGTATTGGACGTATCAACCGTATCAACAAAAAGATGTTTGATAGCATCTATATTTACAACTTCTTCCCGACGGATATCGGCGAGGAAAACACGCTTATTAAGGGTATTTCTACGTTGAAAATGCTCCTTATCAACAACATTGTCGGTAGTGATACCAAAACACTTACCCCCGATGAAACCTTGCAGAGCTATTTCAAGAAGCGTTATGATGAAGCTGATGAGGAAAACAACGATAGAAGTTGGGATAATGAATATCGCAATATCTATAACTCTATCAAGCACAATATGGACTTGATTGACGAGATTCACGGTATCCCGGAGCGCGCAAGAATTGTCCGCAAAGGTCAAAATGAAGCATGTGCAATATCCTTTGCAAAGCGCGGTGATAACACTCTCTTTGCGCTCGCATATCCCGACATTCCGCAAGCCAAAATTTTACCCGCTGATAAGGTGCTTGATTTGTTCTCGGCTGACTATGGGGAAAAGGGCTATGAATACGACGAGGAGCTTGATAAGAAGTTCCAAATCCTGCGTGACGAGATCCGCAAGCCCCATCCTAAAATCAGACTTGACAAGAGAAAGAGCGAAGCTCTCGATAACCTTCAGCAGTTGCTTGCAATTTGCCCTGCTGAGAAGGACTATATTACCGATTTGATTGACGTCATAAAGACCTATGACGATTTGAGCGACGGTGAATTAAAGTATTTGGCGGCTCTCGTAGTAAGAAAAGCCAACGCTGCCGAGCTCGTGGTGGAATTGAAGCAGAAAATTCCCGTACACTACATCATTCAGATCAAAACGAGAGTTGAAGCTATCGACTCGCAGGCAGAAATCATTATGTTCACAGAGGATTTGAGAAATGATAACGATTAAAGAAGCCGAAGAAATATTGAAAAAGGAATACCACGTCGATAACTTTCTGTACGTTGTAGACGAGCTATTGCTGCCCGACTTCAGAGCGGACAAGCACGACGTGGAATTTAAGAATACGATCTTCACATCCGTTCAGCAGTTGGGTTATTCCGATAAGTGCGACGTAAACGTATATGAGGTTATTCTCAATGAGGGCGCACAGAACCGTCGTGTAACGATTACGCAGGAGATGTTCCGTATTCTGAGAGGGCTTGGCGTGAATAATGCCATAGTTGCATTCTCCAACGCAGACCGCCGCAACTATCGTTTCTCGCTCTTGACAAGTAAGTACGAGTTTGACGGTGAAAAGGTTGTTAAGGTTCTTTCCAACCCTCGCAGATATTCTTATAGCTTGGGTTACGGCACAAAGACCAAAACAGCGTATGATTTCTTGATTGGCAAAGGCAAGGTGAACTCTCTTGACGAGCTTATCAACCGTTTCTCCGTTGAGGTAGTCAATAAGCAGTTCTATAATGAAATCGCTCTTGCATTCACAAAACTCGTTGGCAGTCAGCGCGACGGCAAAAGCTTTGAAAAGGAACTTAACCTTTATGGCGTTACCGATCAGAACAAGTATGCCGAGTTCGCCGTAAGGCTTATCGGTCGTATTGTGTTCTGTTGGTTCTTGAAGGAGAAAAAGAGCGAAAACGGCATTCCGCTGATCCCCGAAAGTATGCTTGCTCTCGACTCTGTAAAGACAAGCCGCAACTATTATCACGATACCCTCGAACCGTTGTTTTTTGAGCTTTTGAATACCAATCAGCCTCGCCGTAAGGGCAAGTTTGCTCGTGAGGAAATCTATACACAGATTCCGTATCTGAACGGTGGTCTTTTCAGCCCACACGCTGACGATCACTATAAGTTCGCTACCGAATTGCAAGCAGGACAGTATGGACTTGTTACCATTCCTAACGGATGGTTTGAACATTTCTTTGAGATTTTGGGACAGTACAACTTTACCGTTGATGAGAATACTTCTTACGATATTGAGTTGTCTATCGATCCCGAAATGCTCGGTAGAATTTTTGAGAACCTTTTGGCGGAGATAAGTCAAGAAAACGGTGAAAATGCCAAGAAGAGTACGGGTAGTTTCTATACCCCAAGAGATATCGTGGGATATATGGTCGATAGTAGTATCCTTGAATATCTTAAAACAAAAACAACGATAGACGAAGCCAAACTTCGTGCGCTTATCAGTTATGGCAAAGAAGATGATGAGCTTGCAGCTTTTGATAAGAATGAAAAGAAGCAACTTATCAATGCTCTTTATACAGTAACTATAATCGACCCCGCTTGTGGTTCGGGTGCGTTTCCTATCGGTATGCTGCAAAAAATCGTGTATATGTTGCAGGAGATTGACCCCGAAGCAAATCTTTGGTTTGACAAGGCAACCGAAAATGTTAGCATACTTATAAAAAAAGAGTTTGAAAAGAAGTTTAATGCCGGCTCTCTTGATTACATAAGAAAATTGAGCGTTATTCAAAACTCTATTTTCGGTGTGGATATTCAGCCTATTGCGGTTGAAATTGCCCGCCTGCGTTGTTTCCTCTCCCTTGTTATTGAGGAAAAGGTATATGACGATGAACCGAATAGAGGTATCAATCCTTTGCCCAGCTTGGATTTCAAATTTATAATTGCAAACTCTTTGGTAGCGTTGGAGGAAAGCCCTCAGCTGTCATTATTTGAAAACCAAGATCACATCGACGAATTGAGAGCAGTTCGTGATGAGTATTTTAACGCGGATACCGAAAGAAAAACGGAGCTGAAATTAGAATTTGCTGATATTCAGAAGAGAATGTTCCAAGAGACTATCTCTAATTACAACAAGTCTGCTTCGTCAAGATATAAGGCTTTGTCAGATTGGTCGCCTTTTAGCAATGAATCGACAAGTTGGTTTGATGCTGAGTGGATGTTTGGTATTAAAGATGGATTTGATATTGTAATCGGTAACCCACCTTACGGATTGCTTAACAAGAAGCAAAATCAAAAATCGAGTATTCAAGTAACCGATAAAGAAATCAATTATTATAAAACTTTTCCGTTATATGCTCCCGCAAAGGGCGGAATGCTGAACATTTATCGTCTGTTCATTTGCCAATCGCATCATCTGCTCAAAGCGAATGGTCATATGTCTTTGATCTTCCCGATGGCATTTATGTGTGATTTGAGTGCTTCTGAACTTAGAAAATTTGTTTTCGCACAAGAATCCATACAGTATCTTGAAGCATTCCCCGAAAGAGATGATGAGAACAAGCGTGTATTCCAATCAGCAAAAATGTCGGTGTGCATACTTGGAAGCAACAGAACTAAGTCGGATGCTACAAGGAAATTCAAGCTTAGGATTAACGATAACCGCTATGTAAACACCTCGTATGAGCAAGTGTATATTTCTCCAAGCGATATTGACTGTATTGATAGCAAATCTTTGACCATTCCGTTGGTAAGCAAGACGGAGTTGGATGTTTTGTTGAAGATGTGTGAAAAATCGAAGCGAATGAAGGAATTTTCTAAATGCTTCACGGGAGAAATCGATATTTCTCTCGACAAGAAATATATTCGTTTGGATAATAGTTACCACGCAATGCTTAGGGGAGCACAAATACAGAGATTCTATACAACAAATGATATAAGTCAAGGTGATATTTTGTATTTGGACTCCGATCAGTATTTGGCAGAAGTAGCTTCGCCAAGAAGTAGGCATCACGAGCAAGCTCGTATTGTTATGCAAGGAATTACCGGCGTGAATGAGAAATATCGTCTGAAAATGACACTCTCAGAAGCGGGAACTTTCTGCGCCAACTCGGTAAACTATTTGCTTATCAATGAAGATATCGAATATTTCCTTGGCTTATGCAATTCAAGCCTTATAAATTGGTTCTTTAAGAAACTTAGCACCAATAGCAACGTAAATGGTTACGAGGTTGATAATCTCCCCATAATCGTTGCACAAGATGATAAGAAAGAACAACTGAAGAATATTGTAAAATCATTGCTCAGTGGCTCAAGAGAACATTCAGAGGACGAACTGAATGCGGTTGTTTATGATATCTATGGCTTGACCGATGAAGAAATCGAAGTTGTTGAAGCGACGATTAAGTAAAGGAGAATTTATTATGGATGATTGTTTGAAAATTCTTGATAGTGAAGTGCCTTTAGATGAATATTTTGAAGCGGAAAATGTTTCTGATGAGGTAAGAGGAAAAATCGATAGTGTAGATGCTTTGATTATACCTATGAAGCATTCGGAAAACGAATTCTATTTTGCTAAAGATACTATAGACTTTGTAAAGTTTTGTCGTCAAAATGATATCGAACACACATATGATGTCCTTGCCGAAGGCGACATTAAAGTGCTCTCATTGCATTCGTTCGATATTTGGCTTCCGATAATCCAAGTCACAATAGAATTCCTTCCGTCAATTATAAAAGCAATCCATAGCTATATCAAATCCAGACTAAAAGGAAGAGAAAAAGAAGAAGCGAATGTTGATGTGACTATGGTGGTAAAACGCAAAAATGAGAAAAAAACTCTCCATTATCACGGAGATGCTAAAACATTCAAAGAAACATTCGAAAAAATTGATCTGAATAAAATGTGAGGACTCCAATGCTGAAATACTTTACGGAACATACAGAATTAGAACAGGTTAAAAGTATTTTCGCAGCTTTGAATCGTACCAAGGACAGATTGCAAATGGGCGAATATTCTGCTCCTTTGCAGGATTTTGATGAATGCAATCACCTTTTTGATGATATAAAGGCATTGGCTATTCAAAAAAATGATGAACGCTTAGCAAACGCTCAATTTGTTTTTAGGGAGTATTTTTTGCTTTTTTGTACCCTATGCAGATATAATGATATGCTGAAAAGCAAAGAATACAAAGCGTCTTGGGATAAATTACAGGATTGCTTTGACATTATTAAATGTGTCGGCAGGTTCACCGATGAAGGAAACAGATACGAGTTGCCCACATTATATAATCTCTTATTAGAATATGAAGCGTTATATCCGTATAAAGTTTTTTGCAGTAGCGAGTTCATAATTGAAGAAGCAACTTGTAGCATTTGTGGAAAATCCGTGCTTGGTTTGGATTGTCCACACATAAAAGGTGAGCTTTATTGGGGTGAGCCTGCTGTACACGAAATCAAAAAAATCAAGGAAGTTCAAGGAGTAGCGCTTGTTTCTCATCCAGAGGATAAACGTTGCATCATTCAAGCTGCTGATGAAAATATCAGTGAGGAAGAAAAGTTCAAAAAGTTGGATAACTTTGTTGAATTGAATTTGCCATTTCTTCAAACGTTTTCTATTGATTGCAAAATTGAAAAAAGAACTAACGAAGAATATAAAGGAGTAGAGCGAAATGCGCCCTGTCCTTGCGGTAGTGGTACGAAATTCAAAAAATGCTGCTATTCAAAGCTTTATTATGACCATTACCGATACATAGTTACACCAAAAGACAAGATACAGTTGCATTATTTCACTTGATAACGCGGAGGATACGTATGTACATAAATAAACTTATAATCCATAATTTTAAGTGCTTCAAGTATTTTGAAATGGATTTCTCGGACAATGTTAACGTAATCGTTGGCAACAATAATGAGGGCAAAACCACCATTTTTGAAGCTATACACTTGGCTTTAACTGCGTCCATTAACGGAAAAAATGTACTTGCGGATATCCCCGCCCACATATTCAATAAGTCCGCGGTTAATGAATATTTAGCAAAAATCAAGGCAGGAGAGGTTGTTGCTCCGCCTAAAGCTGGTGTTGAACTTTTTTTCTCTAAAAAGGTTGATAACAACTATTATGTTGGAAATAACAACTCTAAAGTGGAAAAAAGTGCAGGAGTAAAAATAATTTTTGAATTAAATCCTAACTGTGTAGAGGACTATAGGGCTTATATTGCGCACAAAGAAGACGTTAGGACAGTTCCCGTTGAGTATTATCATTGTGAATGGCTTACCTTTGCTGATAATGGAGTTGTAAGAATGAGCCTTCCGGTTCGCTCAAATTACATAGATATCACCACAGGAAAGTATCTTGCAGGTCCCGACAAACAAGTCTTGCAGATTATTGAAGATGCACTTGAACCTAAGGATCGTACTGATTTGACCATTGCATACAGAAAACTTCGCGAGAAGTTTCAAGCGGAGCCTAACATAGAAGAATTGAACAAAAAGGTTGCCGAAAAATACCAAGATATTTCCGATAAAACTCTATCCCTTGATATAGACGTAGCATCAAAATCAAATTGGGAAGCAAGTTTCACTACGTATTTTGACGATGTTCCTTTTAGTCAAATCGGCAAAGGTGAGCAGAGCTCATTCAAGATTAAGCTCGCACTTTCCTCTCAGAAAGACAAATGCAATGTTGTTCTTATTGAAGAACCCGAAAATCATTTGTCTTATAGTAATATGTCGAAATTGATTGATGACATTGTGGATCTCAGTACAGATACTCAAGTTATAATTTCTACCCACAGTACCTATGTACTAAATAAGTTGAGTTTGAAACGAGTTGTGCTCTTACAAAACGGAATAACAATGAGTTTTTCGGATTTGGCAGATGATACCGTTGAGTATTTTGAGAAAATGCCCGGTTACGATACACTTAGACTTATTCTTTCTAAGCGTGTTTTCTTGGTTGAAGGTCCATCGGATGAACTGATTATCCAAAAGCTTTATAAACAGAAGCACGGTAAGCTTCCTATCGAAAATGGCGTGGATATTATATCTGTTCGCGGCACATCGTTTGCACGCTTCTTGGAAATAGCTAAAATACTCAACACCGAAGTGCTAATCATACCCGACAATGACGGAAAAGCAAGTAGCAGGTTAACCAAGTATTCTGCATTTACAAGTAGCACAATTAAGCTTGCTATGAGTAATGATGATGCCTTGTTTACGCTTGAAAAAATACTGATTCATTGTAACGGCAGGGATAAGCTGAATAAGATTCTTGGCAAGAAGTATGCAACCGACGAGGAGTTGTTTGACTATATGAGTGATAACAAAGCGGATTGTGCATTAGCAATTTTTAAGAGCGACGAAACAATCTGTTATATAGATGAGGTGCAAAATGCCTTGTGATAATATAGCTTTAATTGCTGCCGCAGGATCGGGTAAAACAACATACATCGTTGATGAGGTTACGAAGAATACAACCGACAAGATATTACTTGTCACATATACTATTGCCAACACCCGAAAGTTAAAAAAGGATATTGAAGCTAAGGTGGGAGTCGTTCCTTCCAATGTGGAAATAATGACTTGGCATAGCTTTCTGTTACAGCATTGTATTCGACCATTTAGAAGCGTTGCATACGGCAGAAGAATTGAGCGAATTGATTTTGATACACAAATTACAAATCGAAAAATCCCCGAGAAAAACACAAAAGCGTTTTACTTTTCTTGCTATAATGCTCTATATAAAGATCGTGCAACGAAGTTCGCTTTGAAGTGCAACACCCTTAGCAATAACGCAGTCATTGAGCGTTTGGAAAGCATTTATTCGCTTATATATATTGACGAGGTTCAAGATATGGCTGGCGAGGACTTAGACTTGTTGGCTTTGTTATATGCTTCTAAAGCAAGAATAGTTGCCGTAGGTGATATTCGCCAAGCAATATATTATACGTGTAATGCTCCGAAAAACAAAGGGAATCGTGGTAGCAAACTACTTGACTACTTCAGAAAGCTTGAGAAGAAAGGACTTCTATCCGTTCAGTTTAGAGATTTTTCTTATCGGTGTAAACAAAGTATTTGTGATTTATCGGACTCATTGTTCCCGAATATAGACGAAAAGACCAAGTCGCTCAATGACAAAAAATGCGAGCACGAGGGGCTTTACATTGTGCGAAAAGAAGACTTCGAAGAATACGTTCGTGACTATAACCCAATGGTTTTGCGGTGGAGCGTTTCATCAAAGATTCCTGAAATATCTTATCCCATTGAGGTTAGAAATATCGGACTAAGTAAGGGAGCGACATACGATCACGTTATTATAATTTGTACTGAAGCTTTCAAAAATTTTGTTAAAGACGGATCCATTCCGCCCTCGGAAAAGACCAAGAGCGAACTATATGTCGCTATCACAAGAGCACGTTATAGCGTAGCTTTTCTTTATGATGACAAGACCTATATGGATGTGTTCTCGTTATATGATACAATATAATTACAATACGGTTTTATAGCCGCTATCAAAGCGTGATTACCACGCCGCGATAGCGGCTTTTTCTTTTTTCTTTCGGGCGGTAAATTTTGAAAATGGGGGTACGGTTTTACCTTTCCCAAGGCTTCTATATGAGGGGCTTTCTTCAAAGAAAATTGAAGTTTAGACTACGAATTTGCTCGTTGCCAAGGCTATTAAGTAGAGAGTTCTTGCAAACATTTCGTAAAGAGGTTCCAAAACGCGGTGTTGGTGGTGTGGTTATATATGAAGATATTTCTTGCCATCCTTTCAAATCGTCTTGGCAAATGGCAGGTTATAAGTGAAGAAATTTCAACTTGCCTCTAATTAAAGAGCACATTCTCATCGGCTATAAGATGAGAGAAAAGTTTGATCGCCCCGTTTAATTTTGAAGTTTCCTATGGCTATTAAGTGAGAGAAATAATTTTTGAGGGTGTCCAAGGTGAATTAAAAATAGCTTTTATATAAGTGAGAAGAATTTTTAGTAAAACGTCTAAGTTTTTCTTCAAAGTTTACTTTTACATAAGTAGAGGGAAAAATTTTCAAGATATACCCCCTAAAAACGGCAGTTTTGTGGCAATAGATGAGGATGTTTCTTTGAATCCTTAAGTTTGGGTTGTTCCCAAGGCTATTAGGTGAGAGGGATGTTTGTAAACATACTTTGAATTTTTGAAAAAGCACCCAGCCAAAACGCCATTCTCGTGGCTATTAAGTGAGGGGCTTTGTAATTTTGTTCGCATAATTCCTCTTGCGAAGTCCCTTATAAAGTGAGTGGGAATTGAATTTTTACTTGCAAAGATCCCCTTACGAAACGGTAGATATAGTAGAGGGGCACTCGTAAACAATTTGTAAACTGTACGCTTTTTGGTTGTGCAAAAGCCCTCTGAATTCCCTTGTATAAGTGAGGGAGTATTGTAAAAAGCTTTGAGAAATTTTCGAACAGCTTGCCCTTTTTGTGCCTTCTCGATGGCTACCAATTGAGGGTATATCTTGATGTTAATATTGTGTATCAAGTACGCTTTCAAACTACATATCGCGCCTTAAAAGTCGCAGGAAATTACCGCCCGGGAAGGAGAGAAATGGGCTTCGCCTTGCGGCTCGGAGGTGCGATGTCAAGTGGGATTTCTCACAAAAAACTGATGCTTGCAGAGCTTTCTTTTGCTCTTAGCAAGCATAGGATTTGCCATAAAATCGCGCTTGCCTTTGATGAGTCCGTCATCTTTAGCAAGCATCGCATTTGTAATGACAGGAGTGCTTGCACGACTGTCTATCAGTCTTAGCAAGCACTGGGATTTGGTACCAACTGCTGTTTGCTTGCCGTCGTTTCACTCTTAGCAAGCACTGCATTTGTATATCCAAATCCCGATTG
>JAZSHV010000010.1:0-5116 GCA_045533475.1 Acutalibacteraceae bacterium | reverse complement strand
AATTTTAAGCGATTCAGAAACCGTATTTTACATATATTTTCTCATCAACAACTCAAAACGCAACAAGCAGCCGCTTAATTGCGACTGCTTGCATAAAACATTTTCATTTTAACTCTTTACCCCAACTATTGACAAAGAGCCAAAGAAAAATACCCACACATAAAACGGGTTTATGTGCGGGCTGAATATCTAAATATAAATGAGCGCTATAAAAACTACCTTTTGAAAAGCTACGAGGACACTTATTATCCCAAAAAATAATCGGTGCAGGCAAAGCCACCTATGTTGAACGCAATTATGAAATGATAAATAGTAGCCACTTTTTTATAGTGTATTATGATGAAGCAAAAGCACCCACCATACGAAAAAGCGGCACCAAAATCGCTCTTGACTATGCTGTAAAGCACAGTAAGAAAATCATAAATATACTTTAATTATAACAGGTTTCTCATAAAACACCATTCTGTTATAAATTCCTGCAAACTATCGAAATATTTTTAGCGCTAAGAATAAATCAGTACATAAAATCGAATTCAACATCGTAAACATTAACGGTGTCGCCCTCGTTTACGCCTGCATCCTCAAGCGCCTTTATTATGCCCGACTGACGAAGTACTCTTTCGAAATACTGCAAGGATTCATATTCGTCAGGGTCTACCCTGTTCATTACATCAAGAATCCAGTCGCAATCCTCAACATAGTATACTCCGTCACGCACAGCAACCTTAAAGCTTCGGTTTTTATTACCGATAACCTCCGGCTCAGGCTTAGGCTCCGCCTCAAACTTGAGAATCGGGGGCAGCTTTTGAAGCTCTGCCGCAACATAGTTTACAAGCGCCTCTGTACCCTCTGCAATAGCCGCCATTATGGGGAAGAACTTGTATCCCAAGCCCTCAAAATGGTCTGAAATTCTCTTAATTTCATCCTCATCCACAAGGTCGCACTTATTGCCAACCACAATCTGCGGACGCTCTGCAAGCTCGCTGCTGAAAACCGAAAGCTCATAATTTATTTTTTCAAAATCGTCAATCGGGTCTCTGCCCTCGCTGCCCGAAATATCTATAATATGAATTAGCATTCGGCAACGCTCAACGTGACGCAAGAACTCGTGACCGAGTCCAACACCCTCGCCCGCGCCTTCAATAAGACCGGGGATATCCGCCATAACAAAGGATGAGCCCTCGCCCATTCTCACGACACCCAAAACAGGGGTAAGGGTTGTAAAGTGATAATTTGCAATTTTTGGCTTTGCCTCGCTCACAACCGACACAAGGGTAGATTTACCTACATTCGGGAAACCGATAAGTCCCACATCGGCAAGTAATTTCAGCTCAAGCGTTACATCCATTTCCTCACCGAGGTTGCCATTTTTAGCAAATCTCGGAACCTGACGGGTGGAGGTTGCAAAATGCTGATTACCCCAACCGCCGTTTCCGCCTTTGGCAATAACCACAGGCTCATCGTCAGAAATATCTGCAATAATTCTGCCTGTCTCAGCGTCCTTTACAAGGGTGCCAACAGGTACAGAAATGCAAAGGTCGGGAGCGCTCTTTCCGGTACATCTTGATGTTCCGCCGTTCTGCCCCGCCTCTGCGCTGTATTTTCTTTTATAGCGGAAATCCGCAAGGGTGGAAAGATTACTGTCTGCCTTAAAGACAATATCTCCTCCCCGTCCGCCATCGCCGCCGTCAGGACCGCCCGCAGCTACATACTTCTCTCTATGAAACGAAACTGCGCCGTCGCCGCCCTTACCTGCTTTCAAATGTATTTTTGCTATATCTACAAACATCTATTCTTCAACCTCAAAAACCTCTGTGCCAAGGTATGCGTCATATAATTCCTTAGCCCTTTCAAGGTTCTTCTCATCAACATAAATATTATCTACAACAAGCAGACCGCCGGTAATTATCTTTATATAACAACCCGCGCCCTCCTGCCTGCAAATACAAGGGATTCCGTTCTCCTTTAGTATGTCCTGAAAAATTTCAGAGCTTACCGTATTTTGTATTGAAGCCACAAGAACCGGATCAACCCTACTTTCCTCCGCATTTTTTCTCCTACCAAACAAAGCCATAAACTTTATTCCTCAGACTCTTGCTCGGCGAATTCATCAAATTCCTCATCAAAAAACTCACCGTCAAACTCGTTTTCGCTCTCCAAAAACTCGGTATAAAGCTTATCTGCAGCCTCATAGTCACTGCTATCTACATAAATATCCTCCGAAACAAAGCCGCCGCCGAAAAGCACACGCATTGTACCCTCGCCGTCTGCCTCGCCTGTAGAATAAGGGATACCGTTATCAGCAAGAATATCCTTGAAAATCTCCGCCGAAACAACATCCTCTAAGGAAGCTAACAAAACAGGATTCAAAACAGCCTTTTCCTCCGGCTCTGCTAAAGTTTCTTCTGTCTCCTCAAAACCGCTGATATCTGCTCCGCACAATGGGCAGAGCTCCGCATTATCCTCGCATAGCATTTGACAAACATGACAGGTTTTCATAAACTTCTTCCTCCTAAAATTAAGTAATAAAAAATAAATCCGAGAGCTGTCCCGCTCTCGGATTAGATTTTGAACAGCTTACTCAGCAGCGTAAATGCTTACCTGCTTACGGTCTCTTCCAACACGCTCAAACTTTACCTTACCGTCGATAAGAGCAAAAAGGGTGTCATCAGAACCGCGGCCCACATTGTTGCCGGGATGGATGTGTGTGCCTCTCTGGCGAACAAGAATGTTGCCTGCAAGAACAAACTGACCGTCGGCACGCTTAACACCAAGTCTCTTGGACTCGCTGTCACGACCGTTCTTAGTCGAACCCACACCTTTTTTATGAGCGAATAACTGAATGTTAATCTTTAACATGTTCTGCACCTCCGTAAATTCTAATGTTATTACTGTACTGACCGGAAAGCTCAGTCAAATGAAGCCTTAAGCCCTCCAAAACCTTTACCGAACAGGCTGAAGCATTTTTTACCTCAAAGCGCATTTCGCCGTCATCGATGACTGCATTTGCTTTATCGCCTATTATTTCGGTTATGGTATTCGCCGCCATATATGCGGCAGAGGAAACTGCTGCACAGACTATTTTACCGGTCTCATCGTCACAGTCAACCGAGCTGTGACCGCTGATATAAAAGCCGTAAATACTATTTTTATCAGCCAAAAATTTTACACTGGTCATAGCATTAACCGATTTCGGTAATCTGTACCTTTGTGTAGGGCTGTCTGTGACCCATCTTGCGTGAGCTACCCTTCTTGGGCTTGTAGGTAAATACTGTAATCTTCTTACCCTTGCCGTTCTTAATAACGGTACCCTTAACGAAAGCGTCCTTCACATAGGGCTTGCCAACCTTTAATGTCCTGTTGTTTACAGCAACAACCTTGTCGAAGGTAATCTCCTCGTCAACCTGAGCGTCAAGCTTCTCGATGTAGATAACATCACCGTTCTGAACACGGTACTGCTTTCCGCCTGTCTCAATAATTGCGTACATTTCTTTCCACCTGCTTCTTTTTACAGTCTCGCTACAGATAGGCGTACACCTTTTTAAGGCATAACTTTAAAAGCCCACAATATGCGGCTTGAGTATTTTATCACAACTAAAGCTCTTTGTCAACACTTTTTTACACATTCTCAAGATTTAATTTTATCAAGCGCGCCTTTTTCAAGTCGTGAAACCTGCGCCTGACTTATGCCTATTTCCTTTGACACCTCCATCTGTGTCTTTCCCTGCATAAATCTGAGTGACAAAATGTGCTTTTCACGCTCGCTTAATTCCTTTATTGCCTGCTTCAAGGCTATTTCATCAAGCCAGTTGTTGTCGTCGTTATTGTCTCCCACTTGGTCAAGCACATATATTGTATCTCCGCCGTCTGAATACACAGGGTCATAAAGTGACATAGGACTCACAATGCTTTCAAGAGCCACCACAACCTCACTCGGAGTTATATCAAGCTCCTTTGCTATTTCACTGACCGTAGGCTCGGTCTGACGGTCACGCATAAGCCTTTCCTTTACCTGCATCGCTTTATATGCGGTGTCCTTAATAGAACGGCTCACCCTTATTGAATTATTATCCCGAAGATAACGTCGTATTTCTCCTATAATCATCGGAATGGTTATAGAATGTCGAAAAAGTAATATACATAGAGGATGAACTTTTATCCATCCTCTGAATGTCCTATAAATTATCTACTAAATATTATACTTTTTATGGAGTCTTAGGTCAACTGACAATAACTGTAAACTTATTGTTATTTGTAATTTACAATTTGATTTAGATTATAGAGCGTAATATCGTCATTGTTATCTGCCTCTGATACAACCTTGCTATCAAACCCTGATTCGGAGAAAAGTGCATAATAGAACTTTGCACCTTCTTTAAGAGGTGTCAGTTTGGTAGCCGTATCAAGATACTCGGAATAATCGAATGGCGTATTTTTAAATTTACACTCACCGACCAAATACTCCCTGCCACCCTTTCCGATGCCGAGGATATCTATTTCGGTTTCGGCAACTCGAACACCTTTAGGAGCATCCTTATCACGCACCGTAGTTTTTCCGGTCCATCTGCCCATTTTTGAATAACGGAAAGGCAGCTCGTTTTTCTTTTGCATCTCTCTTACAAACTCTTTGCACACGTCCTCAAAGGTAAAGGATGCGAACTCGTGCAATGCCGGTGCAATAACATAATCGTAAACACCGTCTACATCGCCGTCTTCAAGCTGAGAAAAATTTGTAAAACCAAATGCGTACCAAAATCTAAAGAAATTATCGGTCAGGCGATAAGTACCTCTGTTAGAGTTGGCTTTTTCTTTGTTTTTGTAATCAACTGAAAACTCACGCTCAACAATTCCAAGCTCGATAAGATTTTTAAGATATACGCTTGTTTTTGACGTGTCCTCTACAAGAGATTTTTGGCTGATGTCATTAAGCTTTGTATTGCCAAGGGCTACCGCCTCAATAATTGAGTTGTATATTGGGGTTTCACGAAGCTCCTGATGAAGTAAAAAATCAACCTCGCTATATAAAACCGAGCCTTTAGTTAGGATATTTCTCTTAATATTCTCCGCTAATGAAAGCTTTGGACTAAACTGACGAAGATAATGTGGAATACCACCA
>JAZSHV010000021.1:0-9899 GCA_045533475.1 Acutalibacteraceae bacterium | reverse complement strand
GATAACTTTGCTTGATTTCTATTATGTCGATTGATGAAATTCTCAAGTTGTCTTTGCTTTAATCCGAATTTTTCACATATTTCTCGGTTTGTTTTTCCTTGCTCTCGCAAAGCAAATATTTCTCTTTCGTATTCCTTTATGTTTCTATATTCTCTTGGCATAAAAAATCCCCCTATGGTAGTTATTTCAATTCTACCATAGGGGACTCTTTTTTTCTATTGTCCGTTTTTACTGGACTTGTTCACTTCCGCACTCTTTTTTATTTATTTAGCTTATTTTATGCGTGTTTAAGAGCGTTGAGTTTTTTTACAGCCCCTTTTAAAATTATTTATTGGTTATTAATTGTATTCAGGTTCTTTTATCTTCTTAACCTTGAACTGCTTCACAGCATAGCTGTTAACATCAACCTTAAGAGTCTTGATATAATCCTCTATAGTCTTTTCAAACTCCTCGTCAGCAATAAGATGGCGAACGGTCATATCAAGATTATCAAGATAATAAGGGTCCGCGTTAATGTCTTTCTTAACAGCAAGAACGAAACCTGTTTTATCCTCAAGCTCAATAAGCTTTACTTCACCAACTGCCATAGCCTTTACAGTATCATACTGCTCAGACTCATAAACAGTATCCTCTGCGCCGAGAATGCTTGCATACTCGTCCTGAGGCTTTAGCTCTTCGCTCTCAGTGTCAGTTGTTTCTGTTGTGGTGTCTTCCTCGTCGGTAACATTGTTGTACTCTTTGTAAACCTGCTCAAAGGTTTTGGTTCCTGCATTAAGTGCAGTTACATAACCGTCAAGCTTGGTTTTAAGAGCGGTCTTATCATCATCTGTAGCATCGCTTTCATAGGTAGCGTTAAGAATATCAGCCACAATGAAATTCTCGTTCATCTTGGTCTTGATTGTATCAGCCGCAATAGCCTTTTCGCCGTCCTTACCGTAAACAAACTCAAAGTAGGTTTCAGCAAAATAGGAATCGGTCATATACTTCTTATAAGTTGCCTGACCAACACCGTTAGGCTCAAAGTAAGCGCTATAGCCGTAGTTTGACCAATAGTAGTCAGCATACATCTCAGCATTAGCTATATCATCCTCATTGGGCTCGAGCTTGTTCTCTTCGCAGAGGATTTTATAAGCCGCAACCTGCTTTAAGGTGGTCATAGCCTTTTCCTCTACCCATTCAACATAATCCTTGCCCTCAACCTTTTTAGAAAAATAGTCAACATCAGTAGATGACTCGTCCTCCTCAAGCGACTCATTAACAAGAGTCTTAGCCTCGGAATCAGCGTTTACAAGTGCGCACATATAGTATGCCGAGGTAAACTCAACATCGCCTACAGTAACCGCAATCTCGTTTTTCTTGTGACAGCCTGCAAAGCTTAAGAGCATAACGAGCACCAAAGCAACAGAAAGTAATCTTTTAAAATTCTTCATTATTGTACCTCCAAAGACGGTATAAACTGTTAACGAATCTATTATATAACAAAATCTTCGAAAAGTCTATAAAAATTTTGTAAAACTTATTTGTGTATATCGACTATATGTTTATTGCTATATTTAAAATCAGTTTTTAAGACTTTGAAGCGGTGCAGGGATTCTGCCTGCTCGGTCAATAAACTTTTTGGGGGATTTTGTGAGGTTCACATCCATTATCGGTCCTGAGCCTAAAAGCCCGCCGAATTCCAAGTCCTCGCCAACCTTTTTGCCTATGGCGGGGATAACTCTTACTGCGGTAGTCTTGCTGTTTACCATACCGATTGCGGCTTCATCGGCTATAATTGCCGAAATAACCTCTGCCGGAGTGTCTCCCGGAATGGCTATCATATCAAGTCCCACAGAGCAAACAGCGGTCATAGCCTCAAGCTTTGAAAGCTGTAAATCGCCCGACTTTGCGGCGGCAATCATACCTGCATCCTCAGAAACGGGGATAAAGGCGCCCGAAAGTCCGCCAACATAAGAAGAAGCCATAACTCCGCCCTTTTTAACTGCATCGTTAAGCATTGCGAGAGCGGCGGTTGTGCCGTGAGTGCCACAGGTTTCAAGTCCCATTTCCTCTAAAATGTGGGCAACCGAGTCACCCACCGCAGGGGTAGGAGCCAAGGAAAGGTCAACAATGCCAAAGGGCACTCCGAGTCTGCGCGATGCCTCTGTGCCAACCAATTGTCCCATTCTTGTAATTTTAAATGCGGTACGCTTAATAATTTCTGAAAGCTGACCGAGGTCTCCGTCAGGACATTTTTTGAGTGCCGACTGGACAACACCGGGTCCCGAAACACCAACATGAATTACACAGTCAGGCTCGCCCACACCGTGAAAAGCACCTGCCATAAAGGGGTTATCCTCAACCGCGTTGCAGAAAACCACAAGCTTAGCACAGCCTATACAGTCGCGGTCGGCAGTGATTTCAGCTGTTTGACGAACAATTTTTCCCATAAGCTTAACGGCATTCATATTAATACCTGCTTTTGTAGAGCCGATATTTACCGACGAGCAGATATTATTAGTTACAGAAAGCGCCTCAGGAATAGAGCGTATAAGACGCTCGTCGCCTGCTGAAAAGCCCTTATGAACAAGTGCCGAAAAGCCGCCTATAAAGTTTACGCCCGTAGCATCAGCCGCGCGCTGTAAAGCCTTTGCATACATTATAGGGTCACCGCCCGATGCGGCGGCTACCATAGCAATAGGTGTCACCGAAATTCTTTTATTTATAATCGGAATTCCGTATTCCTTTTCAATATCCTCGCCAACCTGTACAAGTCTTCCTGCAAGACGGATAATCTTATCATAAATCTTTTGACAAGCCTTTTCAGCGTCAGAATCGGCACAGTCGAGCAAGGAAATACCCATTGTAACAGTACGGATATCAAGATTTTCCTCGGAAATCATATTTATGGTTTCCATTATATCGTTAAGATTAATCATTTTATTTCTCCTAAATGCGGTGCATTGAATTAAAAATATCCTCGTGCATTACGCGGATATCAAGGTTGTTTTGCTTGCCCAAATTCTTCATTTTATCAGAGAATTCAGCAAAAGAGCAGTTAAGCTCACGGCTTTCGGTAAGCATAACCATTACAAACATATCCTGCAATACCGACTGGGTAATATCAACGATATTTGCATTACACTCACTGCACACAGCGCTAACCTTTGAAATAATGCCTACGGCATCCTTTCCGATAACAGAAACTACGGTTTTCATATTAAAAGCTCCTTTATTTGTAGCAAAAATCCAATATTTCAGAGATTTTCTGCCACGCTATTCATTTACCTAAATTTTAACATAAATAGACAGTAATTTCAATAGTTATTCTTTTTATAGATTGATTAATTGCTTTCTTCTTCGATTTTATCTAAAGTATCCTTACGATATGCTTCTAAAATGATTTTATCAATATTAAGATAAATACAAGATTTACATATTCCCATAACATCTAATGATATTTCATCTAACAAACAGTTATCTTCGCTCCAATAGATACAAAAATAATTTTCACAATTCATATAATTACTCTCTTTTTATTAATTTGACATTTAATGAATGTCATAGACAAAACAATTATAGCATATACTCTTTCTGTTGACAAGTACAGAATGTCAAAAGGAGTGGTTATATGTTTATAAATAGAGCGGAAGACGGATTAAATAACCTTTGCGGTAAGAAAGTGGCGCTATTCCGTAAGGAATTGGGTATTTCACAGCGGATGTTAGCCGACCGTCTGCAGCTTGAGGGGTTAGACATAGATAAAAATGCAATTCAGCGAATAGAGTCAGGCAAGCGGTTTGTTACCGATATTGAATTGCTTTATCTTTCGAAAGTGTTAAACAAACAGCTTGACGAACTGATTATGTAGTAATCTTAACAAAAGCCAAAATTTAAATTAAAACTGAGAAATAAAAACAGCGTCTTGTAAATGGGAAAAAACCAAATACAAAACGCTATTTTTTTGTTTTTTAATTAAAGCTTGCAAACATCCGCGTCGGTTATCATATGGAAGCCTGCTTTTTCGAGAGCGGCTTCTGCGGCGGCATTGTCGGCAACGCGGAGCACCACATATGCGTGCTTCTCGGTTCTTGACATAAACGCATAAAGATATTCCATATTGATATTCTCACTGTCAAGCACTGCAAGCGCATCCGAAAGCTTACCCGGTGCATCGCCAATCTTAACACCCACAACATCGGTAAGCTTTAAGAGGTAGCCCTCTTCTGTGAGAATACGGTGTGCGGTGTCGGTATCGTTTACAATAAGGCGAAGAATACCGAACTCCTCAGTATCTGCAATAGAGAGCGCGCGGAGATTTATATTATGCTCTGCAAGGCTCTTTGTAATTGCAACCAACGAGCCCTGACGGTTAGGAACAAATACGGTTAACTGTTTTAATGACATTTTGCTTCCTCCTTTATTAAAAACGGTGATTAATCGTGTAGCTTGCGCTTATCGATAACGCGCACAGCCTTGCCTTCACTTCTGACAATACTCTTGGGAGCCACAAGATTCACCTTAGGATTAATTCCGAGCATTGTCTTCATAGCCTCAGCCAACGACTTTTCTCTTGCGGTAACACCGCTTACGGTGTCGGTGAACTGGTCGGGATTCATCTCCACATTAACCTCAAAGGTATCGTTATTGTTCACGCGGTCAAGCACAATCTGATAGTTTGGCTGATAACCCTCGTTAAGCAGAACTGCCTCAATCTGGCTTGGGAATACATTTACACCGCGGATAATCATCATATCGTCACTTCTGCCCATAGGCTTAGACATCTTAATAAGAGTTCTTCCGCAGGAGCATTTCTTACGCGAAAGCACGCAAATATCTCTTGTGCGGTAACGCAGAAGCGGGAAGGCTTCCTTATCGAGCGCAGTAAACACAAGCTCACCCTTGCTACCCTCAGGCAATACCTCACCTGTATCGGGGTCGATAATCTCTGCAAGGAAGTGGTCCTCGTTGATGTGCATACCGGTCTGCTCCTCGCACTCAAAGGCAACACCGGGACCGCTTGTTTCGGTAAGACCGTAAATATCGTAAGCCTTAATGCCTAAGGTTTTTTCTATTCCGCGACGCATTTCCTCTGTCCAAGGCTCAGCACCGAAAATACCTGCCTTAAGCGAAATATCGTCAGGTCCCATTCCCATTTCCTTTAAGGTTTCGCCGATATACGCCGCATAGGACGGAGTACAGCAAAGAATTGTAGCCTTAAGGTCGTTCATAAACATAATCTGTCTCTCAGTAAAGCCTGAAGACATAGGGAGTGTGAGACAGCCTACCTTATGTGAGCCGCCGTTAAGACCGGGACCGCCTGTAAATAAGCCATAGCCATATGCTACCTGACAAACATCCTCGTCAGTTCCGCCTACTGCAACAATTGCTCTGGCGCAGCAATCCTCCCACAAATCAATATCGTTTTGAGTGTAGAAAGCAACAACGCGCTTACCTGTTGTGCCCGATGTGGACTGAATACGAACACAATCCTTAAGGGGTTTTGCAAGAAGTCCGTAAGGATATGCCTCTCTCAAATCTGATTTTGTAAGGAAAGGCAACTTGTGTAAATCCTCAATACCCTTAATGTCATCGGGACTAACACCCTTTTTGTCCATCAGCTCGCGGTAATAGGGTACATTTTCATAAACATGCTTTACCTGCTTGACTAACTTTTCCGATTGAAGCTTTTTAAGCTCGTCAACCGGCATAGTCTCAATTTCTTTTTGGAAATAACGCTTTTCCATTTTCTTTTCGCCTCTTTTTGAAAAATTAATATTAATTAGGAATTATATCCTAAATCGAAGGCCTTTTTGTTCATTTCAATAAACTTAGGTGCAACGGTGTTTTCAATTGCGGCAATCCATCTGTCATAAGGAATATCAAACTGCTTTGCCGCCTTGCCCATAAGCACAATGTTTACCGCCTTAGACGAGCCTGCCTGTTCTGCAAGGGTGAGTGCATTAAGCGCCGCGACCTCAAGCCCCTTTGCAGAGAGCTCGTCAAGAACATTCTCAGGATACTCCGCCGCGCCGATAATTACGGGCATTGGGTCTATCTGCTGGGTATTAACTATAATTTTACCGTCAGTTTTAAGGTACTTAGCGTAGCGAGCCGCCTCAAGCTTTTCAAAGGCGATAATTACATCTGCCTCGCCCTCGGTTACAATCGGAGAATACACCTTTTCGCCAAAGCGCACATAGGTAACAACCGAGCCGCCGCGCTGACTCATTCCATGAACCTCACTTACCTTTACATCGTAGCCCTCGTCTACAAGAAGTCTGCCGAGAAGCTTTGAGGCAAGCAGACTACCCTGTCCGCCAACGCCTACTATCATAACACTTGTTGTATTCATTTCGGTTTCCTCCTTAATTAATAGCGTCGAAGGCGCAGAGCTGTTTACAAACACCGCAGCCAACGCAAAGGGTGGTATCTATTTTAGCCTTGCCGTCCTTAAGGCTTATTGCAGGACAGCCGAGTCCCATACATCTCTTACAGGACTTGCACTTGTCAGCATCTACAGTAAGCGCCGGCAATGGCTTTACACTCTTAAGCAGAACGCAAGGTCTGCGTGAGATAATTACCGAAGGCTCCTCTGCGGCAAGCTCCTCCTTAACGGCAGTCTCGCAAGCCTTTAGGTCATACGGGTCTACCACGCGCACGCGGTTAATACCGAGCGCCTTACAAAGCGCCTCTAAATCAACCTTAGCGGCAGGGTCACCCTTGATATTAAAGCCTGTGGTGGGATTCTGCTGATGACCTGTCATACCCGTAATAGAGTTATCAAGGATAATAACTGTAGAATTTGTAGCATTGTATGCCACATTAACAAGACCTGTCATACCCGAATGCATAAAGGTGGAGTCGCCAATAACGGCAACGCTCTTTTTCTCAGCCTCAGCTCCTCTTGCGGCATTAAAGCCGTGAAGTCCTGAAACCGAAGCGCCCATACAAAGGGTAGAATCAAGTGCGCTGAGTGGCGGTACTGCGCCGAGGGTGTAACAACCAATATCACCGTGAACGGTTATCTTATTCTTAGCCAATGTGTAGAACATACCTCTGTGAGGACAGCCTGCACACATCATAGGCGGACGGTTAGGGATAACCGAGTCAGCGCTTATACTTGCGGGAGCATCTTTGCCGAAAGCGGCGGCAATAGTAGCTTGAGAGAACTCGCCAAGGGGAGAGAAAAGCTCCTTACCGATAACCTCAATACCCAAAGCGCGAACGTGAGTCTCAATAATCGGGTCAAGCTCCTCAATAACATAAAGCTTTTTAACCTTAGAGGCAAAATCCTTTATTGTTTCTACAGGGAGCGGATTTGGCATACCGATTTTAAGTATGCTTGCGCTATCGCCCAAAACCTCTTTCACATACAAGTAGGAACAGCCTGAAGTAATAATACCTATTTGGTCAGAATTATATTCAACAGTATTGTACATACAGTTTTCTGCAAGCTCTGTTAAAGCGGCAGTGCGGTTTTCAACAATAGGGTGACGTTTTATAGCATTACCCGGCATCATTATGTACTTTTGGGGGTTCTTCTCGTAATCTTTAAGTACAGCGGGAACAGCCTCGCCCAATTCAACTATAGACTGGCTATGCGCGATACGGGTGCACATACGAAGAAGTACGGGAGTATCGTACTTTTCAGAAAGCTCAAAGGCAGATTTTGCAAAGGTGTAAGCCTCCTGTGAATCAGAGGGCTCAAGCATAGGCACCTTTGATGCAATTGCATAATGACGCGAATCCTGCTCATTCTGAGAGGAGTGCATTGCAGGGTCGTCTGCCACACAGATTACCATACCGCCGTTTACACCTGTATATGAAAGAGTGAAAAGGGGGTCTGCGGCAACATTAAGACCTACATGCTTCATAGCACAGGCGCTTCGGGCACCTGCAAGGCTTGCGCCGAAAGCTACCTCACAGGCAACCTTTTCGTTGGGCGCCCATTCGCTGTGCAAATCGTCATATTTAGATAAAAACTCAGTAATTTCGGTTGAGGGAGTACCGGGGTAGCTTGAAACCACACCGAGTCCGCCGTCGTGCAGACCTGCGGCTACTGCCTGATTACCAATCATTAGCTTTTTCATAATTAAAAAATCCTTTCACTTAAGCTTATTTGCGTTTTTTAAGACTTGTTCTGTGAATCTACAAGACCGTCTGCTCCGTACATTTTGCGAAGCTTAGGCTTCTCTATTTTGCCTGTGGGATTACGAGGAACATCTGCAAAGATTATCTTACGCGGTCTCTTATAGCGCGGAAGCTCTAAGCAGAAATGATTGATTTCGTCCTCTGTGCAAGCCATATCCTTTTTGATTTCAATTATCGCGGCGGCAATCTCACCTAAGCGGCTGTCAGGCAAACCGATAACTGCAACATCCTTGATTTTCGGGTGCGCCGACAGGAAGTTTTCAATCTGAACAGGGTAGAGGTTCTCACCGCCTGTGATAATAACATCCTTTTTGCGGTCTACAAGATAAATAAAGCCGTCCTCATCCTGCATAGCCATATCGCCTGTGTAAAGCCAACCGTCCTTTAAGGTTGCGGCGGTTGCGGCTTCATCACGGTAGTAGCAGGTCATAACGCCTGCGCCTTTAAGGCAAAGCTCGCCGACATCACCTTGTTTAACCTCGTTACCCTCGGTATCAACAATCTTTACGCTCCAACCATAGCCCGGAATACCGATAGCGCCCACCTTATGAATATTTTCAACACCTAAATGAACCGCACCCGGTCCTATTGACTCTGAAAGACCGTAGTTTGTATCATACTGATGATGCGGAAAATATTCAAGCCAACGCTTTATAAGACTCTGCGGAACAGGCTGTGCGCCTATGTGCATAAGCCTCCAGTTTGAAAGGTCAAATTCGTTGAGGTCTATCTCGCCGCTGTCAAGCGCGTTGAGAATATCCTGTGCCCACGGAACAAGCAACCATACAATACTGCATTTTTCGTTGCTTGCCGCCTCTAAAATACTGCGTGCGCGCGTACCCTTAAGAATTACCGCCTTTGAGCCTGAAAGCAGACTTCCGAACCAATGCATTTTTGCGCCTGTGTGATAAAGCGGAGGAATACAAAGGAAGCAATCCTCCTTAGCTTGACCGTGGTGCGCCTGCTCAACCCTACAGGAATGAATAAGGCTTTCGTGGTTATGTAAAATCGCCTTGGGGAAGCCTGTTGTTCCCGATGAAAAATAAATTGCGGCATCGTCACTCTCAGTAAGTGTGCATTCGGGGAAGCTGCCTGAGCACTCAGAAATCAGGTCATTATAATCGTCCGCAAAAGCAGGACAGCCTGCACCTAAATAAATAAGTGTGCATTTCTGACTTACCTTTTCGGCAACCGCCTCAACTCTTCCTATAAATTCGGGTCCGAAAATGAGTACGTCTGCCTCTGCAAGGTCGAGACAGTAGTCAATTTCATCCGAAGAATAGCGGAAATTGAGCGGAACTGCCAATGCACCGGTCTTTAAAATACCGAAGTATATGGGCAACCAGTCAATACAGTTCATAAGCAGTATGGCAACCTTTTTGCCCTTGCCTATGCCGTTCTGCTTGAGCATATTTGCAAAGCGGTTAGCCTTTTCGTTAAAAACCTCCCAAGTAATCTCGCGTCTGTAATGTCTCACGCGGTGGGTAGGCTCTACCAGCTCATACTCGTGCCAGGTGAGCTTTCGGGTTTCGGGCTGTTCGGGGTTAATCTCCACCAAAGCCACGTCCTGAGCATACTCCTTGGCGTTGCGTTCTAATAGATGTACAATAGTCATAGCAAAAATCCTTCTACAATAATATAATTAACACAATATACTTTACCACTTTAAAGCGGAAATGTCAACCCCGACATACTACTTTTTACAACAAATTTAAAATTTTCTAAAAAAACTCTTGACAAACACGCTTTAAAGTGTTAAAGTATGT
>JAZSHV010000047.1:0-3443 GCA_045533475.1 Acutalibacteraceae bacterium | reverse complement strand
TATACTCATTACCCTTATCAAAGAGGAAAGCGAATACGATTTTTATGCTACCTTTACCGTTCAGGAGGAGGTAGGGCTTAGGGGCGCTAAAACTGCCGCTTTTGCAGTGAAGCCTCAGTCGGCTATTGTGCTTGAGGCTACTACCGCCGCCGATATTGCAGATGTTCCTGATGATAAAAGGGTATGCACTTTGGGCAAAGGTCCTGCAGTATCCTTTATGGATAAGGCGACCGTTTATGACCGCGATTACTATACTGCCGCACTTGAAAGCGGTATTATGTGTCAGCCTAAGGCGGCGGTTGCAGGCGGAAACAATTCGGGAGCGGTTCATCTTTCGCGCGAGGGCGTGCGAACCTTTGCAATTTCGGTGCCCTGCCGATATATCCATTCGGCATCCTGTGTTGCAAATAGGGAGGATATAAGCAATGCGCTATCCCTTTGTAAATATATGATAAGCGGAATTTGCGGCGGTAGTATAAAATGATAAAACTTACCGATAAATTACCTGAGCTTACTCCGCTTAATGCAGAAAGTCTGAAAATAAGGTGCCTGTACGAAAGCTATAATGGGGATACCCGCGTTCTTTTCTGGCTTCAGGATGAGGGAAAAGCCGTAATCGCTATGACCGACGGTAATATGATAATTCATAACATCTCGGCAGATATTGAGGAGCTTAAGGAATTTGTAGAGGTTTTGTCGCCTGCTTGTATTTTCAGCGATTATGATACTTTGCAGAGGCTTGATAAAACACCTCAGGAAAGAATAAATGTAATGTTCCGTATGTGTGATGGGGAGTCGGATGCTCAGTCGGACTTTCTTTCAAGCAGAGAAATATATGATTTGTTGGATGTAAAGGGCTTGTCGCTACCCGAATACCCTTATTTTGCGGTGGATTATTGCCATAGACTTAATCGCGGCTATGCTGATTTTTTTGCTTTAAAAAATCGCTGTGCGGCGGTAAGCTTTTGTTCGGGTGAAAACGCAATTATTAACGGAATTGCCACAAAACAAAAGGGTTTTGGAAGTGTTGCACTTAAAGGAATTATGAAAAAGAATAAGGGTAAAAGCTTGCTTGTCTGTTGTAGGGACAGCGTTAAAGGCTTTTACCTTAAAAATGGATTTAAAGAATTATATTATGTAGGATATTGGGTGAAAACAGTTGAATATAAATGAATTTTTTGAAATTGATAATGAACTTTTGGAATTTGATAAAAAGGCTATGACCATTTGCCGTGAGCAGTTTGATTATATAGATGAAATAACAGAATATAATCAGCTCAAGGTGCTTTCTGCATTTATTAAAAACGGTGTTACCGAGGCGGCTATGGCGGGTTCAACAGGCTACGGTTATGATGACCGAGGCAGAGAGACTCTCGAAAAGGTAATGGCTGACTGTATGGGCGCGGAGGATGCGCTTATGCGTCATTCCTTTGCGTCGGGTACACATACTCTTACGGTGGCGCTTTTTGGTGTGCTCCGTCCCAACGATAAGGTGCTTGTGCTTACAGGCAGACCTTACGATACTATTACGGGTGTCTTCGGTATTGACGGCTATTCGGACGGTTCTTTGGCTGATTTTGGGGTAAAATACGGTCAGGTGGAGCTTTTGCCTGACGGTACGCCCGATATAGAGGGGATAAAGAATACTCTTAAGGCAGAGAAGTGCAAAATGGCGTACATTCAGCGCTCTCGCGGCTACAGTACAAGACCAAGCCTTAGAATAGAAGACATAGAAAAGCTTATCAAAGCGGTGCGCGAGGTTTCACCTGATACGATTGTTATGGTTGATAATTGCTATGGTGAGTTTGTGGAAAAATTAGAGCCATGTCAGGTGGGCGCAGACCTTATTGCGGGCTCGCTTATCAAAAACCCCGGTGGCGGAATTGCGCCAACAGGCGGCTACATCGCCGGCAGACGCGACCTTGTTGAAAAATGTGCCGGCAGAATGACCTGTCCCGGTGTGGGCAGAGAGGTTGGCGCCACATTAGGTCACAGCAGAGAGCTGTATCTTGGTCTGTTTCAGGCTCCTCATATTGTGGGCGAGGCGGTAAAGACCGCAGTTTATACGGCGGCTTTGTTTGAGCTTTTAGGCTTTGAGGTTACTCCTTTTGCAACCGAAAAGAGGGGCGATATAATTCAATGCATTACCCTCGGCAGCGCTGAGGGAATGATAGCCTTCTGTCAGGGTATGCAAAGCGGAGCTCCTGTTGATTCCTTTGTTGTGCCCGAGCCGTGGGATATGCCGGGCTATACCGACCCTGTAATTATGGCGGCAGGTTCCTTTACCTTAGGGGCTTCTATTGAGCTTTCGGCAGACGGTCCGTTGCGCGAGCCATATGCCGCTTGGATGCAAGGCGGTCTCAATTTCCACAGCGCCAAGGCAGGAGTTTTGCTGGCAGCACAAAAAATGAAAAGTAACGGTGCGCTTAAAATTTGATATACACTATATAGGAGATTAAAATGAAAAAGATATTTTCGGGCGAGATATACGAGGTTATGCCTCTTACAAACGGCATCATCTTTTCCTACTGCAAGGATGTTTCAGAGGAGAAGGTGTTGGTTGCCTATAAAATGGTGTCTTTTGATACGGGCAGATTCACCGATGTGGCAAGAAATATATACCTTATTACAAAGTTCGGAAATAACTATAGGGCGGTTATGTCCTTTTGCGAAAATTATATTACGGTGAAGTCTATAGTTCTTCCGGGAGGCAAGGTCTTTTTGCTCTCGCCTGACGGTACGGCGCGGCTTATTGATAATGACGCAACCCCTGTTTGGACGGGAGACCTCACCTACCGATCAAGCAAACCGTCAGATATAGTTCTTCATAATAACGCTTTGTGGGTGTGCTATGCAGATTGCAATGTGCTTTTAAGATATAATCTCTCTACAATGCGCGAGGAGCTGAGAATCGGCGGAGCAAGGTCACCGTTTGACCGCCCAAGAAATATGTTTCTTGAGGGCGATAGTGTAATGGTAAGTAATCAAGGCTCTAATAAATTAATAGAAGTTAATTTAAAGGATTATACAGTTTTTGAGTATGAAAGCTTTGATGAACCACTTTACCAATATGTAAAAGTAGGGGACAATCGGTTCGTGGTGCTTGAATCGGGACTCTATCTTATATAGTATTATGCCACCCAATGAGGGTGGCTTTTTAAAATAAAAATATATTATATCTTAATGTTTAAAAAATTCTCAGTGAATTTCAAAGAGAATGTGGATGTAAAGCCGCCAAAAACCCTATATATAGTAGCAAAAAAAGAATTTTAAAAAAAAATTAAAAAAATTTAAAAAAAAGCTTGACAAATAGAAATGCTTGTGGTAATATAATCAGGCGCTCCAAACGAGGGGTTGCAAAAACCGAGCTAAAAGCGAGAGCTTGAGGCGAGGAAAACGGACCTTGAAAATTAAACAACGAAGAAATAAGGACCCGACGATTC
>JAZSHV010000007.1:0-27692 GCA_045533475.1 Acutalibacteraceae bacterium | reverse complement strand
TACAATAAAATAAAGGCGGTAATTTTGTGAAAATTTCTCTTGTACTAAAAGAAAGTATTTATGACTGCAAAATAAAAATATCCGATTCTCATGGTGAACGATATTACTATATTTCGGCTTTATGCGAAGAAGGGATGACTTCCTCTTCAATCACAGCAGAAGTTTTTGATAATGCATTTTCTCTTTCTCTCGTTCCAATAACATCCGATGTAAAATCAGTTCTAAACAAAATTGAAGAAAATGATTGGAAAGATAAACTCGCTAAAAAGACCACTGGATTTTTAATGAATTTTCTTGATAAGATACTTCTGCGTGTTGGTTGCAATTATCATATCGAGGGTCTGCAAGATGGCGACCGTTTGGATATTACTTTACAGAGTTATGCATTTGGAACGTTTGACCGATTTGATATATTGGGGTTAGCTCCAATATGTTATGTGTTTTTTGAAGTAGCCAATTTTAACAAATATTATAAATTAGTTGATGCTTACGAAACCAATCGAAAAGATGTACTGAAATTCGCCAAAACATTTGCTTTTGCAGAAGTTTTGGGCAACGGAATTTTTCTAACTTTATTTACATATCCTATACAAGCGTGTAGGGTTAAACGATTAACAAAAAACAAAAGAATATCAAAAGTTCTTACCAAATTTAACAATTTAAGCAATGCTGAACGGAAACGCTTTCTTGAAAAACAAGAAAAGTTCTTTGACAGATGACCAAAAGCGAGGTGAAATTCACCTCGCTTTTGCTCTTTCTTCCACACTATGAATTAAATTTATCCTTTTATTTAAACTCACTTACTTCATTGCGATAGCTTTTTTGGCTTTCTCAACAATATTTACTGCTCTTAAGCCGAACTCGTCAAGAAGCTTTGGCGCAGGACCTGAGTGACCGAATACATCGTAAACACCAAGTTTTAGTACAGGAACGGGATATTCCTCTGCCAAAACCTCACTTACAGCGCTTCCGAGACCGCCTATAACCGAATGCTCCTCAGCAGTAACAATAGCACCTGTTTCCTTTGCGGCATTTAAAATTATTTCCTTATCTAAAGGTTTGATTGTGTGAATATTAATGATGCGAGCGCTTATGCCCTCCTCTTTAAGCATTTCATATGCCTGCAATGCCTCATTAACCATGAGACCTGTAGCAACTATTGTAACATCTGTACCCTCTTTAAGCTCTACACCCTTGCCAATCTCAAACTTATAATCATCACCGAAAACAACCGGAACAGCAAGTCTGCCAAATCTCATATAAACCGGACCGTCGTGGTCTAAAGCCGCCTCAACCGCAAGCCTTGCCTCTGTTTCATCTGCCGGATTAATAATTGTCATACCCGGAATAGTACGCATAAGCGCAATATCCTCACAGCACTGATGGGTAGCGCCGTCCTCACCAACAGATATACCTGCGTGAGTAGCGCCTATAATAACATTAAGATGTGGATAACCTATAGAATTTCTTACCTGCTCAAAGGCTCTGCCTGCGGCAAACATTGCAAACGAGCTGCAAACTACCTTTTTGCCTGTAGCGGCAATACCTGCGGCAATACCTACCATATTCTGCTCTGCAATACCACAGTCATAGAATCTTTCAGGAAACGCTTTTTTGAAAACACCCGTTTGAGTAGCGGCGGCGAGGTCTGCATCAAGCACAACAAAATCATCCCTCTTAGCTCCTAATTCCTTAAGAGCCGCACCAAAGCTTGCTCTTGTTGCAACCATTTTTACATCTGACATAACACAATTCCTCCCTTACTGAAGCTCTGCAAGCTGTGCCTTAAGCTCAGCCATTGCCTGCTCATACAACTCGTCGTTAGGTGCTGAACCATGCCAGCCAACCTGATTTTCCATATAAGAAACGCCCTTGCCCTTAACAGTTTTCGCAATAATTGCAACCGGCTTATCAACAGTAGCAGCCTCATTAAGAGCCGCTTCTATCTGTTCCAAATCGTTTCCGTCCTCAATAACGATTGTATGCCAATTAAAGGCTTCGAACTTCTTGTCAATAGGCTTTGCAGAGTTCACCTCATCAATTGTGCCATCTATCTGAAGATTGTTATAATCAACAAATGCTGTAAGATTAGAAAGTCCCTTATTAGCCGCAAACATTGCAGCCTCCCAAACCTGACCTTCCTCTATTTCGCCGTCACCGAGAACGGTATAAACATTAAAACCTGTTCCAAAATGCTTCGAAGAAAGCGCCATACCAACCGCCGCAGATATACCCTGACCAAGCGAACCGGTAGACATATCTACACCGGGGATATGCTTCATATCGGGATGTCCCTGTAAAATACTTTCGGGCTGACGAAGGCTCTTCAAAAGCTCTGTATCGAAATAACCTCTTTCGGCTAATACAGCATAAAGAGCAGGAGCGGCGTGACCTTTCGAAAGTACAAAACGGTCTCTATTCTCCATTTTTGGATTTTGAGGATTGATATTCATATGTTTGAAATATAGATATGTTAAAATATCTGCACACGAAAGTGAGCCACCGGGATGTCCCGATTTAGCGGCGTGTACCCCCTCAATAATACCCATTCTTACTTTACAGGCTGTGATTTGCAATTCCTTTTTAACTGCAGCTTCCATCTTTTCCATCCTTTCAAATTTCAAATGCTTTCGCATTAATCTTGCCTTTTAAATATTCTATAAAATCGGCTACCGCACCGTCTTTACAGCTACATGTTATATGCTCTGCCAATGCCTTTACATCGTCAGGCGAAGCTATGGGCACAGCACTTACATCTGCAAGCTTCAGCATCTCAATATCGTTGTAATAGTCGCCTATAGCAAAAAGACCGCCGTCCTTTATACTAAAGCTTTCGCAAAGCTTTTTAAGTGAATATGCTTTTGATACACCCATTGGTAGCTGCTCAATATAATACTGAAATTCACCGTTTATTATTACTGAGGTATCAATAAACACACTGTTTTTATCCATATCGGAAAGAAGCTCTTTAACCCTTTCCCGGTCCTCTGGGCAATCGAAAATAAAAACCGCTTTATGCCACCTATAAGAATCAATATCGTCAAATTCAATATCAGGCGCTTGAAATTTTTCATAAACCTGATGCAAGGTAGTTTTTTCGTTCCTTTTAAGTGTATAAACTTCGGGACCGCAGTGAATTTCTATTCCAATGTCAAAATCAAGGTCTTTAATAAATTTCGCAAAGCGGTGTTCAGATTGCGGCAAAACAGATTCAAAAATAATTTCTTTATTATAAAAATCGTAAACCATACAGCCGTTTGCCACTACCGACGGAGATATATTTTTTATTACCGCAAGCACATCGCTTATCGCACCGATTGAACGCCCCGTTGAAATACTGAACCTTCCGCCCTCAGACATAAATTCTTCAATTTTTTCAACATTTTTCGGATTAATATATCCGCTTTCCATAAGTGTTCCGTCAATATCGCAGGCTAATAGACAGCCTTCAAAAATGCCCATTATAATCTACACCTTTTCAAAAAATTTTCAAAATAGCAAGGCAGACAAGAATCAAACTCCATATACTCCTTTGAGATTGGATGAATAAATCCAAGCTTTTTTGCGTGGAGACATTGCCCATTCAAAGAAGCAATCACCTTTTTAGGACCGTAAACATCATCGCCCGCAACAGGATGACCTATATGCGCCATATGCACTCTAATCTGATGTGTTCTACCGGTTTCCAACCTCAGCTTCATAAGACTAAAGCCGTTAAGCCTCTCTGTAACCTCATAATGAGTAACCGCTCTCCTGCCTGTTGACACAATTGCCATTTGCTTGCGCTTTATGGGATGTCGGTCAATAGGCGCATCAATTATACCTTTTTCCTGTTTCGGATATCCGTAAACTATCGCCGCATACTCTCGTGTAAAGGTATGCTCCTTTATCTGCTCTGCCAAAAAATTATGAGCAACATCGTTTTTTGCCACCATAAGCAAGCCGCTCGTATTTTTATCTATTCTGTGAACTATTCCGGGACGCATTACACCGTTTATTCCTGAAAGCGAATCACCGCAATGGTACATCAAAGCATTTACCAATGTACCCTCATAGTTTCCTGCGGCGGGATGAACCACCATTCCCTTAGGTTTATTTACAACTAATAAACAGTCGTCCTCATAAACCACATCTATAGGAATATTTTCAGGCTTTGCGGTGTACTCCTGAGGCTCAGGAAGCTTTACAATCACCCTGTCTCCATTATGAAGCTTGGTGTTTTTTGAGCATTCCTTTCCGTTTACCGAAACACAAGCCTCTTCAATAAGATTTGCCGCCCGTGAACGGGAAACCTCAACCTCGGTAGCTATAAAAACATCAAGCCTTACTGTCTGCTCACCAAAATAGACAACATCAACCGTTTCCATTATCTACCTGCTCTTCCGTTGTAGCATTTTCCTTTAATTTATACTCATTCACCGTATCCAACACAAAGTAAAGCATAAGCATTCCTGCGCCGATAACAATTGCACAGTCAGCTATATTAAAGACAGGAAAGGTAGGCCAAAACTCAAAATGAAGAAAGTCAACAACATTTCCGTCTCTGAAAATGCGGTCTATCATATTGCCGATTCCGCCCGAAAGCACAAGCGTCATCGCCCAAAGCAGAAGCTTACTTTTAGCTCCCTGTCTAACAATAACCACAACACAAAAAATAATAACCGCTATTGTGAACGCCAATAAAATCCAGGTTTTTCCGCTTAGCATTCCCCAGGCGGCACCTCTGTTATGAATATATGTGAAATCAATTAAGCCGTTTATAAATTCTCTTGTTTCGCCGAGATAAAACTCGGACATTACAATATACTTAGTCAGCTGGTCTATACTCACAATAGCAAGACCGCAAGCTATACATAAAATTACTGATATCAAAGTTCTACTCCAAAACTATTCTTCTATTTCTTCTATTTGTTCTTCAATACTGTTATTATCTATTACAAAGCCCTGTGATTTAGAAGAAACTGCATTTTCGCTAACATCAGGCTCTGTATTTTTCACAAAGCTCATAAGCTCAGGCTGTTTATCTATTATAGCCGAAACCGCCTCTGCCACCTGCTTAGGGTCCTGAGGTACTGTATCGGGAATTGCGCTCAAAACCTCTAAATGCTCCTTATATTTTGAGGTTATTGATGCCTTAAATGCGGCAATTTCTATTTTAAGCTTATCAAAAAGCATTTGCTGACGGGCCACACTATTCTCAGCAGCGGCAGTAATGCTTTCTGCCTTATGCTGAGCCTTTGAAATCATATCGCTAAGCTCTTTTTCAAGATTAGCCTTGCGTTCCTGAGCTTTAAGCTCAAAGGTGGTTGCAAGCTCCTTCTCACGCGCGGTAATAACCGATATATTAGACTCGGCATTCTTAATGATTTCCTCGCTCTTTTCTTTAGCCTCGCCAACAATTCGGTCAGCTAAGCGCTGCGCGCTGAGTAAAACATTCTGTATGCTGTTTTGGGACTCCTTAAGCTCTGAGTTTTCGTTTGCAAGCTCTTCATTTTTAGCCTGAAGCTCTTTAATAATTCTTTCGTACTGAGCAAGATCTGCCTCTATTTTATCAAGAAAAACCTCAACCTCCTCCTGCTTAAAGCCACCCATAGCCTTAGAAAATTTGATTTTTTTGATTTCTGACGAGCTTAACACCATCGTCTGCCTCCTCAAATATATTTTTTGAATTTAAGAACAATTCTGTTTTTTCTTGTTCTGCCATCCACGGCATCTATAATAAATTTGCCTTTTCCTCTAACCGAAAGAATGTCGCCGCTTTCTATACTTTTAGTCACCCTTTCGCATACAACCGAATTAACAGTAACTAATCCCTCAGCTATTTTAAGTGCCGCATCAGAGCGTGAAATGTTACAGATTGCCGCCACAATACAATCAAGTCTTTCAGATGCGACTGTAGAGCTACATTCAACAAGCGTATCCCTTTGCGGCAATGGTAACGAAAATCCCGCTTCTGCCTTAACGCCGATTCTACCAATCTTTTGAATTTGCTTTAGGACATAATCCGAAATATCGGTAAGTAAAAATACAACCGCCCTGCCATCCTCAATAAGAATATCTCCAACCGACTCTCTTGTAATTCCCAACCCCATAAGACTTCCTAAAAAGTTCCTATGCGAAAGCTTATCCAATCGTCTGTAGCTGAATGTAACTGCGGTTATGGGAAAATCCAATTCCTCTGCCCAATCGGGAAAGCAACCCAAAACCACCCTTTCAGCATCATCATAACCGCCGAAAAGGCTAAGCTTCACGTTTTTTACAGCAAGTGTTTTTTGCGCTAAAACCGATTGCTCACGCGAAATAAAACCCAAAAACTTTGGCTTTTGAGTTTTATTGCATATATCGGCAGTATCTTCTATTCTTGCGACTAAAAGCGAGGTATCCATTATTAAAGATACATTCTTCCGTCTTCAAAATCCTCGAGCATAAGCTCGCCCATCATATCAACGCCGTTAGGAACAATAAGGAATGTACCCTTTGAAACCTTGCGTATGTTTCCGTGGTTAGCATATGTAGCGCCGCTTAAGAAATCAACAATTCTTCTTGATAAATCCCTGTCAGCCGCCTCAAGATTAAGCACAACGGTCTTTTTATCATTCATATGGTCAGCAATAGAGGTTACATCCTCATATCTTTCAGGCTTAACAAGCACCACCTGCATCTGAGACTGGGGGTTAAAGCTTACGGTTTTAGACCTTCCGCCGCCCACTACTCTCGGAGCAGACTCGGTGCGCTTTTGTGTATACGATATTTCTGTTCTCTTAGGTTGCTCTGCTACCTCCTCAGTAGCTGTTACATCATCCTCATACTCATCCTCAGGCGGAATTGTAAGAATATTTTTTATGCTTTCGATAAGTCCCATTGCAATACTCCTTTTTAAAATTTATTAATTGTATATTCTTTTACCGAAAAGGGCAGTTCCAACCCTTACAAGGTTTGCGCCCTCCTCTATGGCAACGGCGAAATCGTCCGACATTCCCATAGACAGTATTTCCATACTACTATTATCTATTTTTTTGCCCCGTATGTCAATAAATAGTTTGTACATTTTTCTAAAATATTCACGGTTTTCTTCGTCAGAATCACATACAGGCGGAATTGTCATAAGTCCTTTTACCCGAATTCCCTCTAAAACCGCAATTTCACTTATTGCTTTTTCGGTTTCCTCAGGCTTAAAGCCCCACTTGGATTCCTCACCGCCGATATTAACCTCAAGCAAAATATCAACCGTCTTATTTCTCTTTACCGCCTGCTTCGATATTTCTTTAGCAAGCTTTAAGGAATCAACCGACTGTATAAGCGAAACCTTATCAATAATATCCTTAACCTTATTAGTCTGCAAATGACCTATAAAGTGTTTTGTAACAGGAGAAATGCCCTCTTTAGACAAAAGCTCCTGAACCTTATTTTCACCTATATAGGAAATTCCTTTTTCAATTGCGTAATTAATTGTGTCAACATCAACCGTTTTGGTAGCGGCAAGCAGTATTACATCGCCGTTATCAACCTTTCGGTTTTTGATAGCCTCCTGCACACGGCTATATACCGACTCATAATTTAAGTCAAATTCCTCAGCTGACAATTTTTCCATCATAAAGATTCTTTCCTTTCACAACAACCCTATCGTATAGCTTAAGCACTTCGGGATGCTCACTGCTTTCGGTCTGCTTTTCACAGATAAGGAAGCTATCGTTAGAATAGAGAATTTCTACAGGCACAAATTCAACCTGCATACCTGTAAGCACATAAACTCCTCTCACCGAATCAACAACCCTGAGCGCCTTACGCGGCACCTTAAGACCGCTGTATTCTGATTTCACCACCGTCATAGGTCCAGTACGCATTGATGCTAACTCGCTGTTCATCTGATTGCAGGCAAAAATTATTACAGCTCCCTCGCCCGACTGTGAAATATTTATTTTCTTAACCGTAACAGGAAGTGTCGGCGAGGTTTTTACAGAGGTTTTAAGCTTAAGGCTTTCACCCTCCTTAAACTCCATAGATTCACTTATAGAAACCTCCGCGGCAATATACCACTCATAATCCGAAACAATCTTTCCCGTAACATTACTTTCTGTTTTTTGAGGCTTTATATCTGCAAGAAATTCCGGTGTTATAGCGTTTAAATCATTGCTTGTAAGCACCGACTCATATCCGTCTGTCTGCGATACAAAATATCCTGATTCCTTAGCAAGAATCTGCCCCTTGGGGTTGGTAAGCCCTGTCGGAAGTAACGCCTTTAAGGCTTCAAGCTCTGCCGAAAGATTACCTGTAACCCCCATTGCCGCCTGCTTTCGGTTTATTGCGGAAATAAGCTCCGTAGAAGCCTGCTTAACATTCACAAAATTTCCCGTAGAAGCCGAATAAATAAGCTCGTCCACCCGTTCGTTAACACGGGCATTAATTAAATCAAGGTTTGCAGCTTCAATGTCGTTATAGCTCAGAATATCCTCAATATCCTTAATTTTTTTCTTTATAAGCTGATACTCAGAAACCGCAACCGAAGCGCTTTCACTATCGTAAATATCAGCTATAACACCGTTTTTGGCAACACGGTTGCCGTCTGCCACAACAAAGTGCATAACACCGACACCGTCATAGCTCACAAGCAGCTCGTTGCGGATAATTACTCCTGTAATATTAAGTCCGTCCATTGAGGTATGATAAACCGCGCTTTCGGTCTTAATGGGACTGTAAAGCGAAGAAATCAGCTGATGTATTATAAAAACTGCGGTCAATAAAACAACAAAACCCTTTAAAACCGATGAACCCTTCACGGTGCTATACCTCCTTTAAAAATTTATCTGCAAGCGAAACCGCCTCATCTATGGGGTTTTCACTTTTTTCTGCATATATCCAGTTAATTCTACTGTCACGCCTGAACCAAGTGAGCTGACGCTTGGCATACTGCCGCGTTCTTCTGCATAAAAGCTCCTTTGCTTCATTGAGTGAGCATTCTCCCTTTAAATATCCGTAAAGCTCCTTATGACCTATAGCCTGAAATGCGCCTTTAGAATCAGCCAAAGCAAGGGTGGTTGCCGCCTCGTCAACAAGACCGTTTTGACACATAAGCTCTACCCTTTTGTTTATTCTCTCATACAAAAGCTCTCGATTTTCAAAATTGATGCCTATAACCAACGAATCAAAATCAGACTCCTCAGTATGCGAGAGTATATTAAGCTCGGTAAAGGTTTTTCCTGTTGTTTCGAACACCTCGAAAGCTCTGATAATCCGCCTGCGATTGTTTGGATGAAGTCTTTTTGAGGATTCATGGTCAAACTCTGATAGCCTGCGGAGCATTTCCTCTGCTCCCACACGGTCAAATTCTTCCTCCAAGCGTTGCCTTAATTCGTAATCAGTCTGCTCGTCGGAATATTTGGTGTTATCAAGCAAGGAGCTTATATAAAGCCCCGTCCCACCTACCACAATAGGCAACTTACCTCTGTTGTATATGTCATCAATACATTTTCTTGCAAGCTCTACATATTCAGCCACAGAGAACTGCTTGTCCGTACTTAGAAACTCCAAAAGATGATGTCTTATACCGCACATTTCATCCTCGTCAGGCGCGGCAGAGGCGATATGAATTCCTTTATAAATCTGCATCGAATCGGCAGAAACAATCTCACCGCCAAACCGCTTTGCAAGCTCTATGCTTAAAGCCGTCTTACCCGAAGCGGTAGGTCCAACAATAAAAATTACCTTTTTACTCATTGAATTCTGCCAAACTGCCTTTCAAGCTCACGCTTTTTAATCTCAAATGCCACAGGTCTGCCGTGAGGGCAATACATTATCTCCTTATCCCTCAGCACCCTTTCGGCAAGCTGCTTCATTTCTGCCTGCGAGGTTTTCCAACCCGCCTTAATAGCCGCCTTACAGGCAACGGTATGGAAAATATGGTCCTCTTTATCTGTTTCAACCATTCCTGTAGTGCATAGCTTTTCTGCAATTTCAGATAAAAGCGACGAAACATCCTCACCCACAAGCGAAGCGGAAATTGCCCTTACAACCACCGTAGAATTACCGAAATCCTCAACCTCAAAACCGCTTTTCTGTAGCAATTCGGTATTATTTATAACTGCATCGTATTCCTCTCTTGCGAGAACCACCGATATAGGAGTCAGCAACGACTGAACCTCTATACTTTGCTCTGCTTTAAGCTTATTGTAAAGCAGACGCTCGTGTGCGGCGTGCTTATCAATCATAAATACGCTTTCACCCATTTGAGCGATAATATAGGTTGAAAATGCCTCGCCAATTAAGGTAATTATCAGTTCTTCTTCATCCTCCTCACGAGTTATGTCAACCGATATGTTTGTGCGCTTGATTACTTCTGTTGTAGGCTTTTGAACCTTTTCCTCAACAAAAGTTTCTGCCTTTTGAGGCTTAACCGAAACAGTTTCTGCAACATTTACGGTCTGATTTTCCTCAGCTTTAAAGTAACTTTCAGCCTCATGCTTGGTCATAGGCTCGGTTTTTTCGCCGTTTTTGCCAACATAAGAGATTTTTTCCTCAAAGGGTAGTTTTGTTTCCTGACGCAAAAAATAATTTCTTTCAGTATTATGTAAACCTAACGGCTTCTTACTATATATCTGCTCTGCCACAGTTTTTTCACCGTCGTTTAGCCTTTGCTGACGGTATTCAGCAGTAGTCATATGCTCAAAGCGGTTAAAAGCAGGTGTGTTTAATTTAACCTCAGGTCTTGTGTCCCCCGAAGCAATTGCAGTTTTTGTAGCAGCGTAAACCGCATCAAAAATACGCTTTTCGTCCGAGAATCTTACCTCGGTTTTTGCGGGGTGAACATTCACATCAACCGTATCAAAAGGCACACTAAGATAGAGCACAAAGCCTGGGAATTTACCAATCATTGCGCTGTTTTTATATGCCTGCTCAACCGCGGCAACCACAGTACCTGAACGGACAAGTCTGCCGTTTAAGAATGTATACTGATTATTTCTTGTAGGCTTACAGGCAACAGGCTTACAGGTAAGACCGCTTACAGTAATTCCGTTCAGTTCACCCTTTACATCAATGAGAGAACCCGAAAATTCTCTGCCTAAAATACTGTAAACCGCTCCCTTAATATCTCCGTTTCCCGAGGTTGAAAGTGTCTGCTTGCCGTCCCTTATAAACTTAAATGAAATTTCGGGGTGCGAAAGCGCAATTCTATCCACCACAGCGGCACAGGCATTAGCCTCAGAAACATCCTTTTTTAGAAACTTCATTCTTGCAGGGGTATTGTAAAAAATATCCCTTATTATAATTGTGGTCCCTTTAGGCGCCCCTGCTTCCTCGTAAACCTTTTGCTCTCCGCCCTCTATGAGATAATGAGCACCCGTTGCCTCACCCTCGGCGGTTGTTAACATTTCTACCCTCGCAACAGAGGAAACTGCCGCCAAGGCTTCACCTCTGAATCCCAAGGTTGCAATAGAATCAAGGTCGGTGCCGGTTTTAATTTTACTTGTAGCGTGGCGCAAAAATGCCGTGGGAACATCCTCAAAAGCGATTCCGCAACCGTTATCTGTTACTCTTATATAGGTAATACCGCCCCTTTGAATCTCAACAGTTATTATTGTTGCGCCTGCATCAATTGAATTTTCCACAAGCTCCTTTATAACCGAGGACGGACGCTCCACAACCTCACCTGCAGCAATAAGTTCTGCCACATTTTTAGGTAACAAATTAATTTTAGGCATTTTAGCACCTCTTTTCTTATTTTAAATTGATTTTGCTTTATTGCAGATATCAAACAAAATCTGCATTGCTTCAATCGGAGTAAGAGTATTAACATCAAGCTCCCGAAGCTCATTTAGTATATCCTGTGCTCCCTGCATTTCAAGCGGAAGCTGCATATCAGGATTAACTGTGTTCTTATACATAACAAGACCTTCGCTCTCGGTCTTTTTAAGTATCTCCTTAGCTCTTTCGGTAACACTGTTAGGAATACCGCTTAGCTTTGCAACCTCAATACCGTAGCTTTGGTCGGCGCTTCCCTTTACGATACGGCGTAAAAAGGTAATATCATCTCCCCTTTTTCTTACCGCAATGTTATAGTTCTTAATACAGGGAAGCTCGTTTTCCATACTTGTAAGCTCGTGATAGTGGGTGGCGAATAACGCCTTAGCGCCAAGCTTTCTCTTATCGGCAACATACTCAAGCACCGCGCGGGCAATAGACATACCGTCAAATGTAGAGGTTCCTCTGCCTATTTCATCAAGTATAAGAAGACTGTTTTTTGTAGCATATTTAATAATATCTGCAACCTCGCTCATTTCAACCATAAAGGTAGATTGACCCGAAGCCAAATCATCTGATGCGCCTACACGGGTAAAGATTGCATCTACAAGTCCGATTTCCGCGCTCTGTGCCGGAACAAAGCATCCCATTTGCGCCATAAGTGTAATAATAGCCACCTGACGCATATATGTAGACTTACCTGCCATATTAGGTCCTGTAATAATATGACAACGGTCATCCTGCATATTAAGGTATGTATCGTTAGCAACAAAGGGAGTTTTCAACACCTGTTCCACAACGGGATGTCTGCCATCTTTTATAACTATTGTACCACCGTCTTTTACAAGCGGACGGCAATAATTATTATTTGCAGATACCGTCGCCAAGGAGCATAATGCATCCAATCTTGCAAGCGCTGAGGCGGTACGCTGAAAACGCTCTATCTGTGCCGAAACCTGTTTTCTTATACCGTCAAATATCTCATATTCAAGCTGAAACGACCTATCCTTAGCAGTAAGAACACGATGCTCAATACCTTTGAGCTCCTCGGTTATAAAACGCTCACAGTTTGTAAGCGTCTGCTTTCTTATATAGTCATCAGGCACTTTGTCTAAGAAAGAATTAGTGACCTCAATATAATAACCGAAAACCTTATTAAAACGCACCTTAAGTGTCTTTATTTCGGTTCTTTCTTTTTCCCGCGCTTCAATTTCAGCTAAAATATTGGCACTGCTCGTCATATCACTCTTAAGTGAATCAAGCTCAGCACTATAGCCCTCTCTAATTAATCCGCCCTCCCTTACGGTTGTGGGGGGATTGTCCACAATAGCCTCGGAAATCAGACTGTGAATATCCTCAAGAGTATCAATATCATTATAAATCTCCTTAAGCATTTTACAGTTGACATTTGAAAGCTGTTGCTTTATATACGGAATATTGACCGTAGTGTTGCAAATCATATTAAGGTCCTTAGGGGAAGCCGAGCCGTAAACCACACGAGTCATAATACGCTCAATATCACGCACACCGCTGAGATACGCCATAACCTCACCGCGAAGCACAACATCGCTCATAATCTCCTCTACCGCATTCTGACGAAGATTAATCTGAGCAATATTCATAAGAGGCTGACTCACCCAACTGTTAAGCAATCGCTTGCCCATAGCGGTACGGGTTTTATCGAGCACCCACAAAAGCGAGCCTTTTTTCGACTTAGTACGCATAGTCTCGGTAAGCTCAAGATTCCTTACCGCCGTCATATCAAGACGCATATACTGATTATCATTGTAAAGCGTGATGTGCTTTACCGAAATATTGCCTGTTATTCCGGTTTCATAAAGATAGTCAATTACAGCGCCTACCGCACATACCGTTGCGCTACCCGATGCTAAGCCTACATTTTCAGTATTAAGCACCTTAAAATGCGAAAGCAACCGTTCTTCGTTTTTGCTGTAGGAGAAATACTCATCCTCCTTTTCGGTAACAAGACCTGTGAAATGTGTATCAAGAAAATGTGTAAGGTCCTTAAACTTCTTTAATAAATTCTGACTTATTAAAAGCTCGCGCGGTCTGAAACGCGAAAGCTCGCCGATAATGTTTTTCTGAAGGTCATCTTCGGGAAGTGTGGAAGCGTAGCACTCGCCTGTTGAAGCATCGGTAAAGCAAACAGCGGCACCGTTATCACAAACTATAACCGAGGCAAGATAGTTGTTTCTCCCCTCCTCGAGCATAATATCCTCAATAACCGTACCGGGAGTAATTGTTCTTATAACCTCGCGGCGAACCAAACCCTTAGCCTCGGCGGGATTTTGGGTTTGCTCACATACTGCAACCTTAAAGCCCTTTTCGATAAGTCGGGCAATATAAGCCTCACAGCTATGATAAGGCACACCGCACATAGGGGCGCGCTCCTCCATACCGCAATCCTTTCCCGTAAGGGTTATATCCAATGCTTCGGATGCAGTTTTAGCATCATCAAAGAACATTTCATAAAAATCGCCTACTCTGAAAAAAAGTATGCTATCAGAATTCTGTTCCTTGATACTCAAATATTGCTTTATCATATTGGACGGTCCTTTTTCTTCTTTCATTTTCAACCTCCCTTTCATAAGAAATAGCCATTTTTTCTCAAATTAGTGACAGCCTCCGCAAGTGGAGCAACTGCCTGTACAGCCTGCGCTTGTATCACAGGTTTCAGGGTCCTCACCGTCAAGACATTTAGAAATTACGGTATTAATTTCGCCGACCATAGCATCGAGCTCTGCCTTTGCGGTGTTATATTCCACCATAGCAGGAGCCGACATAATCTTGCTGTATACCTCGCGAAGCTCCTCGTTAAGATCCTTAACCTTGTCGTCATCCTTGTTATCAGAATTAAGCTCGCGGTCAAGCTCCATACGGATAATATTAAACTGACCGATTGCAGCCTGAAGTTCTGTATCATTATCATTTTCAAGTCTTGCCTTAGCATAGCGTATAAAACGCTCGTCCTGTTGAATAGCCTTTCCTAATTCTCTTACACTTGCAATAACATCCATTTTTATTCCTCTTTCAGTTTTAATTTTTTTATTTATTATACCACAATACCTTTAGAGGTATTTGAATATGAAGTTACTTTAACATTAACAAATTTACCAAGCATATCGCCGTCACCCTCAAACTCTATGACAGCAGTACCTGAGGTATGACCCGACATATAGCCTTCCTCACTGCCGTAACCGTCACACAAAACCCGATAGGTGTTACCAATAAGCTTGTTTACATTTTGAGATGCAATTTTTTCCTGAAGCTTTAATAGCTCGTCAAACCATTTTCCTTTTTCCTCGCGCGAAACAGGGTCGTCCATAATAGCGGCAGGTGTACCGCCTCGCGGAGAATAGATAAATGTAAACAATGAAGTAAATCCAACCTCCTCCACAAGACTTAAGGTTTCCTTGAAATCCTCATAGGTTTCACCTGGGAAGCCTACTATAATATCACTTGTAATAGAAAGGTCCGGAATTCTCTCTCTTGCGTTTTTAATAAGCTCAAGATAGCTTTCGCGGGTATATCTGCGGTTCATAAGCTTTAAAATCCTTGTGCTTCCGCTTTGAAAAGGAAGATGCAAATGACGGCTTACCTTTTCACAATCCCTTATAGTGTCAAGAAGCTCTACTGTGCAATCCTTTGGATGCGAGGTCATAAATCTTATTCTAAATTCACCCGGAATATCATTTATCATACGAAGAAGCTTTGCAAAGGTTACCCCATGGTCACATCCAATCCCGTAAGAGTTCACATTCTGACCTAAAAGAGTAATATCCTTGTAGCCCTCAGCTACCATACGGCGCGCTTCCTCAAGGATTCTTTCAGGCTCTCTTGAACGCTCTCTGCCTCTGACATACGGCACTATACAATATGTGCAGAAATTGTTACAGCCATACATTATTGGAAGCCAGCCCTTAAAATCGCCGTCTCTTTTAACAGGAATATCCTCAACTATCTGCTCGTTTTTAAGCTCAAGCTCAAAGATTCGCGGTCCCCCGTTCATACGGCGGTATATAAATTCAGGCAGACGGTGGAAAACCTGTGTGCCGAAAACAATGTCAATATAAGGATAGCTTTTCTTTATTTTATCCGCAACCGACTGCTGCTGCGCCATACAACCGCATACCGCCGCAAGCATAAGCGGATTATTCCGTTTAAGTTGTTTTACCTTGCCTATATTACCGTAAACCCTATCCTCAGCGTGACCTCTTACCGCACAGGTGTTGAAGATTATAAAATCTGCTTCCTCCCACACCTCTGTCATACTGTAGCCCATAGCAGTAAGCATACCCTTAAGCCGTTCCGAATCACTCACATTCTGCTGACAGCCAAAGGTCACGACGCAAGCCTTAGGTGTATATCCGTATCGGGAAAGGGCAAGCGATATCACGCGGTTTATATATACTTCTTGATAGGTAAAATCAGATTGATTTATCTCTTTATATTCCAATTTGTTACCCCACTTACACTATAATATCCCTATTTTACTTTTAACTAAATTATAATATCATATAAACTGTATTTTTTCAAGCAATGTTTTCAACATTATTATTTTTATTATTATTTTTTTACACTTATTTTCCACAAAATGTTATTACATTAAAATTTTTTTATTGTATTATTGTCCGAAAGTTTAAAAATAGTATTATACCACTTTACTTTGAATATATTTTGTGATATAACGGTAATGCTATTAATGTATTTGGAGGAATAAATATGCAGATTCTTCTTACACTTTCTATTTCACTTTTTGCAGGACTTATGTTATCAAGACTTGCAAAGCTTGTAAAGCTTCCCGCCGTTACTGCCTATCTTGTGGCAGGTATTCTTGTGGGACCTTACCTTTTAGGCACTTTAGGCTTCAAGGGATTAGGCTATACTGATATGGCTTACATAAAGAGCTTCGGTATTCTTTCGGATGTAGCTCTCGGTTTCATTGCCTTCTCTATAGGTAACGAATTCCGTTTGGCTCAGCTCAAAAAAATAGGAAAGCAGGCTACGGTTATCGGCATTATACAAGCTGTTACTGCTACGGTTATGGTAGATGCCGCGCTTATAGGACTACACTTTATGATTCCTGATAAGCTTCCGTTGTCCTCTGCAATAATTTTGGGAGCAGTCGCTTCTGCTACCGCTCCTGCTGCTACACTTATGGTTGTTCGTCAGTACAAGTCAAAGGGACCGCTTACCGATATTCTTCTGCCGATTGTTGCGCTTGACGATGCTGTAGGCTTAATTCTTTTTGCCGTTTCGTTCGGTGTGGCGAAGGCACTTCTTTCGGGACATATAGACCTTATATCTGTAATTTTAGAGCCATTGCTTGAAGTGATTCTTTCGCTACTGTTAGGTCTTTTAATGGGACTTTTCTTCAGCTTTTTCGAAAGATTCTTCCATTCAAGGTCAAAGCGTCTTGCAATGTCGGTAACCTTTGTACTGCTCACCGTTGCCCTTTCTATGCTTGAGTTTAAAATTGGAAAGGTACACATTGCATTTTCTTCACTCCTTGTTTGTATGATGCTTGGGACCGTATTCTGTAATATATGTGATTTTTCCGAGGAGCTGATGGACCGTATCGACCGTTGGACCGCACCTTTATTTATACTTTTCTTTGTTATAAGCGGCGCAGAGCTTGAGCTTTCTATATTCAAGGACCCTGTAATCGTGCTTATAGGTGTAGTTTATATTTTTGTGCGCTCGGCAGGAAAGTATTTGGGTGCGTTTTCAAGCTCAAAGGCTGTAAAATGTCCCGATAGCATAGTCAAATACCTTGGTATTACCCTTTTACCTCAGGCAGGTGTAGCTCTCGGTATGGCAATTAAAGCCGAAACCTTGGGAGCAGAGGGAATTGTGGTCGCAAATATTACCCTTTTCTCAGTGCTGATATATGAGCTTGTAGGACCGTACCTTACCAAAATTGCATTGCTTAAGGCTGGGGAAATCAAACCCGAAGAAAAAACAAGCGCCCGTAATGATGCAAAGCAAGCTAAAGAAAACGCAACTGAAAAAGCCTAATAACTTCATATATAACTGTAAAAAACTTTATGCGATATATGTTGCATAAAGTTTTTTACTTTTTACTCCACTATTGTCAAAAAGCCTTAAAAAGGCTAACGCCGATTACTCGATTGAGTAATCGGCGTTTTAAAAAAACAAATTTAAGCATTTACCTTGTTCATACGGGTAACAAGAGCAGACTTCTTTCTTGCTGCGTTATTCTTGTGAATAATACCCTTGGAAGCTGCCTGATCAATTTTCTTAACAGCAGCCTTTACAGTTACTGCCATATCCTCAGACTTAGCATCAATAGCAGCATCAGCCTTCTTAACCGCAGTTCTCAATGCAGAACGGTAAGCCTTATTATGTTCGTAATTAGCCTTGCTTACGAGTACACGCTTCTTTGCAGATTTAATATTCGGCATCATGACACCTCCCAACACTTTGTGCCCAACAACAACGGCACCTTAAATCGCGTACAATTTATAATAACACAACTGCATCCAAATTGCAACACTTTTTTTAAAAAAACTTTTTAGAAAAAGCTTTTTATAGAATTTCAATTAATTCTTCAATACTATTTATAATATAATTAAATTTATATTTACATAGCTTGTCCCCGTTTTTGAGCCAACAGGTATCAAGCTTAGAATTTATTCCGCCAAAAATATCGGCAGCCGGCGCATCGCCTATAACTAAAATTTTTGAACGGTTACTCTCAGGAATATGTCTTATAACATATTCAAAAAACCCTCTCGAAGGCTTTTTAAGTCCTATTTCTTCTGATATAAATGCCCCATCAAAAAGGTTATATATTTTTGCATCCTTCATTCGCTTATACTGAAATTCGGGATATCCGTTCGAGGTGATATAAAGCTTATAACCACTCTTTTTAAGATATCTTAATACCTTTAGTGCGCCCGTTTTAAGCTTATGGCTATTAAGCATTTCTTGGTAATACTCGTCTGCTAAGTCTTCAGCCATTTCACCTCTTACCTCTAAAAGCCTAAGAAGCTTAACGAAATGATTTGTTATAAAAGACTTTGCGGTTATTTCTTTTCCTAAAACAAATGTATGCCCATTATCATTGATTTCAGAATAAAGCTCCAACACATCACTTGAAAACGGAATTCCGTTTTTTTCAAGGACTGCTTTTATAGCTTTCTTTTCATCATTAGAATAATCCAACAATGTATCGTCTAAATCAATAAGTAATGAATTATACCTTTTAGCCACACAGTCCTCCCCTTTCTGTTTTTGTTTTTTTGAGGGCAATGGGGCGTATAAGTCTTTACAAAAGATTTATACCCATCATTTTACATTTATCAATTTCCTTTTCAGGCCAAATAGAAACCTGAACCTCGCCAACATGGGCTTTATGTAAAAGCAGCATACACAGCCTTGACTGACCGATACCTCCGCCAACCGTCAAGGGTAATGCACCTTCAACAAGCATTTTATGGAATTCAAGCTTCAAGCGGTCTTCCTTGTTTTCTGCCTTAAGCTGATGCAAAAGACTCTCCCTGTCAACCCTGATTCCCATTGACGAAATTTCAAATGCGCGGTCAATAACCCTGTTGTAAATCAAAATATCGCCGTTGAGCTTCCAATCGTCATAATCAGGGGCTCTGCCGTCGTGCTTCTCACCGCATTTAAGCTTATCGCCAATTTGCATTACAAAAACCGCGCCGCATTCCTTAGCAATAGCATCCTCCCTCTGCTTAGGAGTAAGGTCAGGATACCTTTCCTCAAGCTCATAGGTTGTTATAAAGCTTATCTGTGATGGCAGATAGGATTCAATAACCGGATACTTTTCGCTTACCGCTTTAGCAGTTCTTAAAATCGCTCCGTATATGCTTCTGACAGTTGCTTTAAGATATTCCTCAGTTCTGTCCTCGGCGGTAATAATCTTTTCCCAATCCCACTGGTCAACATAAATAGAGTGAATATTATCGCACACCTCATCGCGACGAATAGCATTCATATCAGTATAAAGTCCCGTATGAATAGGAAAGCCGTATTTTAAAAGCGCCATTCTTTTCCATTTTGCAAGGCTATGAACAACCTCAGCAACCTCACCCGTTTCAAGAATGTCAAAGGATACAGGTCTTTCAACACCGTTAAGGTCGTCATTAAGACCGCTGCCGTTCTTTACAAAAAGCGGTGCTGATACACGCGAAAGGTCAAGTGAAGCGCAAAGCTCACAGGCAAACCTATCTTTAACAAGCGCAATGGCATTCTGAGTATCAAATTCATTCAGAAGCGGAACATATTTTCCCATTAGAATCACTCCAAATTAATAGATGCTACCCACTGTACGGGGATAAAGTATAACATCACGGATGTTCTGAACACCTGTAACATACATAATAATTCTTTCAAGACCGAGACCGAAGCCGCTATGCGGAACCGAACCGAAACGGCGGAGTGCGATATAGTGCTCATAATCCTCAATAGACATTCCTCTAACCTCCATAGCTTGGAGAAGCTTATCAAGGTCAGCCTCACGCTCACTGCAACCGATTATCTCACCGACACCGGGAACCAAAAGGTCGGTAGCGGCAACTGTTTTACCGTCAGGATTCTGCTTCATATAGAAAGACTTAATCTCTTTAGGATAGTCTGTAAGGAATACAGGCTTCTTGCAAACAACCTCAGAAATGTACTTTTCGTGCTCGGTCATAAGGTCACAGCCCCACTCAACAGGATACTGGAACTCAACCTCAGCCTTTAAAAGATGCTCTATAGCCTCAGTATATGTCATAACCGCAAAATCGTTGCTTACAACATTATTAAGCTTTTCAATAAGTCCCTTTTCAAAGTGAGCGTCAAAGAACTTTAATTCCTGAGGACATTTTTCAAGCACCGCGTTGATAATATACTTTATCATATCCTCAGCAATTTCAATAATATCAGGAAGCTCTGCAAAAGCAACCTCAGGCTCAACGTGCCAGAACTCTGCAACGTGACGGGGTGTATTACTCTTTTCGGCTCTGAAAGAAGGACCAAAGGTATAAATTTTACCGAGCGCCATTGCGGCAACCTCGCCCTCAAGCTGACCTGAAACGCTTAAAGCCGCACGCTGACCGAAAAAATCATCAGCATTATATTCCTCTTCGTTTTTATATTCATTGCTATAACCGATAGTTGTAACCTTGAACATCTCACCTGCGCCCTCACAGTCACTTGCCGTAATAAGCGGAGTATGAACATAGACAAAGCGGCGGTTCTGAAAAAACTCGTGAACAGCGGCAGAGACTACAGAACGAACCCTGAAAACAGCATTAAAAGTATTTGTTCTGACGCGAATATGCGGAATAGTTCTTAAGTATTCAAGGGTATGGCGCTTTTTCTGCAAAGGATACTCAGGGGGACATTCGCCCAAAACCGAAATTTCCTTAGCATTAATTTCTACCGAATCAACCGCAACTGCCGACGGTACCACCTCACCCACAACCTTAAGTGATGTGCCAAGCTTCATAAATTCGCCTATATCGGTCATCTGCGCCTTATCAATAACAATTTGAAGATGCTTAAAGGATGTACCGTCATTAAGCTCTATAAAAGCCATATTTTTAGAATCTCTTGAGGTCCTTACCCAACCGCATACAGTAACCTCTGTTCCAATAAGCTCCTTCTTTTCAAAAATGTCAATAATATCAATGTGTTTCATTTTCAAAATCTCCGTTCGAAACAAAATAAGCGTCTATTATCCTAACACATTAGGACGAATAGACGCATTAATTCGCGGTGCCACCTAATTTACTGTAAAGCTACAGTCACCTTAAAGGATTTAACGCATACCTTACGACGCACCTACTAAGCAAAAGCCTTTCAGATTGCAGCTCCTGAGTGTTATTCGTACAGTTCAGTGACCGTCTCGCACCACCCGACGGCTCTCTTGACAGCTGATAAAGCACTACTTCTCTCCATTATAGCCTTTTACTAATACATTATATCATTATTTTTTCAAAAAGTCAATATCATTCCGCTTTGGATTCTATTATTTCGCGAACGCGGTCTACACCCTGCCCTTTTTCAGCAGAAAACGGTATAATTTCACACATATCTGAAAACTCGCCAAGCTCCTCTTTTATAAGGCTTAACCGCTTTTCGGTTTCTGTTTTGTTAAGCTTATCAGACTTTGTAAGGATAACCGTAAACGGAATACCCATTTGACTTAAAAAGTCAAGCATATCCAAATCAAAATCGGTTGCGGGGTGGCGCATATCAATAAGCTGAAAAACCATTTTAATGTTTCTTCCCGAACCGAAATAACCCTCCATAAGCTCAGCCCAACGCTCTTTCTCGGCATAAGCAACCTTTGCATAGCCGTAACCGGGTAGGTCTACTAAGCGCAAACCGTCAACCCTAAAAAAGTTAATTGTAACGGTTTTACCCGGTTTCGAGCTCACCCTTGCCATTGATTTTCTGCCCAAAACCTTATTTATAAGGGAAGATTTTCCAACATTAGACCTACCAGAAAAGCAAACCTCAGGTAAATCAGATGTCTCTAACTGTGAAAAAGAGCCAAACGACCTTTCAAACTGAACATTATTAAAATTCATAATCTACTGCCTCATTCCCACAGAATTATGATTAATAACAGGGTTCTTCATAATCCAATCCTTTTCACTATTTGGCATTTTGGTTGTTATGAGCGCCTTTTCGATTATTTCACTAACATTAGAAACAGGTATAAATTCTACATTTTCCTTTACAACCTCATCTACATCTTCAAGGTCGGAAAGATTCTCCTCAGGGAAGAATACAGTCTTTACACCGCCGGCATATGCCGCCATTGATTTTTCCTTAAGGCCGCCAATTGCCAATACTCTGCCCCTTAAAGTAACCTCGCCTGTCATAGCTATATCGCGACGAATCGGTCTGTCTGTAAGAGCGGAAATCAAGGCAGTTGTCATAGTAACACCCGCAGACGGACCATCCTTAGGAACTGCCGCTTCGGTAGCGTGGATATGTATATCAAGCTCCTTGTAAAAATCGGGATTTATACCGTATTCCTGAGCATTTGCGCGCACAAAGCTTACCGCCGTCATTGCAGATTCCTTCATAACCTGACCTAACGAGCCTGTAAGCTCAACCTTGCCTGTTCCCTTCATTGTAGCAATTTCAAGCTGCATTATCGTGCCGCCAACCGCAGTCCAAGCAAGTCCGTTTATAATACCGACCTCATTGTAAGGCAAAATAACCTCAGGCTTAAAGCGATGCTTACCGAGCATTACTTCAACATCTTTTTCCTTAATGTTAACCCTTGTCTCCTCACCTGACGCAATTATCTTTGCCGATTTTCTGCAAAGTGAAGCAATGCTTCTTTCAAGCTTTCTAACACCGGCTTCTCTTGTGTAAAAATCAATAAGCGAATAAATTGCGCCGTCGGATATTTTAAGCTGAGTCTTTTTTAGGCCGTGACGCTCAATCTGCTTTGCAACAAGATGCTTCTTGGCAATATTCCATTTTTCTTCTCTTGTATAGCCCGAAAGCTCAATGATTTCCATTCGGTCTCTCAAGGGTGCCGGAATAGTATCAATATTATTAGCAGTAGCAATAAACACAGCTCGGCTCAGGTCAAACGGAATCTCAACAAAATGGTCAACAAAGGTGCTGTTCTGCTCAGGGTCTAACACTTCAAGCATAGCCGATGCAGGGTCTCCCTTATAATCCTTGCCGAGCTTATCAATTTCGTCAAGCAAAATAAGCGGATTACCGCTACCCGCCTGCTTTAAAGCGGTAATTATCTTACCGGGCATTGCGCCTATATAGGTCTTTCTATGACCGCGTATTTCAGCCTCGTCGTGAATTCCGCCGAGGGAAATTCTCGCAAAGCTTCTGCCCATACACTCAGCAATGGTCTTGCCGATTGAGGTCTTGCCCACTCCGGGAGGACCTGCAAGACAAATTATCTGTCCCTTAATTTCAGGACAAAGCTTATAAACAGAAAGCAGTTCGAGTATGCGTTCCTTAACCTTTTCCATACCGTAAATATCGCGGTTCAGGATTTTTTCAGCCTTTTTAACATCAACCTTAACATCGCTGTATTTTCTCCAAGGAAGCTCAAGACAGGTATCAAGATAACCTCTCTCAACCGTACCCTCGTGAGAGCCGTTAGGCATTTTTGAAAGCTTACTCACATGGCTGTTAAGAACCTCTTTCACGCTATCATCAGCATCTAAATTTGCTATTTTTGAATAGTAATTATCTATTTCATCAGCGCTATCATCGCCGTAAAGCTCAGTACTAATTATACGGAGCTGTTCGCGGAGATAGTATTCTTTTTGATTTTCATCAATAGCCACACGCGTTTTTTCGTTGATTTTACGGTCGATTTCGCCTATTTCTCTCTCCTTGTTTAAAAGCTCAAGAAGAACCTTTGCCCTGCTTGTAACCGAGAGTTGTTCCAAAACATACTGCTTATCATCAAAGGGAGCTGGAATATTAAAGGCTATAAAATCGGAAAGTCTTCCGAGTTCATTTATATTATCCACCGAAATAACAACATCGGGAGCTATACCGGGAAGAACTGTAATATATTTATGAAACTGATTCCTTATTCTGCGAATCATAGTTTCCTTATAAACCTCACGGTTTTGAGCAAGCTTTTCCTCGCATTTAAAAACATCGGCTGTATAATAGCTACCGTTATCCGAAAAATTGGTATACTCTGCTCTGTAGATACCCTCCACAAGAACCTTTACCAATGAATCCGAAACCTTTAAAACCTGTTTTACTCGGGCAACACACCCAATATCATAAAGGTCCGAGCGCTTTGGCTCCTCAGCATAAAAATCCTTTTGAGTAATCACAAATATATTGCGATTCTCCTCCATTGCCTTTTTTAATGCATTTGCCGACCGCTCTCGCGCAACATCAAAGGATGCAACGGTCTTAGGGAAAACAACCAATCCCCTTAAAGCCAAAAGAGGCATATTACTGCCTAAAATATTTATTTCTGACATTTTCTACTCCTTAGTAGGTAAATTAAAAATCCCAATCCTTATTGTTGTATAAAGCTACAGCGCAAAGAGAGTTTTGATAAAATAACAAAAGCACCGAATTCTTCTTGAATTCATATTTATATACCTTACCTTCGGGCGGTGTTCCGTATATAAAGAAGGTATTTTCCTCTGTAAGCTCAAGCTCCTCATACTCATAACCTGCAAGCTTTTCTTTTATATCTACATCAACATCGCCTATTTCAAAACCAAAACCTCCGTCTAAGGCAGAAATAAGAGAAACTCCGTCCTTTTCCTTGCCGTTGCGGTAATAATATCTGAAGTTACCGCTATTCACATATGAATACTCCTCTTCCTCAACAAATTCATACATAAAATGCGAGTGGTCATCGTTTTCCTCTACTTCGTCCGCCTCGGCAGAAAGCTCTGTCTTGATTTTTTCTATATCGTCGCCAATATAATATTTGCACTCAGGAATATCACCTGTTTTTGCATAATATTCAAGGTCAACCTCGTTTTTTTCGTTATTAGAATTATTTTTTCCGCAGGCAGAAAAAGAGAATACCAAAAGGAGGCTTAACACCAAACAAATTATTTTTTTCATAATTATGACTCCTTATTTCTCATTTGATTCAAAAGCTCGTGACGCAAATTCCAAAGCTTTTCAGAAAGGTCAACATAGTAGGTATGCGGATTTTCAAATCTTGTAACCTCATCCCAAAGCGAATTAACCTGTTCCTTGCAATAGTTTGCAATTTCCTTAACTGTAGGACTGTCATAAACAAGCTTGCCCTTTTCAAAAACCTTAACCTGAAGCTTTTTGGCTACAAAATCGGTTACGACCTTGCGCTTCCAAGTATACACAGGGTCAAAGATTTCATAAGGCTCACTGCTATCAATTTTTTCGTGACCTAATGTTATAACATCGGCAATCGCCTTGCCTGTATTTCGGTCGTATAGTCGCCACGGTATCTTAACACCGGGTAAAGTTACCTTTGCGGTATTCTCGCTGATTTTAATTTTGGGAATTATTTTACCCTTATCCTCAACGGCAGAAAGCTTGTAAACACCGCCGAAAACCGCCTCGCTTGATGCGGTAATCAGGCGCTCACCCACACCATAGGTATCAACACACGCGCCCTGAAAAATCATATCTCTTATAAGGTATTCATCCAATGAATTAGAAATACAGATTTTACAGTCAGGATAGCCTGCATCATCAAGCATCTTTCTTGCTTTTTTTGTAATATAGGTAATATCACCGCTGTCAATTCTAATACCAAGCGGTCTTTTACCGAGTGGCTTTAAAACCTCGTCAAACACCTTTATTGCGTTTGGAATACCCGATTTCAGCACATTATAGGTATCAACTAAAAGCATACAGCTATCAGGATACCTCTCTGCATAGGTTTTAAATGAGGTGTATTCGTCAGGGAAAAGCTGAACCCAGCTATGGGCCATTGTGCCCGATGCTTTAACCCCAAAATCCTTTGCGGTAAGAATACAGGAAGTACCCGAGCAACCGCCGATTATAGCCGCCCTTGCGCCGTAATATGCCGCTCCGTAGCCGTGAGCGCGTCGGGCACCGAATTCCATAACAGGTCTGCCCTGAGCCGCACGGCAGATACGGTTAGACTTTGTAGCTATAAGCGACTGATGGTTTATTGTAAGTAAAAGCATAGTTTCTACCATTAAAGCCTCAATTACGGGACCTCTGACAGTAACTATAGGCTCCTGAGGGAAAATAACCGTTCCCTCGGGTATAGCCCAGACATCGCAAGAAAACTTAAAGCTTCTTAAATAATCTAAAAATTCCTCACAGAAAAGTCCCAAGCTTTCTAAGTATTCAATATCCTCTTCTGTAAATTTAAGATTCTGCATATATTCAATAAGCTGTTTTAAGCCCGCCATTATTGCATAACCGCCCTTATCAGGCACACGGCGGAAAAACATATCGAAATATGCAACCGTATCTCGCATTTCGCTATTAAAAACACCATTGGACATCGTAAGCTCATACAGGTCCATTATCATTGTAAGATTCAGCTTTTTATTTTCCATAATAAATCACCTTTACATTTTCTCCGGAGCGTCAATCTTCATAAGTGTAAGCACATTCTTTATAACCGACGCTGTTGCCGAGCAGAGATTTAGTCTTGCCTGCATAAGCAATTCGTCCTCACCCTTTACACGGCAGGCAGAATAGAATTTATGGAACTTAGTAGCAAGCTCCTGCACATAGTGGGTAATTCTTGCGGGGTCGTAAGCCTTAGCCGACATAACAATCTCGTCGGTCAAAGCGCCGAGATGAACAATAAGCTCTCTTTCCTCATTAGAGTTAAGCAGAACAAGCTCGTCCCTTGAGCAAGCGCGCTTTGCAACACCCTCTGCCTCAAGATTTCTTATAATACTGCAAATTCTCGCATATGCATACTGAACATAATAAACAGGATTGCTATTTGACTCATTAACCGCAAGGTCGAGGTCAAAATCAAAATGACTGTTAGGCTCTCTTAAATTAAAGAAGAATCTTGCGGCATCAATCGGCACCTCGTCAAGAAGTGTTACAAGAGTAATAGCCTTTCCCGAACGCTTGGAAGCTTTAATAACCTCACCGTCACGCACAAGACGAACCATCTGCATAAGCACAACATCCAAGCGGTCAGCATCAACACCCAAAGCGGTAAGCGCCGCTTTAAGACGCGGAACATAACCGTGATGGTCAGCACCTAAAATGTCTATAGCTTTATCAAAACCTCTTGTTACAAGCTTGTTGTAGTGGTAAGCAATATCAGGGACAAAATAAGTCGGAATACCATTTGCACGGACAAGAACGTCATCTTTTTCTGCACCGAACTCGGTTGATTTAATCCACAGAGCACCGTCCTTTTCATAAGTAATATTGCTTTCTTTCAGTTTATCCAGAGTTTCCGACACACTTTCGCCGTTGTGTAGAGTGCTTTC
>JAZSHV010000042.1:0-40848 GCA_045533475.1 Acutalibacteraceae bacterium | reverse complement strand
TGTAACCCTGCATTTATAACTATAGGTCAGCTAATAGGGGTTAACACCTTTTCAAAGTATTTTCAGGCATTTGGTTTTGGTGAAAAAACAGGCATTGACCTACCCGGTGAGGCACGGTCTACCTATCATAAAGAGGAAAATATGGGTCCTGTTGAGCTTTCTTCCTGCTCATTCGGACAGAGCTTTAACATAACCCCTGTTCAGCTTATGTCGGCAGTTTCAGCCTGTGTAAACGGCGGATACCTCGTAAAACCGCACCTTGTAGAGAAAATGCTTGACGAAAACGGAAAGGTAGTTGAGGCTACATCTACAGGCTATAAAAGACAGGTGATTTCTGAAACAACATCTGCTACAATGCGTGAATTTATGCAGTATGTAGCTGAAAACGGCGCGAAAAATTCACTTGTTGCAGGATATGATATAGGCGCAAAAACCGGCACCTCACAAAAGCTTGCAAAGATTCAGGCAACGGGCGATAGTTACCTTTATATTGGCTCTTGTATAACTGTGGCGCCTATTGACAATCCTGAAATTGCGGTATTTGTTATGCTTGATGAACCAAAAGGCGATAAATATTACGGCGGTGTAATTTCCGCGCCTGTAAACTCAAAAATTATGACAGATGTTATGCCTTATCTCGGATATGAGGCAAGCTATTCTGAGGAAGAGCTTAAGAATTTGACTGTGAGCGTTCCCGAAACTGTAAATGTAGCATTAGACACAGCTAAAAATAAAATTAGCACAGCTAAGCTACAGTATCAGGTTGTAGGAAAGGGTGATACTGTAATCAGACAACTTCCTGAAGCGGGAAGTCAGGTTTTACTTAACGGTGTTGTGATTCTTTATACCGAAGAATCAGACGATAAAACAGTAACGGTACCGAATCTTATAGGACTTACTGCTACTGAGGTTAACAAGAAGGCTGCCGCGGCAGGAATAAATGTTGAATTTTCAGGCAACACAACTTCGGCAGGTTTAAAGTCATACAGACAAAGCATAGATGCTGAAACAGCGGTAGGAGCAGGAACGATAGTTACAGTATATTTCAGAGACGACAGCACTGTAGATGGGTAGGGAAAATATGAAATTACAAAATTTAATTAAATGTGACAATAAAATAGGAAGCATAGAAATTACAGGTATAAGCTGTGATTCAAGGACAGTAAAAGAGGGTTATGCATTCGTTTGTATAAGGGGTGCCTTGAGCGACGGACATAAGTTTGTTGATTCTGCCCTCAAAAACGGAGCATCTGTTATTATTGCTGAAGAAGATACAGGCGCTCAAAATCAAATTATTGTCTCTGATACCCACGCGGCGTATTCCTCAATGTGCGCTAATTGGTTTGGAAACCCTGCCAAAAAGCTTAAGCTTATCGGTGTTACAGGCACAAACGGTAAAACCTCTACAACCTATATGCTTAAAAGTATGCTTGAGGGCTTAGGCTATAAGGTAGGTCTTATAGGTACAATACAGAATATGATTTGTGATAAGGTTATAGCTACCCAAAACACCACCCCTAATGCATATGACCTTAATTCGCTTTTCTCGCTTATGGTAGCTGAGGGTTGTGAGTATGCCGTTATGGAGGTTTCTTCACACGCACTTCATCAACGCAGAGTGTTTGAGCTTGATTTTGAAATTGCGATTTTTACGAATTTAACTCAGGACCATCTTGATTATCACATTACAATGGATAACTATCTTGAGGCCAAGAAAATGCTTTTTCGTATGAGCAAAATTGCCATTATAAATGGTGATGACGAGTATGCAGACCAAATGGTTGAGGGACTTGATTGCAGGGTTGTAACATATTCTACAGGTAATGAGTCTAATTATAGCGCAAAGGCAATAAAATATCGTCCTTCAAGTGTAGATTATGAGTTTGTAAGTGACAGCCTAATAAATCATATCAAGGTTAATACAGGCGGAAAATTCACAGTATATAATTCACTTTGCGCAATTTCTGCGGCTATGGAGTTAGGGTTAGATGTTTCGACGGCGGCAAAGGCATTAGCTGAATTAGAGGGTGTAAAGGGCAGAGCGGAGGTTGTACCGTGTAAGCGTGACTTTACAGTTATAATTGATTACGCTCATACTCCTGACGGTCTTAAAAATATTTTGACAACATTCCGTGAGTGTGAGAAAAACCGTCTTATTGTGTTGTTTGGATGCGGCGGAGACCGTGATAAAACCAAGCGTCCGATTATGGGTAGCATTGCGGCAAGGTATGCGGATTATGTAATCGTTACAAGTGATAATCCAAGAAGCGAGGAGCCCTCCGCAATAATAAATGACATTCTCGTCGGTATGGACGGAACTATAACTCCCTATAAAGTAATAGAAAACCGTATTGAAGCAATAAAATATGCTATTGCAACTGCTGTAAAGGATGATATAATAGTATTGGCAGGAAAGGGTCACGAAACCTATCAGATTTTAAAGGATGAGACAATTCATCTTGACGAGCGAGAGGTTGTGGCAGAGGCGCTTGCACAACTAAAATAAGAGCGGAGATATAAAATGAAAGAGTTAACAACAATAATTGCTGCGATAGTTTCTTTTGCTGTTACGGCAGGAACAGGTTTTTTTGTAATTCCATATCTAAGAAAGCTAAAATTCGGGCAGACTATTCTTGATATAGGTCCGAATTGGCATAAGGAAAAGCAGGGAACACCCACAATGGGCGGTGTAATGATTGTTGCGGGTGTGTTAATCGGCTTGTGTATTGCATTCGGTTATTCTGTAATTAAAGGCAGCCGTTTTTATACGGAAATGGGAGAATCCTTTAGAACAACCAACTTTTTTGCGGGTATAATTATGGCGCTTTGTATGGGCGGAATCGGCTTTATGGACGATTACATCAAGGTAGTAAAAAAACGTAATTTAGGTCTTACTGCAAGGCAGAAAACCTTTTTACAGCTTTTTATTGCGGCGGCATATCTTGTTGCATTACTGTTAGGCGGTATGAAAACAACAAACATACCCTTTATCGGCGATGTTGACATTACAAAGGGCATAGGTTTACTTTTTTGGCCTATAGCGGTTATGTTTATTTACGGATTTACGAATGCGGTAAACCTTACAGACGGTATCGACGGTCTTGCTTCTTCGGTAACACTCGTTGTATCCTGTGCGTTTATGCTTGCCTCAAGCTTCCTTTATAATATGTCTATAAACGCATTATCAGCGGCTATGGCAGGAGCCTGCGTTGGATTTATTTGCTGGAACGCAAAGCCGGCAAAGGTATTTATGGGAGATACAGGCTCTATGTTCCTTGGCGGAATGGTTGTTGCAATTTCCTTTGGAATAGGAAGACCGATTTTGCTTATTTTTGCAGGTGTAACATATTTCCTTGAAGCTCTATCGGATATAATTCAGGTTGCATATTATAAGAAAACTAAAAAGCGTATATTTAAAATGGCACCGCTTCATCACCATTTTGAGATGTGCGGTTGGTCGGAACAGAAAATTGTTTTTGTTTTCTCTGCCATAGCCTTTGTAGGCTGCGTTATTGCTCTTTTACCGATCATTTTTAAACTATAATTACAATATTTTTTCAGGAGGTGTAGCATGGCTGCTCCAAATAAAATCAAGCGTAAAAAGGATTTAGGTAGCGGTAAAATGGATATAACCTTTTTATCCTTTGTACTGATATTGCTTACTATCGGACTTGTTATGCTTTTTTCTGCAAGCTATGCGTATTCTCTTGAATACTACGGCAACAGCTATAGATTTATTACCAGACAGGCGGTTTTTGCGTTTGTTGGCGTAGGCGCGATGCTTATTATGTCAAAAATTCCATATATTTTTTGGCGCAGATTTGCGTGGATTGCCTACGGAATAGCAATAATTCTTTTGAGTGTTTTGCTTATTCTTCCGCCAATGGTTGAGGGTATGGATGTAAGACGTTGGTTTGTTGTAGGACCTATAAATTTTCAACCCTCAGAGCTTGCTAAATTTGCAATAATATTGCTTTTTTCTTCGCTGATTCCTGCTAATTATAAGCAGATGAAAAGGCTTCCCTTTATACTGTTTCTGGTTGGTATATTAGCATTACCCTGCATACTAATAATAAGAGAACCGCATCTTTCGGCAACGGTACTTGTATTTTGTATTGGCGCGGTGTTGCTTATAGTGGGTGGCTTGCCCAAAATATATATGGTAATAGGCTTAATATGCGCAGCATTTGCAGGAATTTTAATATATGTCACAGGTGCTATAAGTTATGTGATTGACCGTTTACAGTATTGGATAGACCCTTGGTCGGATGCAACAGGAAAGGGCTTTCAGACTATTCAGTCTCTACTTGCAATAGGCTCAGGCGGTGTACTTGGCAGAGGTATTGGTCAGTCGAGACAAAAGTATCTCTGGGTACCCGAACCGCATAACGATTTTATTTTCTCAATTGTGTGTGAGGAGCTCGGACTGATAGGTGCAGTAGTTATAATTCTTTTGTTCTGTCTGCTTATTTGGCGCGGATTTACAATTGCAATGCACGCGCCTGACAGATTCGGTTCTTTAATGGCAATAGGTCTAACCTTTCAGGTGGGCTTACAAGCAATGCTCAATATTTGGGTGGTTACAAATACTATTCCAAATACAGGTATAAGTCTTCCGTTTTTTAGCTACGGCGGAACATCTCTCGTAATACTGTTGGCAGAAATGGGAATAGTGCTTTCGGTATCACGCGGGGCAAATATTGAAAAAACATAGGGTGATTTTATGCATATACTATTTGCGGGCGGAGGAACCGCCGGTCATATAAATCCTGCATTGGCTATAGCAGGATTTATAAAAGAAAAGCATCCCGATGTAAAAATTAGCTATATCGGAACAGCACAAAAGCTTGAGGCTAAGCTTGTGCCCGAAAAGGGCTACGATTTTTATACGATTGATGTTGCAGGCTTTCAGCGTAAGCTTACACCGCAGAATATAATAAAAAATGTATCGGCTGTTAAAAAAGCAGTTGTATCCTCGATTGATTCAAAAAAGCTTTTAAAGGAATTAAATCCTGATATAGTTGTCGGAACGGGTGGATATGTCAGCGGTCCCGTACTAAAGCAAGCGCAAAAGCTCGGATTTAAAACTGCAATTCACGAGCAGAATGCGTTTCCAGGAGTTACAACCAAAATGTTGGCAAGCGGTGCAGATGTTGTTATGCTTGCAATGCCTGAGGCAAAAAAACATTTAAAGCTTAAAAAGGAACCAATTATTACAGGTAATCCTGTAAGGGGAGAGCTAACACTTATTACAAAGGAAGAAGCAAGAAAAAGGCTTGGACTCGACTCAAGACCGCTTATTCTTTCCTTTGGTGGCTCACTCGGCGCACGCAGAGTAAACGAAGCGGTAACTGAGCTTATAAAATGGCATAACTCAAGCGAAAAGTTTTATCATATACACGGTACAGGCAGCTCAGGTTATGATACAATGCTTGAGTCGTTAAAGGATATAAATCTTTCAAATATGGTGGATATTCGTGAATATATAAGGGATATGGATATATGTATGGCGGCGGCTGACCTTGTAATTTGCAGGGCAGGTGCTATAACTCTTGGAGAGTTAGGAGTTTGCGGTAAACCGTCGGTGCTTATTCCGTCGCCCTATGTTGCGGAAAATCATCAGTATCACAATGCTTTGACCTTGAAAAAAGCGGGCGCGGCTGAGCTTATAGAAGAAAAAGACCTTACGGGCGAGAGCCTTATCGATGCAGTAAGCCATCTTATTGAAAATAAACCTAAGCTTGAAAAGATGAGCCAAGCCGCCCTTAAAAATGCAATAACAGACGCAAAAGAAAGAATTTATGAATCTTTAATGCGTTTATATACAAAACCGTAGCAAAATCGTGACAAAATAAGCCTTTTTGCATAGTATGGATTGTGAATCAGCTATGGGAAGGTGCTTATAAATGTCAGAAATAATAGTAAGAGGCGGTAACGCTCTTTCGGGTGAAATTACAGTTCAAGGAGCGAAAAACAGTGTTTTGCCTGTTCTTGCGGCAACCTTCCTGTGTGACGGTGAATGCAAGATACATAATTGCCCAACCCTTTCGGATGTTGATACATCTATAAAAATACTCACTCAATTGGGCTGTGAATGTACAAAGCAGGGTGACAGCGTAACGGTTAAAAGCAACAACGCAGATGGATATGAGATTCCTGAAAATCTTATGAGGGAAATGCGCTCCTCTGTAGTTTTCTTAGGAGCAATTATAGGTAAAAATCATAGGGCGGTAATAAGTAGCCCAGGTGGGTGTGAGCTTGGACCCCGACCGATAGATTTGCATCTTTCTGCTTTGTCTCAGCTCGGTGTCAGAATTAAGGAAGAACACGGCTTTTTGTACTGTGATTCAACGAATGGCTTGGAGGGTACAGAAATTCATCTTAGCTTTCCGAGCGTTGGAGCAACAGAAAATATAATTCTTGCCGCCGCAAGAGCAAGGGGTGTTACTGTAATTCATAACGCCGCTAAGGAGCCTGAAATAAGCGACCTTGCAGATTTTCTTAACAGCGCAGGGGCAAGGATATACGGTAGCGGCTCTGATACAATATACATTTATGGAGTGGATACCTTAAACGGTACAGAGCATTCTATAATACCTGACCGTATTGTGGCGGCTACATATATGTCCTGCGCGGCAATAACGGGCGGTAAGATTAAAATAAAGGGTATTATGCCATCTCATATGGTTGCAATTCTTTCGGTTTTTAAGGATTGCGGTTGCGATATAGAGGTGTCGAGTAAGGAGCTTGTTATTTCGGCTAAAAACAGACTGAACAGGGTATCGCAAATCAGAAGCCTCGTTTATCCGGGTTTTCCAACCGATGCAGGACCGACAGTAATTGCTATGCTTTGTCTTTCAAAGGGAACAACGGTTTTTACCGAAAACATTTTTGAGAATAGGTTCAGATATGTGGACGAATTAAAGCGTCTTGGAGCCAATATAAAAACTGAAGGCAAAATAGCCATTATTGAGGGTGTTGAATCACTTTCGGGCGCTGCTTGCAGAGCTACAGATTTAAGGGGCGGAGCGGCTCTTGTAACTGCCGCACTTGCCGCTAAGGGTGAGACGGTTATAGGTGAAATCCACCACATCGAACGCGGTTATGATGATATAGTGGGTAATCTTAAAAGGCTTAATGCAGATATTGAATATATAAAGGAATGATAGTTTGAAAAAGGAGCTACCGAGAGACGAATTTATCCGTAAGCGGATGGAGCGTCAAAGACGAATACGCAAAAGAAGATTAGTAATTTTCTTTATAAGCTTTATAATTTTGCTTTTATGCGTAGGTGTTGTTCTGTCGCTTACGGTTTTCTTCCCAATTGAAAAAATAAAAATAAGCGGAAGCAAGGTTTATACCGCAGAGGAAATTCAGAAATACAGCGGCGTTCTTGTCGGTGATAATCTTTTCACTGCATCTGAGGACAGAGCAGAGCAAATGCTAAAAGAAAAGCTTCCTTATATCGAGACTGTAAGCTTTAGCCGAAGACTTCCTGATACGCTTAATATTAAGGTGACCGATGCAGATGAATACGCGGTGTATTATAGAAATAACTATTATTATACCGTTAGTAAAAGCGGATGGGTTTTATCAAAGGATACTGAGCCGACAGAAAATTTGTTTATAGTTTCAGGTATTGATGTAAAGCTTACTGTGGGGCAAGAGGTTGTATTTAATAAAGCAGATGACCAAGAGCTTTTAAATGAGCTTGTAAGCGCGCTTGACCAAAACAGCATAAAAATTAATGAGATAGATTTATCTGAAAAAAATTCTATTTCAATTAATTGTGAGGATAGATTTACTGTAAATTTGGGAAATGCTAATAATATACCTGAAAAGATAAAGCATCTTTCGGGTATGATAAAAAATATTGCACCTGAAAAGGGCGGGAAAATCAATCTTAGTATGTGGACAAGCACCAATACAACAGGTACTTTTGTCGAAGGAAGTGCCGAATAAATAAAAAAATTACAAAATTGTAATAAAACTATTGAAATTTAAAAAAAGATGTGTTAAAATCATTGTATGTGTAGTATGCTAATAGAAATTTTACATAAATACGGAGGAATTTGAAATGCCATTTGAAGCAGTAGAAGATGTGAATGTAGTACAAATTAAGGTTGTCGGTGTAGGCGGCGGCGGCGGTAACGCAATCAATAGAATGGTTGATGCCGGAGTTCGCGGTGTTGAGTTTGTAGCAGTTAATACTGATAAGGCTGCTCTTATAAAGTCTAAGGCCAATCAGAAAATTCAGATTGGCGACAAAACAACAGCAGGTATGGGCGCAGGCGGAAATCCTGATAACGGACGTGCAGCTGCTGAGGAATCACGCGATGAGATTGCTGCCGCAATCCGTAGCGCAGATATGATATTTATTACTGCCGGTATGGGCGGCGGAACAGGTACAGGTGCGGCACCTATCGTTGCATCTATTGCCCGTGAGCTTGGAATCCTTACTGTTGGTATAGTTACAAAGCCCTTTGCTTTTGAGGGTAAGAAGCGTATGACTCAGGCTGAAGCAGGTATTGCTTCACTTCGTGAGCAGGTAGACAGTCTTGTTGTTATCCCTAATGAGCGTCTTAAGTTTGTTTCTGAGCAGAAGATTACATTTAAGAATGCATTTGATATTGCTGATGATGTTCTCCGTCAGGGCGTACAGAGTATTTCTGAGCTTATCAATGTAACCGCTCTTGTAAATCTTGACTTTGCCGATGTTAAGTCTATAATGGCTAACGCAGGCTATGCTCATATGGGTGTAGGTGTTGCTACAGGTCGCGATAAGGCTGAACAGGCTGCTCGTATGGCTATCAACAGTCCTCTTATTGAAACATCTATGGATAATGCTCGCGGCGTAATTATAAGCATTACCGGTTCTGATGATATTGGTCTTGAAGAGGTTGAGGAGGCTTCTACAATTATTTCTGAAATGGCTCATCCTGACGCAACTATTATTTGGGGTGCTCAGCTTGATGATACTCTTGAGGATACAATTCGTGTTACAGTTGTTGCAACCGGTCTTGGTGACGATAAGAAGGATGATTCTAACGACCTTTCTTCTTTCCTTAGCGGTGCGGCTGACGATGATGAGTCCTATATCGATGCTTTGAGTCTTTTCAATAATAAGTAATAATAGCAAATAAATATTCTAAAGGCGGTGTTTTGGCACCGCCTTAATTTTTTTGTTGTTTTGTGAAGAAAAATGTGGTAAAATATTAAAAGGAATATTTTGTTTTGGAGCGTTTTATGATTAAAGAATTGGTAAATGGTATTATATATTCATTAGGACTTGATATTGGCTCAACCACTGCAAAAGCAGTGTTAAGGTGCGGTAATGAGGTTGTATTTGAAAGGTATGAAAGACATTTTTCTCAGGTGAGAGAAAAAACTACTGAATTATTAGAGCAGATAAAAGAAATTACAGGAAGCGGTAAGCTTAATGTTGCAATTTCGGGTTCGGCAGGCTTAGGTCTTGCACAGGCGGCAGATATACCCTTTGTTCAAGAGGTTTTTGCAACGGGCGAGATTGTCCGCGCTATGGAGCCTGATACCTCCTGTGTTATAGAGCTTGGCGGCGAAGATGCCAAAATCATATTTTTTGATGGCGGTATTGACGAACGAATGAACGGTAGTTGTGCCGGAGGAACAGGCGCTTTTATTGACCAAATGGCAACATTACTTAACATAACCGCAGATGAGCTTGATGCTTTGAGCTTAAACGCTGGCAAGCTTTATCCAATTGCATCGCGTTGCGGTGTTTTTGCAAAGACCGATATTCAACCCTTGCTCAATCAAGGCGCAAGAAAAGAGGATGTTGCGGCAAGTATTTATCAGGCAGTTGTAAATCAGACAATTGCGGGCTTGGCGCAAGGTAAAAAAATAACAGGTAAGGTTATGTTTTTAGGCGGTCCTCTTTATTATAATAAGGGGCTCAGATTAAGATTTAAGGAAACCTTAAAATTAGATGACGCAAATGCCGTATTTCCTGAATACGGTAGATTTGCCGTAGCATACGGAGCTTCTATATACGCACAAAATCAGGGCGAATGCTTTACGGCTGATGAGCTTATAGCTTCGGTTAAAAATGCAGTATCTGTAAGCTCCGGTGCCGAACGGCTTGCGCCTCTTTTTACAAGTAAGGATGAATACCTTGAGTTTTTAAACCGTCATTCAAGGGCGACGGTTAGCGGAATAGATATTAGTGCATATAAAGGAAAAGCGTATTTAGGAATTGATTGCGGTTCAACCACAACTAAGCTTGTTTTGCTTTCGGAAAATGATGAAATTCTCTATACATATTATGCCTCTAACCGTGGAAACCCTGTTGAGATAGTGAGGGAACAACTTCAAATTATTTACGATTTATGCGGAAACAATGTTGAAATTGCGGGCTCGGCTGTAACAGGCTATGGCGAGGAGCTTATTAAGAATGCGTTTGGTGTTGATTACGGAATAGTTGAAACTATTGCGCACTATAACGCAGCAAAATTCTTTCAGCCTAAGGTTGATTTTATACTTGATATTGGCGGACAGGATATTAAGTGCTTTAAAATCCGTAACGGAGCAATTGACAGTATTATGCTCAACGAGGCTTGTTCTTCAGGCTGCGGTTCTTTTCTTGAAACCTTTGCTAAGGCAATGGGGTATACAATCGAGGAATTTGCTAAAAAGGGACTCGGTGGTAAAGCTCCTGTAAATCTTGGAAGCAGATGCACTGTGTTTATGAATTCCTCGGTAAAGCAGTCGCAAAAGGACGGAGCTACGGTTGAAGATATATCGGCAGGTCTTTCTATTTCGGTTGTAAAAAATGCAATATATAAGGTTATTCGCGCCGCATCAGCGGAGGAGCTCGGCGAGAATATAGTTGTGCAGGGTGGTACTTTTTATAACGATGCTGTGCTCAGAGCCTTTGAAAGAGAATTGGGACACTATGTAATAAGACCGTCAATTGCAGGTCTTATGGGCGCATACGGAGCGGCGCTTTATTCTAAGAGATGTAAAAGCTCTACCATTATTTCTAAAACCTCGCTGGCAGTTTTTGTTCATTCATCAAAATTGGCAGTTTGTAAGGGCTGTACCAATCATTGCCGTTTGACGGTTAACTCTTTTGGCGACGGTAAACGCTATATTTCGGGCAATCAATGTGAAAAAGGCTTGGGAATTTCAGGCAGTGAGGAGCTTCCTAATCTTTACCGATATAAGCGGGATTATCTTACATCGCTAAAAGCAGGCGAGGGAACAAAGGGTGTTATCGGATTGCCGTTAGCGCTCGGAATGTATGAGCTTTTACCGCTTTGGCACGGAATTTTTACCGCTTTAGGCTTTAGTGTAAAGGTTTCCTCGATGTCTACAAGGCATACATATGAAAAGGGACAGTTTTCGATACCGTCGGATACTGCGTGCTATCCTGCAAAGATTATGCACGGGCATATTGAGGAGCTTCTCGAAAGCGGTGTGGATGCCATTTTCTATCCCTGTCTTACTTATAATATGGATGAAAAAAATACGGATAATCATTTTAACTGTCCTGTGGTTGCCTATTATTCAGAGCTCTTAAAGGGTAATGTTGATGAGCTTAGTAAAACTAATTTTCTGTATCCGTATCTTGATATAAACAGTAAAAAAGGACTGTCTAAAGGTATTTATGATGCTCTTTCGCCTTATTTTGATATAAAAAAGGCAGAAGTAAATAAAGCTGTAGCCTACGGAATAAAGGAATACGAAAAGTATATGAATTCCGTAAGAAAAGAGGGCGAAAAGGCAATTAAATATGCCCGTGAAAACGGTAAAAGGATTATGGTACTCTCAGGCAGACCGTACCATATAGATGCTGAGATAGGACACGGAATTGATAAGCTTGCAAATACACTCGGCTTTGTTGTTGTGAGTGAGGACAGTGTTTTTGAAAAAGCAGAGCCATTTACGGTAAGGGTACTTAATCAGTGGACATATCACGCAAGGCTTTACAGAGCGGCGCATTTTGCCGCACAAAACAGCGATGTTGAGCTAGTACAGCTTGTTTCATTTGGGTGCGGTGTAGATGCGATTACAACCGACGAGGTGCGCTCAATACTTGAGGATGCAAACAAGTATTATACTCAAATTAAAATTGACGAAATTACAAATCTTGGTGCAGTTAAAATAAGACTAAGAAGTCTTTTAGGCGCGCTTGAGGAGGGCAGATAATATGGAAGAGAGAAAGTATATTCCTTTTACAGAGGAAATGAAAAAAGATTATACTATTCTTCTGCCTAATATGCTTCCCCGTCATTTTAAGCTTATTATGCAGGTGATGAAAAGCTATAACTATAAGTGTGAGCTTTTGGAAACCGAAGGACCTGAAATTGCCGAAATGGGGCTTAAATATGTGCATAACGATACCTGTTATCCCGCTATTTTGGTAATAGGTCAGTTTTTGAATGCAATAAAAAGCGGAAAATACGATGTCAATAAGGTGGCTTTAATTCTTTTTCAGACCGGTGGCGGATGCAGAGCGTCAAACTACATTTTCTTGCTTAGAAAAGCATTGGAAAAGGCAGGCTACGGCTTTGTGCCGGTTATATCATTTAGTCTTACAGGTATTGAAACACATTCAGGCTTTAAGCTTTCGTTGCCTTTTATTCACAGGCTTTTTTATGCTATAATGTATGGCGATATGCTTATGAATCTTGTTAATCAGTGTAAGCCGTATGAACTTGTAAAGGGCGATACCGAGCGTCTTGCCGACCAATATACGGTTAAGCTTATCAAGCTTATGAAAACGGAGGGCGTTTCATTTAAGAATATTAAGAAAAACTGCAAAAAAATGCTTGAGGATTTTTCAAAGCTTAATATGGTAAAGACTCCAAAGGTTAAGGTTGGTGTAGTGGGTGAGATATATGTAAAATATTCACCGCTTGGCAATAACAATCTTGAACAGTTTCTGATTGATGAGGGGGCAGAGGTAGTAGTTCCCGGTCTAATTGATTTCTTCTTTTATTGTATTACTTCATATATGGATGACCGCCGTTACGGTATGAAAAAAAGAATTTATCCAATATTTAAATTTGCGTATAAGATTCTTACAAGACAACAAAGTCAGCTTATTTCTTTGATAGAAGAAGAGGGGACATTTAGAGCGCCCACACCCATTAAGCATACTATGGAGCTTGTGAGAGATTATATTGGTCTTGGCACAAAGATGGGAGAGGGTTGGCTTTTACCTGCAGAAATGCTTGAGCTTAACGATAGTGGTGTACATAATATTGTTTGTACGCAACCTTTTGGATGCTTACCGAACCATATTTGCGGTAAAGGTATGATGAAGCCTTTAAAGGATAGAAATCCTGAAATAAACATAGTAGCTATAGACTATGATGCCGGTGCTACAAAGGTCAATCAGGAAAACCGATTAAAGCTTATGCTTGCGAATGCGAGGGCGAATCTTCAAAACAAAAAACAAGCTGAGGAAAAAGCAGAAGCCTTGGTGTAATATATTATAGTGTTTTAAAAAAGCAGTGGTTACAGTAATACTGTAGCCACTGTGTATTTGTGTATCGGCTCTACCTACAGTAGAGTTGATGCGGCATCTTCTACATATAATTCTATTGATAAGTGGTGTTATATATTATAATATTGATAAAGTGAGGCGATTTTATGAAACGGTCTGTTTTTTTGGGTGAAAATCTTAAATATCACCGTACAAAATGTTCGTATACGCAAAGGGAACTTGCGGATATGCTTGGCTTTACCGAAAAATCGGTGAGTAAGTGGGAAAACGGTAGTGGAATGCCAAACATTGATACCTTAATAAAACTATCAGATATATTTGGAGTGTCAATTGATGAGTTGGTTTTTGAAAAAAAGAATTTGAATTATTTTCTCGGTATTGACGGTGGCGGTACGAAAACAGTGTTTTGTCTTTCAGATGAAAACGGGCAGACAATACGCTCTGTTATAAAAGGCGCAACAAACCCCAATGATGTAGGAATGGAAAATACTTTTTCTTTGTTGAAAGAGGGAATCGCTGAGGTGTGCGCGGGAATACCCTACTGTAAAGTTACTATGTTTGCAGGAATTGCCGGTGGAGGACTTTCGGGTGAAAATGAAAAAACCTTAAATAATTTTTTTAAAAAATTCGGATTTTATGCATATGACAATGCGAGTGATATTGATAATATCCGAGCACTTTCCAATAATCAAAGATGTATACTTGTTATAATGGGTACAGGTTTTATTGTTTTTACGGTACAGGACGAAAAACTGCATCGTATAGCCGGTTGGGGACAACTTTTTGATGAAGGTGGCAGTGGATATACAATAGCTAAAAAAGCTATTTCGGCAGTTCTTTGTGAGGGTGATAAAAGCGGTGAGGCTACATTACTAACCAAGCTATTGTATGAACGTATCGGTGAGTCTGCAGAGGAGCATCTCGATAAGTTTTATAAAGGCGGTAAGCAGTATATTGCTTCGTTTTGTGATATTGTATTTGAGGCGGCAAATCGTGGCGATGCCGTTGCGAATCAAATACTTGAAGAAAATATGCAGTTTGTAGCATCAATGATAAATACAGCGGTTTTAGATTTTAAAAAAGATGAAGCAATTCCGATATTTTTGTTTGGAGGTATCAGCAAACAAAGTGAGATACTTTTACCGTTAATACAAAGGAATATTAAAAACCAAAGTTGTTCTTTTAAGGTTGTTAGAAACGAACAGGTAGAAGGTGCGCTTATAAACGCAAGGCGAATTTTCGAAAAAAGGAGAGACGAATTATGTTAAAAACAGAAATGAGAAACGAAGCGTCAGTGAATATTGATAAAATGGATACATCTTCTATAGTAGCGCTGATAAACAAAGAAAATATGAATGCTGTTCTTGCAGTAGAAAAAGCTATTGATGATATTGTTGCTGTTTGTGACAAGGTGGCAGAAATCTTTGAAATGGGAGGACGTTTATTCTATGTTGGTGCGGGTACATCAGGAAGACTGGGTGTGCTTGATGCGTCAGAGTGTCCGCCGACATTTGGTGTTCCAAAAGAACAGGTTGTGGGTGTTATGGCGGGTGGTGAGAAATGTCTATCGCAGGCAGGCGAATACGAAGAGGATAATGCCGAGGAAGGAAAAAAAGATATTAAAAGCTACAATGTTTGTGAAAAGGATGTTGTTATAGGAATATCTGCATCAGGCGGAGCGCCATATGTTATAGGCGCACTTGAATATGCAAATAGTGTAGGTGCATATACTGTCAGTATTTCAAACAATCACGATACTTGTATAGAAAAAATATCGAAGGCATCTATTGTCGCAGACACAGGTGCAGAGGTTATAACAGGTTCTACTCGTATGAAAGCAGGAACAGCCCAAAAAATAATCCTTAATATGATTTCTACCTGCCCAATGGTAAAAACGGGTAAGGTTTATGAAAATATGATGGTTAATTTGCAACCAAGCAATAAAAAGCTAAGGGACAGAATGGTGCGCATTGTCTGTGATATTAAAAAATGCGATTATAATACTTCTATGAAGCTTTTAGATGAGCAAGGTTGGGATATAAGAGAAGCAGTAAAATAAGTGATAGTAAGCACTTGCGCTTTTTATTAATAAAAAGATATAATATTTTAAAAATGAAACCCTTGTTCGTTTTCGAACAAGGGTTTCATTGAATGTTGATATTGGATTAGATAACTCTTACCTTTATTACACCGTCAATTGCATTAATTTCTTCAGCAACAGCAGCTGTATCAGCAGCGCCGATGTCAAGCATAGTGTAAGCAAAGTCGCCACGGGATTTGTTGAGAAGATTCTCAATATTTACGCCGTCGTCAGCAATAATTCCTGTAATAGTTGTAATCATATTAGGAATATTCTTGTGGATAACGCATACTCTGTGCTCGCCGCTTCTGGGCATTGTTACCTCAGGAAGGTTAACCGAGTTAACGATATTACCGTTTTCAATGTAATCAATAAGCTCCTTAGAAGCCATACTTGCGCAGTTATCCTCTGACTCAGGTGTGGAAGCACCGAGGTGGGGAATAGCAATTACACCGTCAACATCAAGAACAGCATCGGTGGGGAAGTCGGTTACATATGATGCAACCTTGCCTGATTCAAGAGCTGCCTTAATTGCATCATCATTAACAAGTGCAGCGCGAGAGAAGTTAAGAATTCTAACTCCATCCTTCATTTTTGCAATAGTATCAGTATTAATAAGGTTCTTTGTGTTTTCAACAAGCGGAACATGAATGGTAATATAATCGCACTTAGCAAATATCTCGTTTATATCGTTAATGTAAATTGCATTGTGATTGAGGTTCCAAGCAGACTTAACAGAAAGATAGGGGTCATAACCGTAAACCTTCATACCGAGGTGGTTAGCGGCGTTTGCAACCATAACACCGATTGCGCCGAGACCGATAACACCTAAGGATTTACCCTTAATTTCAGGTCCTGCAAAAGCACCCTTGCCTTTTTCAACGAGCTTACCTACAGCATCGCCCTCGCCCTTTAAGGTCTTACACCATTCAATACCTGAGATAACACGGCGTGAGGAAATGAGAAGACCTGCAATTACAAGCTCCTTAACGGCATTGGCATTAGCACCGGGAGTGTTAAAAACAACGATACCCTGCTCACTGCAACGCTCAATCGGAATATTGTTTGTACCTGCGCCTGCGCGTGCAATAGCGAGTAGACTTTCAGGAAACTCAGTGTCGTGCAATGCGGCAGAACGAACTATCGCACCGTCTGCATTTTCAACCTCATCACCGATTGTGTATTTATCGTCAAATACCTCAAGACCGCTTTTTGAGATTTTATTATAGGTTTTAATCTTAAACATTATGCGTTTTCCTCCTCAAATTTTTTCATAAATTCAACAAGCTTCTCAACGCCTTCAATTGGCATTGCGTTATAGATAGAAGCTCTCATACCGCCAACAGAACGGTGTCCCTTAAGGTTAACGAAACCAGCCTTTTTAGACTCTGCAACAAACTTAGCATCAAGCTCCTCGTTGCCTGTGATAAAGGGAACATTCATAAGTGAACGGTCCTCGGGAACTACTGTACCCTTGAAAAGCTTAGAATTGTCAAGGAAATCGTAAAGCATTTTAGCCTTCTTTTCATTTAATTCCTTCATAGCCTCAAGTCCGCCCATTTTCTTAATCCACTTTAAGGTAAGGCCTGCAACATAAATTGTGTAGCAGGGGGGAGTATTGAACATTGAACCGTTCTCGCTATGAGTGTCATACTTAAGCATTGTAGGGGTAATATCCATTGCGTTGCCGATTAAATCCTTGCGGATAATAACGATTGTAACACCTGCGGGGGCTACATTCTTCTGAGCACCTGCATAAAGCATACCGAACTTTGAAACATCAATGGGTTCTGAAAGAATACAGCTTGAAATGTCAGCTACAAGCGGAACATCGCCTGTATCGGGAAGTGTGTTGTATTTTGTACCGTAGATTGTGTTGTTCATACAAATGTGAACATAGTCAGCCTCAGGATCAAAATCAGCAGCGGTTGTCTTAGGAATGTATGAGAAGGTTTTATCCTTAGAGGATGCAACCTCGCGTGCAGAACCGTAACGGGCAGCCTCCTTGTAAGCCTTATTTGCCCACTGACCTGTTACAATAAAGTCAGCCTTGCCGTTCTTTGTCATAAGATTCATAGGAATCATAGCAAACTGTGTAGAAGCACCGCCCTGTAAGAAAAGAACCTCATAATTATCGGGAATGTTCATTACCTCGCGGAGATTAGCTTCAGTCTCATCAAAAATTGCCTGATATTCCTTTGAACGGTGAGACATCTCCATTACAGACTGACCGCTATCACCGAATTCGAGCATTTCTGCTGCTGCGGTCTTAAGAACCTCCTCAGGTAACATAGAGGGACCTGCGCTAAAGTTATAAATTCTTGCCATTTTTAATTACCTCCAAATTAAGTAAAAAAGATTTAAAAATTGATTGTACTACATTATATACGATTCAAATCTATTTGTCAATAGGATTGTTAAAAAAATAACAAATAATTTTTAAAAATAATTATTTTTGCATAAAATATTGTTAAAAAAATAACAAACATCCTTTGCGCTTTTTTAAATCTGTTTTTATTTGACTTTTTAATACATAAATAGTATTATATTTATTAGCTTGATTTTTTGGGGAATATGTAATGGATTTTATTAAACTTAGAAAACAGATTATTGAAAAATATTTTGAAAATATGAATGACCGTCAGTTTGAGGCTGTTACAACTGTTAACGGTCCTCTTTTGGTGCTTGCAGGGGCGGGAAGCGGAAAAACTACTGTGCTTGTAAACAGAATACTTTGCCTTGTTAAGTTTGGAGATGCATATAACAGTAGCTATATACCTGATTATTGGGATGAGGATATAAAATCAGGTGAGGCGTATCTTTTGGGTAAAACAGAGATTTTGCCTGAGAATACATTTAGTGTAAACCCTGCAAAGCCTTGGCAGATATTAGCTATTACTTTTACCAACAAAGCGGCGGGTGAGCTTAAAGAGAGAATTGCCTCAAAGCTCGGTGATTGCGCTAACGATATTTGGGCAGGAACCTTTCATTCCGTTTGCGGAAAAATTCTTCGCCGCTATGGCGATTACATAGGTTATACCTCGCATTTTACTATTTATGACACAGATGACCAACGCCGTCTTATGAAAGAAATTATGAAGGCGCATAATATTGACGACAAGATGATTAATCATAAAACTGTTTTGTCTGCCATTTCAAATGCGAAGGATAGCCTTATTTCTCCTGAGGAATATGCGGCTTCGGTGGGTTCGGATTACCGTTTAAAAACGATTGCTCAGCTTTATAAGCTATATCAGACGAGGCTTAAAAATGCAGATGCAATGGATTTTGACGATATGATTGTAAATGCCGTAAAGCTCTTAAAGGAAAACAGCGATGTGCTCGAATATTATAAAAATAAGTTTAAATATGTTATGGTTGACGAATATCAGGATACCAACCACGCGCAATATGTACTGGTAAGCCTTTTGGCATCGGGCAGAAACAATATTTGTGTTGTCGGTGACGATGACCAGAGCATTTACCGCTTCAGAGGCGCTACAATTGAGAATATTTTGAACTTTGAAGAAAGATATTTGAATGCAAAAACTATAAGACTTGAGCAGAATTACCGTTCTACCTCAAATATTTTGAATGCCGCAAACAGTGTAATTGCAAATAATATGGGCAGAAAGGGAAAAACTCTTTGGACAGATAATGGCGACGGCGAAAAAATAACAATGTATACTGCTTCCGACGAAAGGGAAGAAGCGCGGTATATTGCCGACTGTATTCTTGAAAATGTTGAAAAGGGTTCTTCTTTTTCGGACCACGCAATTCTTTACAGAATGAATGCCCAGTCGAATGCCATAGAAAATGTTTTTGTAAGAAGCGGAATCTCCTATAAGGTTGTTGGCGGAACACGCTTTTTTGACCGCAAGGAAATTAAGGATGTTCTTGCATATTTACAGCTTATAAACAACAATAATGATGATTTGCGTCTAAAGAGAATTATAAACGAGCCAAAGCGCGGAATAGGCGACACCACCGTAAACAAAGGCGCTGATATTGCTTCACAGCTCGGAATTTCGCTTTTTGAGGTATTCTGCAATGCTGATGAGTATGCAGGTTTATCTCGCGCATCTGCAAAGCTTAAGGGCTTTTGTGAAATTATAAAAGAGCTGACAGCGCTTGCCGAGGAATGTGAGCTGAGTGAGCTGTTTGACAGAATGCTTGAGCTTACAGGCTATTCAGAGGCTCTTTTAAACGATGGTGAAGAGGGACAGGAAAGGCTTGAGAATGTTAAGGAGTTTTCGTCTAATATAGCTCAGTATGAGCTTGAAACACCCGAGCCCTCACTTTCGGATTTTCTTGAGCAGATTGCCCTTGTGAGCGATATAGATTCCTTTGATGAATTAGCCGATAAGGTTGTGCTTATGACCGTTCACTCAGCAAAGGGACTTGAATTTAATAAGGTTTTCCTTGTTGGTATGGAGGAAGGAATTTTCCCCGGTAATCAATCAATCTATGGGGGTCCGGAGGAAATTGAGGAGGAGCGACGGTTGGCTTATGTTGCAATTACCCGTGCTAAAAAGGAGCTTACTGTTACAAACGCTTATATGAGAATGATGTTTGGTACAACAGGTAGAAATATGCCGTCAAGGTTTGTAAAAGAAATACCTGAGGAATATTGCAATGTATACGGAAATAGCTTCTATGCAAGAAGCACATCTTCAAATTATGAGCAAAAAAGCTATAATTATGATTATAGCTCAACCTTTGCGGATAACTCGTCTTTTTCTTTTTCGTCGGACAAGCCTAAAAAAAACTACGGCTTTACTAATTCCTTTGTGTCTGACAAACCAAAAGCGACGGCGCCAAAAAGTGATGCCACCTATTCTGTGGGACAGCAGGTAACACACAAAACCTTTGGAGTGGGTATAATACTTTCTGTTACACCTACAGGCGGTGATTTTATGCTTGAAATTGCATTTGAAAAGGTCGGAACTAAGAAAATAATGGCAAATTACGCAAAATTAACAGTTTAGAAATATGATTTTGAAAATGTAATGCTATAATGCTCATAGTATAATGAAAAAATAGGGAGAAATATAAATGACATCAGGAAGTAAAGCGGTAAAGCACACCGCAAAAACAGTCTTAAAAAATAATCTTTTAAGCGTAATGTTCGGTTGTTCGATTTTCTTATTCACATTTTTTATTGTTTCGTATGTTTCGCATTTTTTGGGTGTGGTTGCGGGAACAATCGCGTCTGAAGTAATTTACATTTCATTAAGCGTACTTGTTATTTTTCCGTTACTGTTAGGTCTTTTCCGTTTTGTGTGGAGACTTTTGCTTGATGCAAAGGATGTTCCTATAGCCGTTTTCTATTACTTTTGCGGTATGGACGAATATATTAAGTCGTTAAAATTCTTTTTAAAGGTTTTTGCAAAATGTATTATACCGGCAATATTTTTCTTTCTGCCTTCATTGGCGGTTCAGGTAATTTTAAGCGGAAAAATTTTTGAGTGGCTTGATGTTTCCATTCCTTTGTGGTCGGCAAATCTTGAATATGTGTATTTGTTTTTGCGTTCTCTTGCGTATATTCTGCTTATAATCTATATGTTGAAATATTACCTTGCTCCTTTTCTTATTGTATCGGACGAGAATATGGATATTGACGAAGCGTTAAATATGTCAAAGATAATATCAAGAAAGACAACGGTTGATTTTATTTATCTTTTCTTTAGCTTTGCCTTTTGGATTTTACTTTCGGTGCCGGTTATTCCTCTTATTTTCACTTTACCTTATTTCTTGACTTCCTATGCGGTTCATTACAGATATGCCGTTGCTGATTATAACAGGCATATTGAAGAAAGTATGAGTAATGAATTTCCAACATATGTTGCAGGTGCCTGATATGAACATTATAAATGTTATTTTAGCCTCTGCTTCCCCTCGCAGAAAAGAGCTTTTAAGCGTTATTTTTGATAAGTTTCAGATAGTTGTATCCGATGTTGAGGAAAATGTGCCAGACGGTATAAAAAACGAAAATCAACCTGAGTATTTAGCAAGACTTAAAGCACTTGATGTTGCAAAAAGCAATCCCGATTCATTAGTTATCGGCGCAGACACCTCTGTTTTGGCAGACGGTATTATTCTCGGTAAGCCTAAGTCAAAAGATGAGGCTTATGATATGCTAAAACTTTTGTCGGGCAGAAGTCATAAGGTTATTACAGGGTGCTGTATTTGCTTGAATGGGAAATCACATTCATTTTCTGTTACAACTTATGTTAATTTTTATGAGCTTTCAGAAGGCGAGATTAACAATTATATTGATACCTTAGAGCCTTATGATAAAGCAGGCGGATACGGTATTCAGTCTAAGGGCGGACTTTTTGTTAAAGGAATAAGGGGCGATTACTTCAATGTTGTCGGTCTGCCTGTGGCTGAGCTAAAAAGAGAGATTGACAATTTTATTAAAAGACGGTGATTTAATGAAAAATTTAAAGGATATTCGGTTATTCTTATTTGATATGGACGGTACTCTGTATCTCGGAAACAAGCTTTATGGTTTTACGGCCCAATTACTTAATAGCATAAAGAACAAGGGACATAGATACTTGTTTATGACAAACAACTCTTCAAAAAGCGTTGCAGACTATATTTTAAAGCTTGAAAAGCTTGGCATTACTGCTGATAGGGAGGATTTTATTACCTCTTCTCAGGCAACCGCATATTACTTAAAAAAGCATTACGCCGACGCCATTTTATATGTTTGCGGAACAGAGTCGCTTAAAAAGGAATTAATTACTGAGGGCTTTACGGTAAGCGATGATATTGATAAAACTGATTGCATTGTAATGGGCTTTGATACCGAGCTTACATTTAAAAAGCTTGAAGATGTGTGTAAGCTTTTGCTGACACGGGATAGTATACCGTATATTGCAACAAATCCTGATTATGTATGTCCTACCGAATACGGAAGCGTTCCCGATTGCGGAAGCGTTTGCGATATGATTTTTAATGCAACAGGTAAACGGCCTTTTGTTATCGGAAAGCCGTCGGCTTTAATGCCTCAGCTTGCAATGAATAAGTGGAATTGTACTCCCAATCAGACCGCCGTTATTGGTGACAGAATCTACACCGATATAAAAAGCGGTTTGAATGCAGGCGCTGTGAGTATTCTTGTTATGAGCGGAGAAACTACAACTGAAATTCTTAACGCATCGGAAGAAAAGCCAGATTTAGTGCTAAGCGATGCCGGCGAAATTATTAATATGATTTAAATTTTTACGGAGTTTTTGCCTTTGCAAGTACTCCGTTTTTTATGCGAGATTCCGTTCTTAAAAAGCGCAGATTGCACTTAGAAAACAAATGGATACCGTGCTTGATTTTCTTAAAAATAATATTGAAAATTCTAAGCTTGATTATAAATTGATTTAAAATGTTCTTACAGAAAATATAGATTTATTTAATTAATTGCTAAAAGCATTGCTTTTTAATGTATATTGAGTTATAATTAATTAGATTTTTTTGAGGAGTGTATTTATGAAATTTAAAAGAATTTTATCCTTATTTTTAGTTGTTTTAATTTTTATTTCAGGTTCGGGTATTCCTTTAGAAGCAGCCGTATATGCAAAGTTTGGTGACTTTACATATGAAATTTTAAACGGTACCTTCTGTAAAATCACTAAATATGAGGGTAATGAATCTGAAATTGATATACCTGAGGATTTAGGAGGATATATTGTTCAAAGTCTTGCATCAGGGATTTTTAAGAATAACACATTCATTAAATCTGTTTCATTGCCATACACCCTTGAAACGGTTGAAAAAGAGATTTTTTTACGGTTGTTCATTGCTTGAAAGGGTTTCTTTTGTTGACTCTGCCGGTTATGAGAGCCGTCTTTCATTGATTAGTGAATCAATGTTCAGAAACTGTACTTCCCTTACAGAAATCACTTTGCCGAAAAGTGTTGTGACAATTGATGTAAGCGCTTTTGAAGGCTGCAGTAAGCTTGAAAGTGTTGTTTTTTCTGAATGCCTTACTCTTATTGGTTGCGCTGCATTTAAAAATTGCACATCATTATTGGGTATAAATCTGCCTGACGGTTTGACAACAATTCATTCCTACGCCTTTGAAAACTGCCTGTTTGAGGAAATGGATATACCTGATACGGTAACAGCAATGTCCGCAGATGCATTCTATAACTGCACAAAGCTTTCTAAGGTTGGTTATCCCGCAGGATAGATAGAAACACCCAACACAAATAATAGCTTTAGCACATATAATCAGACCTACCGTACACCGTTCTTTAAGTGTACTGCATTAAAAGAAATTACTGTTGACGAAGGCGTTACACAGATACCTGTTGATGCATTTAAAGAACAAAATGGCTTAGAATATATTTATTTCCCTGAAAGCTTGACATATATAAATTCTTATGCTTTTTACAGTTGTACCACCTTGAAATCACTTGAATTCCCAAGCGGTATAACGGAAATACCTTCTAACACCTTTAGAAATTGTACTGCACTTGAAACAGTTACTTTCAATGAGGGCTTGCAGACGATTGGTGAATATGCTTTCTATGACTGTAAGAACTTTGAAATCTTTGATGCGCCAACCACACTTTTGAATATTCAGAGCTATGCTTTTGCAGAGTGTATTGGACTCAGAATGCTGTATCTTAACGATAACCTTAATACCTTATCGGCATATTCATTTGCAGGCTGTGACGGTTTAGTGAGTATCCTGATAAATGATAATCTCACTACTCTTTCGGATAATACCTTTACCGATTGCGCTAACCTTACTGCCGCTAAAGTACCAGCAACTGTAATAAAATACGGTGTAAATTGCTTTAAAAATTGTCCTAAGCTTGTAGTTTATTGCTACGAAAATTCTGCAGCCCATTTGGCTTTAAAGGATACCAGTTATCCGTATTTCTTGCTTGACGGTCATACCCACGAATACGAAAAGTATATTGAAACTATGGCTACCTGATTCAGAAAGGGTACAGAGATTAATACCTGTACTGAGTGCGGATATAACTTTATAGGTCTTATTGATATGTTAGACCATCCATATGTGCGCGAGGATATTGCTCCTACCTGTACTGAATACGGTTGCGTAAGATATACCTGTAGTATCTGCGGAGATTTTTACGAAGAGGATATTGTTGATGCATTAGGTCATACAGGCGGTGAATGGGTGGTTTCTGCAGAACCATCCTTTGAGGCTGACGGCTGCTTACAACAAATATGTACTGTATGCGGCGGTGTCGCTGACGAAAAATCAATACTTATGCTTATTCGGGGCGATGCTAACAGAGATGGTTTGGTAAATGCCGAGGACCTTACTCTTATCAGAAAAATGCTTATTGGTATTATTACACCTGAGGGTTATCAGAATGATGTAATTGATGTTAATGGAGACGGCGCTTTTGACATAAGAGATTTGATAAGACTAAAGAAAAATATTGCCTCATAATTAAAGCATTTCGATTGGTTTTATTAAAACTGTCGTTATATACGAAAAACTATATATAAAATGAGAAAATTATTATTGAAAATTTTTTCATAAAAAGTCTTTTTATGTCGAAGATTTTGTGGTATTATATATATGGTGCATACTGATTGTGGTATTTAGTCAGTAAATTATATTTTGCGGAGGAAGATTATGGCAAGCATTGATTTTAAACACACACCCTATGGCGACCTTGCGCTTATTAGTATGCGAGGTTGTGAGTACATTTCATCTAAGGTAGATTTCTATCTTAAGCAGTGGAGAAACATTCCCGAGGATGAATCCTTTGTTGTTTCTGCAAATTGTCCGCGTTTCGGAACAGGTGAGGCTAAAGCGGTATTAAACCATACTGCACGTGGATTGGATGTATATATTATTTGTGACTGCTTTAACTATAATGTTACATATAAAATGTACGGAATGACTGTTCCTATGAGTCCGGACGACCACTTTCAGGACCTTAAGCGCGTAATTGCGGCTCTTGGCGGAAAAGCAAGAAGAATAACCGTTATTATGCCTATGCTTTACGAGGGAAGACAGCACAGAAGAACCACAAGAGAATCTATGGACTGCGCTATGGCTTTACAGGAGCTTGTTGCAATGGGTGTGAAAAACATCATTACATTTGACGCTCACGACCCCAGAGTTAACAATGCAATTCCGCTTGAAGGATTCGATAATGTACAAGCTTCTTATCAAATGATTAAGGCTTTGCTTAAGACTGTTCCTGATATTAAGCTTGACCGTGACCATGCTATGATTGTTTCTCCTGATGAGGGCGGAATGGGCCGTTGTATTTACTATTCCTCTGTTTTAGGTTTGCCGCTTGGAATGTTCTATAAGCGTCGTAATTATTCTGTTATTGTAAACGGCAGAAATCCTATTGAAGCTCACGAGTTCCTTGGCAGCGATATAACAGGTAAAGACCTCATTCTTGTTGATGATATGATTTCATCAGGTGAGTCTATGCTTGATATAGCTGCAAAGCTTAAGGAAAAGGGTGCAGGAAGAATCTTTATTTTCTCCACCTTTGGTCTTTTTGTAGAAGGTTTAGATAAGTTTGATGAGTATTATAAAAACGGACTTATTGATAAGGTTTTCACAACAAATTTAATCTTCCAGCCTGATGAGCTTCTTGCGCGCGATTGGTATTGCAGTGTTAATATGTCAAAATATATCGCGCTTTTGGTTGAAACTCTTAACTATGATAATTCTATAAGCGGATTACTTGACCCTGCTGACAGAATTAAAAATGTTGTTGCAAAATATAATCAGAATACATAACTAAAATACATTTTAGGCTCTATAATAAGCTTTTGGGTTATTATAGAGCCTATTTACTGTATATAATTTTGTTTATTTAATAAAATATATTATCCTTTTTTATATATCATATTGACTTTACACTGATTTAAAAGTAAACTGTAAAAAAGGAGATGCAAATTTATGGATTCTAAAAAAATAATTCTAATTATTCTTGCCGCAATAGCGGCGGTTCTTGTTGGTTTATCAGCTGTAATGATTTGCCTTGAATTTACAAAAGATAAAGCAAAAGATATTGATTCAAATTTTAGTAGCGAGGTGACCGATGTGGTAACATCAAGTAATATAATTGAAGACAATTCCTCAGATAGTAGTACGCCTACAGTTAGCGGAGTACAATCCAATTCAGATAAAAATTCGGCAATAAGCAACACACAAAACAATTCTTTGGTTGAGCTTAGCTTTAGCTTTCCTAAGCAGAATACATTAATAACTACTGAGGCGGTTGTAAATATCAGCGGCAACTCTGACCCTTCAAAACCCGTAACCGTTAATGGTAAAGAAATAGAAAGAAACGAAGACGGAAGCTTTTTGTATCTTGCGCTTGTGAACTTGGGTAAAAATACCTTTACCTTTAAGCATAAAAATAAAACATATACTTTTACAATTGAGCGTCAGGACCACAATCTCGGTGGATTGCCTCCAACTGAGGGCGTATTTTTAGAGGCTAAAACTCTTAAAGAATATTTATTAAAGGGCATATCCACTGTGGTGGGAAGTGAGAAAGATAAAACAAACTGGGTATATAAAATTAATAGTACGGGAATTTATGTCAGAGATGTTGATATCGACCTTGGTGGTAAAAATGAATACACCATCGCACATCTTACAGACTTCCATCTTGTTGCAATGAATAATGACGACCTTCTTGACCCTCAGCTTGCAAAATCGTATTTGTCAAGAAAAAATTCCTTTCCCGATGCCGAAAGAAACGCAAGAATTGCGATGAAATATGCTTCCTTTTTTGATAAAACAATAGTTACAGGTGATGCAATTGATTATCTTTCGGTTGGTGCACTTGACTTATTAAATGAGATTATCGGTAAGACAAATACTCTTGTTGCAATGGGGAACCACGATTACCGTAAGGTATGGTATGATACTTATACCGATACTGTTCCTGTAGAGGAACGCTTTGCTTTATGTCAAACAAAATGGTCGCACAATATTCATTATCATTCTGAAATCATAAAAGATAAATTTATGATAATCACAATGAATAACGGCGCCGGTTCTACTTATGAAAACTATTATAGCAGTGAATTTACCGCAAAGGATTCAAAAGGAAACGCTAAAACCGGTACAATGGATAAGTTCTTTGCAGATGATTTGAAAATCGCAAAGGATAATGGATACTCTGTTCTGATTTTCCAACATTCACCCATTTGGCCAAACAGCAGCGAGCCATTTTATGATTTAATTAATGGTAAAAACGGTAATTTTGGGAATTGGTATATCGGCTCCAGTGCGCTTAAGCAAACAGAAATTGATAAAAAAATGTATAATCATATTACAGAAAATGCAAAAATCATTAAGGGTATTTTCTGTGGTCATACACACGAAAATTATTATACTAAAATTAAATCAAAGGCTTCTCCGTCGTCTATAAGCTATGATTCGGTTATTCCGCAGTATGTATTAGGTCTTAATGCAAGACTTTACGGAAATGTAATTAAAATTACGGTTAAATATTAAAAGTAAATGTCTTTGATTATATGAGCAAAGAGAGCTTCGCAAAAAAGCGAAGCTCTCTTATTTTGTCCCCTTATTTAAGGAGGTTAGGATAAACTAAATTAGAATAATCCGGTAATCTTACCGTCTTCGTCTACATCAATTCGCTCTGCGGCGGGAGATTTGGGAAGACCGGGCATTGTCATAATATCGCCTGTCAATACAACAAGGAAACCTGCGCCTGCAGAAATTTTGATATTACGAACTGTCACCTTGAAGCCTTCAGGAGCACCAAGCTTTGTCGGATCATCAGAGAAGCTGTACTGTGTTTTGGCAATACATACGGGGCATTTGTCAAATCCAAGCTCTGCAAGTCTTTCTGCCTGCTTTTTAGCATTAGGAGTAAGAATTACACCGTCACCGCCATAAACCTTTTTAACAACTGCTTCGATTTTTTCTTCAATGGAGTAATTGTCCTCATAGCTAAAGGTAAAATCGCCTTTTTCTTCATTACAAAGTCTTACAACCTCGCGGGCAAGCTCCTCGCCGCCCTTTCCGCCGTCAGCCCATACTGTTGAGAGAACAACATTTACGCCCAATTCCTTGCACTTAGCAATAATAAATTCGATTTCATTATCTGTATCTGTTGGGAAACGGTTAACAGCAACAACACAGGGTAACTTATAAACATTTTTAATGTTTGATACATGGCGTAAAAGGTTAGGAATTCCTTTTTCGAGCGCTTCGAGGTTTTCCTCACCGAGAGACTTTTTATCAAGTCCGCCGTGCATTTTAAGAGCGCGTACAGTTGCTACAACAACTACTGCCGACGGAGTGAGACCTGCCATTCTGCACTTGATGTCAAGGAACTTTTCAGCACCCAAATCAGCACCAAAACCAGCTTCGGTAACAGCGTAATCTGCAAGCTTTAAAGCCATTTTTGTTGCGGTAACAGAGTTACATCCGTGAGCAATGTTCGCAAAAGGTCCGCCGTGAACAAGTGCGGGAGTACCTTCAAGTGTCTGTACAAGATTTGGCTTTAATGCATCCTTCAAAAGCGCGGTCATAGCGCCTGCTGCATTAAGCTGACCGGCAGTTACAGGATCGTCATTAAATGTGTAACCAACGATAATTCTTGAAAGTCTATCCTTAAGGTCGGTAATGGAGCTTGAAAGACAAAGAACAGCCATTATTTCACTTGCAACAGTAATATCAAAACCGTCTTCACGAGGAACACCGTTTACCTTACCGCCAAGTCCGTCAGTAACAAAGCGAAGCTGACGGTCATTCATATCAACACAACGTTTCCAGCTAATACGGCGAACATCAATTCCTAATGCATTTCCCTGATGAATGTGATTATCAAGCATTGCGGCAAGAAGATTGTTAGCAGCACCTATAGCGTGAAAATCGCCTGTAAAGTGAAGATTTATGTCCTCCATAGGAACAACCTGTGCATATCCACCGCCTGCGGCACCACCTTTAACACCGAAAACAGGTCCCAAAGAGGGCTCACGCAGAGCAACACAAACATTTTCACCAATACGGCTCATACCGTCTGCAAGACCGATTGTTGTAGTGGTTTTTCCTTCACCTGCTGGGGTGGGTGTAATAGCAGTTACAAGAATAAGCTTACCGTCAGGTCTATCAGTCTCTTTTGCGAGTGATAAATCAATTTTAGCTTTATATTTGCCGTACTGCTCAATATATTTTTCGTCAATTCCTGCCTTTTCGGCAATCTTGGTGATTGGTTGCATTTCGCACTGCTGTGCAATTTCAATATCTGTTAAATAAGCCATTTTTATACCTCTTTACTTAAAATATTTTACTGCGGATTCAAACATCTTAATGTCATAATCTCCGGGCACATTTTTGTATAGACCTGAACCTCTGCGCTCAGAATGTCCCATCTTACCGAATACACGACCGTCAGGTGAAGTAATACCCTCAATTGCATACATAGAATCATTTGGATTGAAATGTACATCACTTGTAGCATTACCGTTAAGGTCAACATACTGTGTAGCAATCTGTCCATTAGCGGCAAGCTCTTTAATTAGTGCTTTTTCTGCTAAGAAACGACCTTCACCGTGTGAAATCGGTACACTGTAAATGTCACCAACATTTGTATGAGCGAGCCAAGGAGACTTATTTGATGCAATTCTTGTTCTAACAATTCTTGATTGGTGACGACCAATTGTATTAAAGGTCAATGTTGGACAAGAATCATCAGTATCTATAATCTTTCCATAGGGAACAAGACCGAGCTTTATAAGCGCCTGGAATCCATTACAGATACCACACATAAGACCGTCTCTGTTTTCGAGTAAATCGGTAACCTGTTCCTTAATAGCGGCATTTCTGAAGAATGCAGTAATGAACTTACCGCTACCGTCAGGCTCGTCGCCGCCAGAGAATCCACCCGGAACAAATATAATTTGTGAAGACTTTACCTTTTCTGCAAAGCTTTCAACACTTCGAGCAATTCCGTCAGACGAAAGATTATTTATTACAAATATTTCAGCCTCAGCGCCTGCATCGCTCATTGCCTTTGCGGAATCAAATTCACAGTTGGTGCCTGGGAAAACAGGAATAAGTACGCGAGGCTTTGCAAACTTAATTGAGGGAGCCTTTCTTTCTGTAGCATTGTATGAGAAGTTCTCCATAGAAGTTTTACGGTCCTCAATATTGCACTTGTAAACACTTTCAAGCTTATTTTCATAAATTCCTAAAAGCTTGTCAAGAGAAAGAACCTCGTTGTTAAGTGAAATGTTACCGTCGTCTGTAATAACGCCTACAAGGATACCCTCGTCAATTTCCTCAGTAACCTCAAGCAGGAAACCGCCGTAGCAATAGCCAAAGATTGCAGATGTGCACATATTACTGTCATACTTAAATCCAAGACCGTTACCAAAGCACATCTTCATTACAGCTTCACCAATACCGCCCATAGTGGGAGTATATGCAGAAACAACCTTACCCTCGCGCATAAGCTTTGTAACGATACTATATACGCGCAAAAGAGAATCGGTATTTGGAAGATTGGTTTCTTCGTCGTATATTGGTGCGATAACATAAACCTTATTTCCTGTCGACTTAAATTCAGGGGATAAAATATTTTGTGTTTTGTTAGTTGTAACAGCAAATGAAACGAGGGTAGGGGGAACATCTAAATTCTCAAAGCTACCGCTCATTGAGTCCTTACCACCGATTGAACCGATGCCAAGCTCCTTTTGAGCCTTGAATGCACCTAAGAGTGCAGATAAAGGCTTACCCCAACGCTTTCCGTCCTTACCGGGACGCTCAAAATACTCTTGGAAGGTAAGATAAACATCCTTGAATTCCGCGCCTGTAGCTATAAGCTTTGAAACCGATTCAACAACAGCGAGATATGCGCCGTGATATGGACTCTTTTCTGATATAAACGGATTATAACCCCAAGACATAAGCGAGCAGTCATCTGTATGTTTTTTCTCAACAGAAATCTTTTGAACCATTGCCTGAATAGGTGTAAGCTGATTTTTACCGCCAAAGGGCATAAGTACAGTACCTGCGCCGATTGTAGAGTCAAACTGTTCAGAAAGACCGCGCTTAGAGCACATATTAAGGTCATCAGCAATTGCGGTCATATTTTCTGTAAAGCTTCCGCTTACAGGGATATTATAGTTTTCCGGTTTTTCAGGTGTAATTGTGATATGCTTTTCAGCGCCGTTTGAATTTAAGAATTCACGGCTTATATCGACAATAGTTTTGCCGTTCCAATGCATAGTAAGACGAGGTTCTGCCTTAACATCGGCAACCTTGACAGCCTGAAGATTTTCTTTAGATGCGAGCTCCATAAAGCGCGCAACATTTTCTTTTTCAATTACAACAGCCATTCTTTCCTGAGACTCACTGATTGCAAGCTCAGTACCGTCAAGACCGTCGTACTTCTTAGGAACTGCATTAAGGTCGATTTCAAGACCGTCAGCAAGCTCACCGATAGCAACCGAAACACCGCCCGCGCCAAAATCGTTACAACGCTTAATCATACGGCAGGCTTCATAATTACGGAAAAGTCTCTGAAGCTTTCTTTCTTCAGGTGCATTACCTTTTTGTACCTCTGCACCGCAGGATTCGAGTGATTCAACAGTATGTGACTTTGAAGAACCAGTTGCACCGCCGCAACCGTCACGACCTGTAGAACCTCCGAGAAGAATTACAACATCTCCGGGAGCAGGAACCTCACGACGAACATTTTCAGCCGGAGCAGCAGCAATTACAGCACCGATTTCCATACGCTTGGCAGCATAACCATCGTGATAAATTTCATCTACAATACCGGTAGCAAGACCAATCTGGTTGCCGTAAGAGGAATAACCGTCAGCCGCGGTTGTAACAATTTTTCTCTGCGGTAATTTACCTTCCATTGTTTCAGCAACGCTCTTTAATGGATTAGCCGCACCTGTTACGCGCATTGCACCGTAAACATAAGAACGGCCTGAAAGCGGGTCGCGAATAGCACCGCCTATACAGGTTGCCGCACCGCCAAAGGGCTCAATTTCGGTAGGATGATTATGTGTTTCATTCTTAAAGAGCAATAACCAAGGCTCTTTAATACCGTCAACCTCAACCTCAATTTTAACAGTACAAGCATTAATTTCCTCAGATTCATCAAGCTTTGGAAGCTTGCCCTCTTTTTTAAGGTAGCGTACCGCTAAGGTTGCAATGTCCATAAGACAAATAGGCTTTGTTCTTCCTAAATCTTTACGAGTTTCAATATATTCGTCGTATGTTTTTTGTAAAAGCTCATCCTCAAAAATACAATTATCAATATTGGTGAGGAAGGTGGTGTGACGGCAGTGGTCAGACCAATATGTATCAATCATTCTGATTTCGGTAATTGTGGGATTACGCTTTTCCGATTTGAAATAATCCTGACAAAAAGCAATATCATCAGCATCCATTGCAAGACCGTACTGCTTAACAAACTCCTCAAGACCTTTTCTGTCAAGCTCGATAAAACCGTCAAGAGTGGCAACCTCGGTAGGAATATCGTACTTGATTTCAAGGGTTTCGGGTTTATCGAGTGAAGCAATTCTCGCTTCGACAGGGTTAACAACATACTTCTTGATTTCAGCAATTTCACTCTCAGAAAGCTCACCCTCAAGAATATAAACCTTAGCGGTTCTAACCCTCGGACGCTCACCCTGAGATATAATCTGAATACACTGCGCGGCAGAGTCAGCGCGTTGGTCAAACTGACCTGGAAGATATTCAACTGCGAATACATAAGAATTATCACTTGTGAAATCTTCGCTTACAATGTCTAACTGCGGTTCAGAGAAAACAGTTTTAACTGCATAATCAAAAAGCTCTTTATCAATATTATCAACATCATAACGGTTTATAATTCTAACATCTTTTACGGAATCAATCTGTAAAAGCCCGTTAATGTCCTTAAGTAAACCGCGAGCTTCGTTTGCAAGCTCTTTTTTCTTTTCAACATATATACGGTATACCATTTTTTACTCTCCTTTTATTGCCTTAAGTGCTTTAGCACCAATATCTTTCCTATAAAAAGCATTTGAAAAGCTAACAGAATTAACATTTTCGTATGCTTTTTTAAGAGCATCTTCAAGCTTTTCTGCAGTAGCAGTAACACCTAAAACACGCCCACCGGCCGTTTTTAAGATATTATCCTCAAGCTTCGCACCTGCAACATAAACCTTATCAGCTACCTCAGGTGAAATAGAAAGCTCAAATCCGCTTTCATACTTTTGAGGATAACCGTTTGATGCCATAACAACACAAGCACAAGCTCCGTCTTTGAATTTAACCTCAGTTTCAGAAAGTGTTCCGTTGGTAGTTGCTTGCATAATTGTAAGCAGGTCACTTTCAAGAAGCGGAAGAACAACCTGAGTCTCAGGGTCGCCGAAACGACAGTTATATTCAATAACCTTTGGTCCCTTTGGTGTAAGCATTAAACCAAAATATAAACATCCCTTAAAGCTTCTGCCTTCGCTATTCATAGCCTCTATAGTAGGCTTGAATATGGATTTCATACAAATTTCAGCAATCTCATCTGTATAATAGGGGTTTGGAGCAATCGTTCCCATACCGCCTGTATTAAGTCCCATATCGCCGTCAAGCGCACGCTTGTGGTCCATTGAAGAAACCATAGGAATTACAGTTTTTCCGTCTGTAAAGGAAAGCACAGAAACCTCAGGACCTGTTAAAAACTCTTCGATTACGATATTATTTCCGCTCTCACCAAAAATTTTATCTTCCATCATAGAGCGAACGGCATTTATAGCATCCTCGCGTGTTTCTGCAATTATAACACCCTTGCCGAGAGCAAGACCGTCTGCCTTAATAACGGTTGGGATAGGTGCAGTTTCAAGATATTTAATTGCAGCTTCTGCATTATTGAAAACCTCATATTCTGCGGTGGGAATGTTATACTTTTTCATAAGATTTTTAGAGAAAACCTTACTACCCTCAATAATAGCGGCATTCTTATTTGGACCAAAGCAGGGGATACCTGCATTAGTTAATGCATCTACCGCACCAAGCACCAACGGGTCATCAGGAGCAACTACTGCATAATCTATTTTGTTTTTTATTGCAAACTCTACCTGAGCGTCTATATCCTTTGCTCCAATTGCCACGCAGGTTGCATCAGCAGCAATTCCACCGTTACCGGGGAGAGCAAAAATCTCAGTAATACTTTTGTTTTCTTTTAATTTTTTGATAATGGCGTGCTCGCGTCCGCCACCGCCTACAACCATTACTTTCATTTTTTTACTCCTTTAATAAATAGGATATTTAGCACAAAGCTCTTGTACTTCTTTTGAAATTGTATCTTTACACTTATCAAAATCGTTTACAGCAAGGCTTATCCACTTTGCAATTTTCTCCATCTCGGGTTCTTTGAATCCGCGAGTTGTAACAGCAGGAGAGCCAAGCCTTACGCCGCTTGTTACAAAAGGACTTTGCGGGTCATTAGGAACAGTATTTTTGTTTGCAGTAATATGCACCTCATCAAGACGGTGCTCAAGCTCTTTACCTGAAATTCCATTTTTAACGAGCTTTAAAAGCATAAGGTGATTATCTGTGCCGCCTGAAACAATATCAAAGCCTTCGTTTTTAAGACCATCACACAATGCAGCAGCATTTTTAACAACCTGTTCCTGATAAGCTTTGAATTCAGGTGTTAAAGCCTCACCGAGAGCAACGGCTTTAGCCGCGATAATATGCATTAAAGGACCGCCCTGAGTTCCGGGGAATACTGCCTTGTTAATCTTGTTATAAATTTCTTCGTCATTACAAAGAATCATACCGCCTCTTGGACCTCTTAGAGTCTTATGAGTGGTTGTTGTAACTATATGAGCATAGGGAACAGGTGACGGATGAACACCTGCGGCAATAAGACCTGCAATATGAGCCATATCAACCATTAAATATGCTCCAACCTCGTCAGCAATTTCACGGCAACGGGGGAAGTCAATAATTCTTGAGTAAGCCGATGCGCCAACAACTATAAGCTTTGGCTTACATTCAAGAGCAATCTTTCTCATTTCATCATAGTCAATCATCTCGGTTTCATCATTTACACCGTAAGGAACAATGTTAAAATATTTACCCGAAATGTTTACAGGTGAACCGTGTGATAGGTGACCGCCCTGTTGAAGATTCATACCCATAACGGTGTCACCTGGTTGAATCAGTGCAAAAAATGCGGCAAGGTTAGCATTGGCACCTGAGTGAGGCTGAACATTTGCAAAATTACAACCAAAAAGCTTTTTAGCTCTTTCTCTTGCAATTTCTTCAACAATGTCAACACACTGACATCCGCCGTAATAACGCTTTGAGGGATAGCCCTCAGCATATTTGTTTGTAAGAACACCGCCTGCGGCAAGCAAAACAGCCTTTGATACAATATTTTCACTTGCAATAAGCTCGATGTTATGCTGTTGGCGTTCTAATTCGAGATTGCAAGCATTTGCAACCTCAATATCATAATTTTTTAATTCATCAAAGAAATTCATTTTAATATCTCCAAACAATTTATTAATGGTGGAAAAGTCTCATTCCTGTGAATGCCATAGAAATACCGTATTTATTACAGGTTGCAATTACATCCTCATCACGGATAGAACCGCCGGGTTCAGCAATATAAGAAACACCGCTCTTAAAGGCGCGTTCAATATTATCACCAAAGGGGAAGAATGCATCTGAACCGAGAGATACACCGTTGCAGGTATCAAGGTATGCTCTTATTTCATCGTCGGTAAGTGGATCAGGCTGGGTTTTAAAATACTTCTGCCAGTTGCCGTCAGCGCATACATCCTCTTCGTTTCGGTTTATATAACCGTCAATAACATTATCTCTTGTAGGTCTTGCAATATCATCAAGGAATGGGAGATTAAGCACCTTATCGTGCTGACGCAAGAACCAAGTGTCAGCCTTAGAGCCTGCGAGTCTTGTGCAGTGAATTCTTGACTGCTGACCTGCACCTACGCCGATAGCCTGTCCGTCATACGCAAAGCAAACCGAGTTTGACTGTGTATATTTAAGGGTAATTAGAGAAATAATGAGGTCGCGTTTAGCGTTCTCAGGGAGATTTTTATTATCAGTTACAATATTTGAAAGGAGATCTTCGTTAATTTTGAAATTATTTCTGCCTTGCTCAAAGGTAATTCCGTAAACCTGCTTTGTTTCAGCCTCAGCAGGAACATAATCAGCATCAATCTTTACAATATTATAGTTACCGTTTCTCTTGGATTTAAGAATTTCGAGTGCCTCAGGCTCGTATCCGGGTGCAATCACACCGTCCGAAACCTCACGCTTGATAAGGAGAGCAGTTGTTACATCGCAAACATCTGAAAGAGCAACCCAATCACCGAATGAGCACATACGGTCGGTGCCTCTTGCTCTTGCATATGCGCAAGCGAGGGGAGACTCGTCAAGTCCTTCAATATCATCAACAAAGCAAGCCTTTTTGAGCTTTTCGGGAAGCTTAATTCCAACAGCGGCGCTTGTAGGACTTACATGCTTAAAGGATGTAACAGCAGGAAGACCTAAAGCTTCTTTGATTTCCTTAACAAGCTGCCAAGAGTTAAAAGCATCAAGGAAATTAATGTATCCCGGTCTTCCGCAAAGAATTTCAATTGGAAGCTCGCTACCGTCAGACATATAAATTTTAGAGGGTTTTTGATTGGGGTTACAACCGTATTTTAGTTCAAATTCTTTCATTTTTACTTCTCCTTACTTGTTCTTATTTATAATTCTTGATTCGTAACTGCCGTCTGCTAAATCAATATATCTTACAAAAAGTGAAACCTTATTGTCGTTATTTAAGTTGTTCCATATTAAATCTGTTAAGCAATCAATATCACAGTCAGGTAATTCAAGTGTTTTAGGCTCACCCTCAAAGCTCGGTAGAGGATTACCGTCACACTTATAGGTGTGAATGAATTTAGCCTTACCTGCAAGAGGATTACTGTATGCAAAATTATATCTCTGACAGGATGAATCGTCACCGTCAGCAGATTTTAAAATTGACATAGCAAAGTTCATATCACCGTTTTCAAGACGGATAATACCTGAAATACGAGGAGTGAAATTAGGAGCATCGTCTTCAAATTCGCGGGTGCGAAGTGACTGTTCAAATGTCATCTGCTTATCCATTAGCTCATAGATTGTATCGGTCTGGTCACCGTTTGTAACAATTGTTTTGTTGCCCAAAACTCTTACAGGAGCATAAATGATAAGATGAGGATCGGTCATTTTTGATTCATCAAAGGCCTGAGTTCTGATGCCCTCACCGTCTTCAACAAACACTCTGTTACGGCTGTTTTCGCTTCTGCCCATAATAAAATAGGCTGTAATTGCTTTTTTACCGTCAGCGCTTTTACCGATGATTATTCCTCTGCCGTGGTAAGCTAATGAATTGAGTTCCTTTTCAATAGACATAATTTCCATTTTAAAATCCTCCGTTTTTTAAATACTTTCTTTACAAACTTTTTCAAGTGAAAGAGGTAAAATTTTCCATTCAGCCTCTTCCATAACTCTCTTTTGTAAAATTTCGGGTGTGTCACCCTCTTTAATTTCAACAGCCTTTTGCATTATAATCTCGCCGCCGTCAGGTATTTCGTTTACAAAATGAACCGTAGCGCCTGTAACCTTTACGCCGTAATTAAGAGCTGCTTCGTGAACACGAAGTCCGTAAAAGCCTTGACCGCAAAAGGACGGAATAAGCGAGGGATGAACATTTATAATCCTTTTTTCAAAATGAGATGTAAATTTCTCACTTAAAATACACATAAAGCCGGCGAGCACAATAAAATCAATATTGTTTTCTTCCAAAACAGAAATAAGTGTATATTCAAAGCTGCCACCTAATTCTTTTTTATTGCAAACAACCGTTTTAATGTCTGCTTTTTTGGCTCTTTCAAGTGCAAAAGCATCGGGATTATTTGAAACAACAAGTTTAATTTTACCCGACTTAATTATACCTGAATTTTGTGCATCTATAAGCGCCTGAAGATTAGTGCCACCGCCCGAAACCAATACTGCAATATTTTTCATATCGCTCACCTTTATATTATTGTGATTTTATTGTCTGACTTAACAATTTTACCGATAATATAAGCATCCTCACCGTTAGCCTTGAGAATTTCGATTGATTTTTCGGCATCATCCTTAGCCACTACAATGCTCATACCTACACCCATATTATAGGTATTATACATATCTCTTTCAGGAATGTTACCGGTCTTTGCGAGAAGCTCAAATATAGGCAGAACCTTTATGCTATCCTTTACAATTTCAGCACCAAAACCGTCAGGAATGCTTCTCGGAATATTTTCATAGAAACCACCGCCGGTAATATGTGAAATAGCACGAACCTTTACACTATCAAGTAGTGCGAGAACGGGTTTAACATAAATTTTTGTTGGAGTTAAAAGGGTTTCGCCGATTGACTTACCGCCAAGTTCGTCATAGGTTTTATTAAGGTCACAGTTTTCAACATCAAAAACCTTGCGAACAAGAGAGAAACCGTTTGAATGTATACCTGAGGAGGGAAGTGCAATAACAACATCGCCCTCTTGCATAGTTTTGTTATCAAGAATTTTCTTTTTATCAACAATACCTACCGCAAAGCCTGCAAGGTCATAATCGTCTATAGGCATCATACCAGGATGCTCAGCAGTTTCACCGCCAATGAGTGCCGCACCTGACTGCACACAGCCCTCAGCAACACCGCTTACGATTTCTGCAATTTTTTCAGGAATGTTCTTTCCGCAGGCAATGTAATCAAGGAAGAAAAGCGGCTTTGCGCCAACGCAAATAATATCGTTAACACACATTGCAACAGCATCAATACCTATTGTATCGTGCTTGTCCATTAAAATAGCAAGCTTTACCTTAGTTCCGCAACCGTCAGTACCGCTTACAAGTACGGGTTCTTCCATTCCTGCAACAGGAAGACCAAAGCAACCGCCGAAGCCACCAACATCGTCAAGACAACCCTCGTTACGGGTTCTTGCTATATGCTGCTTCATCAGTTCAACTGCTTTGTAGCCTGCGGTAATATCAACACCTGCATCAGCATATGATTGAGATTGTGAATTTTTCATTTTTATTATCCCTTTTCTAAGTTATTCTTTACCGTTCCAGCAATATGTGCACAAATTTTCCTTCGGCAAACCTATCGCTTCTACAATACCCTCAATTGTCTGAAACTCAAGCGAAGCAAACTTAAATTTATCACATATTGTTTTTCTCAAATTCTTACCGCGTTCTGTATTGCAATCGCAGTATTCATCAATATGATTAAATCCGTCCTCACCCTCAAGCTCCATAATAACACGGCGGGCAATAAGCTCCATATCGTTTGTTGCTCTTGAGAAGCTCAGATATTTACATCCGAACATTATAGGAGGACAGGCTGAACGCATATGTACTTCCTTAGCGCCGTTGGTATAAAGAAAATCAACCGTTTCCTTAAGCTGAGTTCCTCTGACAATCGAATCGTCAACAAACAATAAATTTTTGTCAACTATCAAATCGTGAACAGGAATTTGCTTCATTTTAGCGATTTTATTACGCTCATTTTGTTTTGACGGAGTAAAGCTTCTTGCCCAGGTTGGAGTATATTTTATAAAAGCTCTTGCAAAATGCTTTCCGCTTTCGTTTGCGTATCCGATTGCGTGGGGTGTACCCGAATCAGGCACTCCGCCAACATAATCAATATCCTGTGCTGAGCCAACCTCTTTATCGTGACGTGCCATTATCTGACCGTTACGGTAACGCATAATTTCAACATTAATTCCCTCGTAGCAAGAGGTAGGATAACCATAATAGCTCCATAGAAAAGAGCAGATTTTAAGCTTTTCCTTTGGGGGAGCGAGCTGAGTGAGCGAATCAGCTGTAATTTCAACAATCTCGCCGGGACCTAATTCTTTTTCATCCTCATAACCGAGTTTTAAACAGGCAAAAGATTCAAATGAAACACAATAGCCGTTCTCATTTTTTCCGATAAGCACAGGGATTCTACCCACCTTATCACGGGTTGCTATTATTGAACCGTCATTCTTTAAAATTAGAATATTTGCTGTTCCGTCAATAACGTTCTGAGCAAATTCAATACCTTCCGCAAAGGATGACTTTTGATTTATAAGCGCTGCGACAAGCTCGGTTGAATTAACCTTTCCGCCTGTCATTGCGCCAAAATGACCGCCTGTATATGAAAGATAGTTTTTAATAAGCTCATCGGCATTATTGATGAGTCCTACAACGCATATCGCATAAGTTCCAATGTCTGAA
>JAZSHV010000038.1:0-10871 GCA_045533475.1 Acutalibacteraceae bacterium | reverse complement strand
GCTGGTACAAATTCTTCTATGCTAAACATTTCAAGTTGGTCTCTGTGTATTCTGTCTTTTACTATCATTTTTATCACCAACTTTATTATACCATAAAAAGCAGAAAAAGCCCAGTAAAAACTGGACTTTTTCGACAGTCTGAAGCACCTGTGCCTTTAGGCACAGGTGCTTTTTTATTTGAATTATAGAATTTGAACCTACGGTCGATTGACCCCCAAGGGGGTCAGGCATTGAGAAAGAGCGCTCACGGTGTGAGATAAAGCGAGTGCAAAAAGGCGCCGCGGTCAAAAGTTGCCGCCTCTCCAAGGTGAAAAGCAACTTTTGGGCACCGCAAGAGGTAGCCGCAGGTTCAAGGTCTCGGCTTCCGCCTCGGTCGGCGCTTCTGCTTTGAAGAGGTGTCCGATGGACACCCGCAACCTCATCAGAGGGAGGCAGAGTTCGTGCAAGCTGCCTTTAGCGAGACAGCCCCTGATTTTTTAGGGAAATAGTTAGGATTTAAAGTGCTTGATATAGTTATCAAGACCGGCAGTTATTATTTCAATAGCTTTTTCTCTTCCGCTTACCTCGTTTACGGCAGTTTCCTTGTTTTCAAGCTTTTTGTAAACCTCGAAGAAGTGACGCATTTCATCAAAAATATGAGCCGGAAGCTCGCTAATATCGTGATAGGCATTATATGTGGGGTCATTATAGGGGATTGCAATGATTTTCTCATCGCCACGGTCATTATCTATCATAGAAATAACGCCTATAGGATACGCTCTTACGAGTGTAAGTGGCTCAAGCTTTTCAGAGCAAAGCAGTAAAACATCAAGCGGGTCATTATCATCACCGTAGGTTAGGGGAATAAAACCGTAATCAGCAGGGTAGTGGGTAGAGGTGTGAAGAATACGGTCGAGAATTATGAATCCCGTTTCTTTGTCAAGCTCATACTTCTTTTTACTTCCTTTTGAAATTTCGATTACACAGATAAAATCTTCGGGTTTTATGCGGTCTTTTGAAATATCGTGCCAGATGTTTGCCATTGTTTACGCTTCTTTCTTTAATTATATCTTATATTACCTTACTTAGGAAATCCTTAAGACGCTCGCTCTTTGGATTAGAGAAAACCTCCTCAGGAGTGCCCTGTTCCATTATTATGCCCTGATCAATAAAAAGTACACGGTCAGCAACCTCGCGAGCAAAACCCATTTCGTGAGTCACTACTGCCATAGTCATACCGTCGTTTGCAAGTGCCTGCATAACCTCTAAAACCTCACCAACCATCTCAGGGTCAAGCGCAGAGGTGGGCTCGTCAAACAGCATAACATCAGGCTGCATACAAAGGGCTCTGACTATTGCTACACGCTGCTTCTGTCCGCCCGAAAGCTGTGACGGATATGAGGATGCGCGGTCCTTAAGACCAACCTTTTCAAGAAGCTCTAAGGCACGGCTTTCAGCCTCTGCCTTGGAAAGCTTCAATAGTTTCATAGGCGCAATTGTCATATTTTTAAGCACTGTCATATGTGGGAACAGATTGAACTGCTGAAATACCATTCCGATTTTCTGGCGGTGGATATTAATGTCTGTTTGCGGTGATGTAATATCGGTACCGTCAAAGAAAATATGACCGCCTGTAGGCTGCTCAAGCAAATTAAGGGTTCTCAAAAAAGTGGATTTTCCGCAGCCTGACGGACCTATTATAACAACAACCTCGCCCTTTTTTATTTCAAGGTCAATACCCTTAAGAACATCTACATTGCCAAAGGATTTTTGCAAGACTTCTACCTTAATTAGAGTTTCATTAGTGGTCACTGTTGCGCAGCCTCCTTTCAAGAACACCTAAAAGCTTTGTAAGTATAATTACAATTACAAGATATATAACCGCAAGGCTTATATAGGGAACATATGCTTGATATGTGATACTTACTATATTTTGCGCCTGTTTTGTTACATCACGAAGTGCGATAACCGAAACGAGCGAGGTATCCTTAAGCAGTGTTATCATTTCATTACCGAGCGCAGGCAAAATGTTCTTAATTGCCTGAGGAATAATAAAGTGCCACATAGTCTGAACATAGTTAAAGCCGAGTGACCTGCCCGCCTCCATCTGTCCGCGGTCGATAGACATAATTCCCGAACGGGCTATTTCGGCAACATAAGCGCCTGAGTTGATGCCCAAGGTAATTATACCGCACATTATGGTGCCAAGCTCGGTTTTCGGAACCATAACAACAAAGCCCATTATAAGCAATTGCACCATCATAGGTGTGCCGCGTATAACGGTAAGATATATATTAGATATGAAATTAAATATCTTGAGAATTATATGTGGTTTTTTAACACTAAGGTCGTGTGATGTGCGCACAATTGCAACGAGCAGACCTATAATTACGCCTAAAAGCAGAGCACCGAGTGTTACAATAAAGGTTATGCGCAATCCGTCGGTAAAGAATTTCCAACGGTCGGCATATATAAAGGTTTGATAAAGCTGGAAAAAGAAATTCTGCAAGCCTGAGGGAAGTCCCTGTATCCAAGCGGGAGCAATTTCCTCAAGCCAGCCGGAAAAGTTTAGTATAGTCAAAATATCACCTTTTTATGTAGTGTTTTAATAAAATAAAAAGAAGCAGGGGAGTTCTTAAAGAGAGCTCCCCATGCCGTTTTGATAGTTTAAGAATTATTTCTCATCAGAGGGAATGTATTTCTCGATAATTTCAGCAATTTTGCCCTCGTCCTTAAGCTCCTTAAGTGCCTTATTAAAGTCTTCCTGAAGCTCCTTATTTTCCTTGGAAATAGCAGCAGCGTAATCTTCAACTGCATACTCTGTATCAAGAATCTTAAGGCCTTCGTTAGCCTTTACATAGTTCTTTGCAGGCTCGTTATCAATTACAACACAGTCAACCTGTCCATTCTTAAGAGCAGCAACAGCCAAAGCACCGTTATTGTACTGCTTAACATTGTCCTGACCAAAATCGTCAGTACAGTAGATATCGCCTGTTGTACCTGCCTGAACGCCGATTGTTTTGCCGCTTAAGTCATCAGTAGTCTTAATTGCAGAGCCGTCTTTAACGATGATAACCTGAACACCGGTAGCATAGGTATCAGAGAAATCAACAGTGAGCTTACGCTCGTCATTAACAGTCATACCTGCAAGAGCAAAGTCAATAGCGCCTGACTGAACAGCGGTAAGAAGTGAATCGAATTCCATATCCTTTATCTGGAGCTTCTTGCCGAGTTTTTCTGCAACAGCAGCAGCGATTTCAGCGTCAATACCTACAATGTTGTTGTTATCATCAACAAACTCGTAAGGAGGGAAGGAAGCGTTAGTACCCATTACGAGGGTGTCGCTATCCTTAGTGTCACTGCCGGTATCAGCGGTACCGCAGGCTACGCAGCTAAGACAGAGACAAATTACTGCTACAATGCTTAAAATTTTAATTAATGTTTTCATTTAAAATCTTCTCCTAAAATAAAATTATCACTTTATGCGATATATGTATTTTTTGACATACAGAGAAACTCTATAGCCTATAATCATTATATCATTCATATATCGTAATGTCAATCAATATTTGCATATTTATGCATTATGAATATATTTATTCCTTTTGTCCCAAAACGCTGCAGAAATAATCCTCTGCATATATCTTTTCCTTTTCAATTAGCTCTTTTTTTTCTTCAAGCGAATTATCAGAGCTGACTATACTAAGAACATTGGCTTTTGCAACCTCTGTTCTGCCCAAAATAAGGTTTACAAGCTCTTTTATATTATCGCCGTTACCCTGCGAGGCGATGCGATTGCAATACATTGCGGCGCTCACAACAATTTTGCCTATTACCGACGCGCCGCAGCTCATATCCTCTGCAAGGGACACAACCTCACTTTTGGGAGCTTGAGCCTCAGTGGAGTTGTTTTCTTCTACAGAGAGCTGCTTTGACTCTTCAATTACAGCAATGCTCTCAGGTGTTACGAGAGTATCAATTCTTGCTTTAAGCTTTTCAATAGCTGCCTTAAGCTCGGAATTTTCCTCCTGCAATTGACTCACTGCTCGGTTTGACAGTGTAAGCTGCTCTTTAAGCTCATTATTAAGTGCTTCAAAGTTCATCGTATCCATTATTTCACCACCGTAGAACAGTTTATTCATAAGACCTTTTTTATTAAGCCGTACAATTATCAGCATAAACAGAATTGCAATTAAGCTGCCGCAGAAATCAATTAATATGTCTCGCAATTCACTGCTTCTACCGTCAATATAAAGCTGATGATATTCATCGCTCATAGCATATAAAAGACTTATTAAGGAGCTGAAAAAGAACTTGGCAAGCATAGAAATCCTGTATGTACCGATGCTTATAAATGAAAGTAGACCTAAGATTGCAAATATTGAAAAATGCGCAAGTTTTCTTACAATAAACTGAAAAGGAGTAATAAGAGCCTCTTGCTCTTCTTCGGTAAGCGAGTCGAATTCAGGCTCCATAAGCTTAATAACGGTTTCAATAATAACACCGCTCGTTTTACTTGATTCATCTGCCGTTTGATGTGAAAGACAGAATATCATTGCCATCCAAGAAATTAAGAGAATTACAGAAGCTATCCTAACAAATTTAATCATAAACAGCCCTCAAAAACAGCCGTTACAGTCCAACAAGGACCGGCAACGGCTCGAATTTTTTATAAATATTTTGATGGATTTACCCAAACATCATTACGGTAAAGACCAAAGTGCAGATGGTAGCCTGTAGAGTCACCAGTAGTGCCTACATATCCGATAACCTCGCCCTGCTTTACCTCTTTGCCAACATAAATTCCAGCCGCCAAGGTATCCATATGAGCATACATTGCCTTGTAAACCGCACCGTCAATATTAACCATTTCGCCGTGGTTAATACCAACATGATTACCCCAACCCTTACCGCAACGGCATCGCGGAGTTTTTCCTCTATGTGTACAATCGGTGGACATTCTGTATACAGTACCGTCAGCAATGGCGACAATAGGTGCACGGTAAATACCGCCGTCACTGATATCAATGCCGTAATGCATACCGCCCGAACGGTTGCCCCAAGGGGAGTATACACCATAATGCCCCGGAACAGGCCACATAAAGCCTGTGTTCGGGTTAATTTTTCCGCTATACTGAGAACCGCCCTGAGCAAAGCTCTTAAGAGCATCCAATTTTTCTTTAATAGTATCTTCGACATTATCAAGGTTGTTTTGCGCTGAATTTTGCTTGCTCTTTATACTATTATAAAGCTTTTCAGCCTCGGCTTCTTCTACCTGAAGCTGTTTTTGCTGAGCTTTGATAGAGTCTCTTACCGACACCATATCCTTAAGCAAAACCTCAGTTTCAGCAATTTTTTTATTTAGCTCTTCTATAGCGGCAACAATATCCTCAATCATCTGCCTGTCGTGCGATGAAACCGACGCGGTAAGCTGAGCTAACTGAAGATAATCGGCAAAGCTGTCCGCTCCTAAAAGTATCTGAACCTGACTGCCTGAATTACTCATATAAATGGCGCGGATACGCTTTTTAAAAAGAAGCTTGTTTTCATCAATTTCCTTGTTTTTTTGGTCAATATCCTTTTTGTTTTGCGCAATCTTTGCATTAATTGAATTTATCTCATTATTGCAACGGGTAATCTGAGCCTGTGTATTAGCAATCTTCTTTTGAACAGCGGTAAGAACGGCATTTTGGTCCTTGCCTTGCTTTTTTAGGTTGGCAATCTCATTTTCAAGGCTTTTAGCCTGTTGCTGTAGCTTACTTATATCGTTTTTAAGTGAGCTTTCAGTTACTGCACTTGATTTTAAGGGCAGATTAAAAGCCACCACAGTCATACAAAAGCAGAGAGCTAACGATAGTATTCTTCTAAAACTTTTATTCATAAAAACCTCCGTAGGGAAATCAGATTGCTGCAAATTCGCTGCCCTCGTGGCGAAGATACTTGCTTATTATAATAACGCTTCCTAAAACGCCGGCAATAACACCCATACCCACAAATATCAGCAATAGTAGGGGAGCAATATCTGCATACTTAACTATATCTGTTGTTCCTAAGGTGGTAATTATGGTTTCTGTAGCAACGCGGTAGCAGAAATAAAGCAAGCCTTCGGCAATGAGCGCAGAAATAACCCCTATGAGCATACCCTCAACGATAAAGGGAATTCTAACAAAGGCATCGGTAGCGCCGACCGCCTTCATAATGCTTATTTCAAGCTTTCTGTTATACATTGTAACACGAATAGTGTTTGAAACAATAACAAGTGAAATTATCATAAGAATGGCAATAATCCAGATTCCTGCAACACCGAGACCGCTCTTAATTGCAGTAATTTTATCTGCAAGGTCACCCTGAGACTGAATTGCGCTAATAGCCTCGATTTTTTCAATTTTCTTAACGGTTTCATCGAAAAGCGCCATATCGGTCATCTTAATCTTTGCCGCGCAGGACAAAGGATTGCCATACTCATCGTCAAGGAAAGAGAAATACTCCTCCTGTCCCTCAAGCATAGATTTCTTTACGGTTTCGAGGCCTTCCTCGCTTGAAACGAAGATAACCTCAGCCACATTTGGAAGCTTAGCTATTTCGTCACAAAGTGCCTTAGCCTCCTCGTCGCTGTGGATTAAATAATCGCTCGGCTTAATGCCGTTTTTGTCAGCCTTATCCTCCTCATTTTTAGATGAATCATTTTCAGAGGATGTGTTTTTTTCTGAAGAATCCTGCTGAGAAGAAGTATCTGACGATGTACTTTCAGCCGAAGAGTCGTCCTGTTCGCCATAAAGCGCCCACTTGTAATCCTTCATATATGCCATTACAACATTCTGCTGTTCAAGGTTTCCGATAGCTTTATTAGCGTTTTCGGAAATAAGCAATGCAAGACCTATAATGGTCATACAGGCAACAAGCACGCCTATAGATGCGAGAGTCATAAGTCTGTTCTTCCAAGCGCTTTTGACACCCTCGCCTACAAGGTATTTTACACTTCCTATTTTCATTGCAGGTCACCTCCTGCATTATCGGCAACGATTCTTCCGCCGTCAAGCATAATTACTCTGTGCTGAAAATCGCGCACAAGATTATGGTCGTGTGTAACCATAAGAATTGTGGTTCCTCTCTTATTTATTTCAGTAAGCAGAGAAACAATCTCATAGGACATATTGGGGTCAACATTTCCCGTAGGCTCATCCGCTATAATAAGGTCAGGCGAGTTTACGAGAGCACGCGCCAAACCTACGCGCTGTTGCTCACCGCCAGAAAGCTGAGAGGGCATAGAGCGCGCCTTATGACCGAGTCCAACAAGACTTAATGCCTTTGAAACCTCACGGCGTACATCTCTACCGCTGGCGCCCACAACATACATTGCAAAAGCAACATTCTGAAAAACATTCATTGTGGGAATCAAGCGGAAATCCTGAAACACAATACCCATAGTTCTTCTGAGCATAGGTATATTTTTGCGTTTCATATGAGTAAGGTCAAAGCCGTTAACGGTAATTTTACCCGTATTTGCCTTTTCTTCGCGCATAATAAGCTTCATAAAGGTACTTTTTCCCGCACCTGAGGAACCTACAACAAACACAAATTCACCGTTGTTTATCTTTATATTAACATCTTCAAGGGCGTGGGTGCCGCTTATATATGTTTTTGAAACACCGCGAAATTCAATAATAGGCTTTTTAGGAGTAATGGCGGTGTTTGATAAAAACTGCTCCATTATTAAAGAGTCATCCTTTATTAGTATTTAATGGGGTTGCTTTTAAGATATTTATTTACCATAAGAGCAATTTTAAAGATAATAGCGTGGTCAAACTCACGAAGGTCAAGACCTGTTATCTTTTTAATCTTCTCAAGTCTGTACACAAGGGTATTACGGTGTACAAAGAGCTTTCTTGAGGTCTCAGAAACATTAAGGTTATTCTCAAAGAAACGCTGAATTGTGAAAAGAGTTTCTTGGTCAAGGCTTTCTATTGAGCCTAACTTAAATACCTCCTTAAGGAAGGTTTCGCAAAGGGTGGTAGGAAGCTGATAGATAAGTCTTGCAATACCGAGATTATCATATGAAACAATAGTCTTCTCGGTATCAAAAACCTTACCAACCTCAAGGGCTGTTTGAGCTTCCTTAAAGGAACGCGCAAGGTCCTTAAGATTATCAACCGTTGTACCGATACCGATAACAGCGTGAACATAAAATTCCCCTGAGATAGTATCTGCAATTGTGGTTGCAAGCTTTTCAATGGTTTTAGGATCTATTCCCGGCTTAGTCTCTTTAACAAGAGCAATGTCAGTTTCGTTAATGTTTATAACGAAATCCTTTGACTTGTCAGGGAAAAGATTCTGAAGAATATCATAAATAGAGATATCGTGATGCTTTGTAGCACGGATAAGAATAACTGTACGCGTAACATCGCTGTTGAAATAAAGTTCGCGAGCCTTAAGATAAATATCTCCGGGAAGAATATTATCAAGAATTATGTTTTTAATGAAGTTGCTTCTATCATACTTTTCGTCATAATAGAATTTGATATTTGCAAAGGAAACAGAAAGTACCGATGCATATTTGGATGCAAGTACATCGTCACCCTCAACAAAAACAATGTAGTTTGTGCCCTGAGCAACACCGAGACCTTTAAAGGTAAGACCGTAATTTACGGCAAGCTCATTGCCGATAAGGGGGAAGGGCTCAATAGCTTCGCCGATTTTACCAAGCTCACTGCAAGCAATAATTGTGAAGTTCTCGTCGATTACACCGAAGGTACGGTCGATAGAGTCCTTCATCTGGTGAATTACACCCTGAAAGAGACGATTTGACATAGTTTTGTACACATCCTTTATTATTAATGGCTATTAATTTTGAACATAATAGCGCAATTTAAACCATACTCCTATTGTACACAATCCAAAAGCATTTTGCAAGCATTATTCTTAAAAATATATAAAAAAGTTACAAAAAAATTAGATTTTAATTTTTTAAGCCTCTATAATTATGTTTTTTACAGAATTTAATTTAAAAAATGGTAATAAATGTAAAAAACTGTTTATAAAAACATTTGAATTGATTCTGTAACAAATAAACCCTGACAGTTGGAAAAAAGTCAGGGTTTATAATATTTAAACATTTTCGATTTCGGAAATACTGTCCTCAATCATTTTGATTTTTTCGAGTACCTTTGCAAGACTTGCCTTCTGCTGTTCAACAAGAGCGGCGGGAGCCTTTGCAAGGAAGCCTTGATTATTAAGCTTATTTTCAAAGAATTCCTTATCAATCTCAGCCTTTTTAAGCTCTTTTTTGAGTCTTTCAAGCTCAGCAGTAAAGTCAACAAGCTCCTTCATAGGCATATATACTGTAGCGGCGTCGGTTATAACGCGAACTGCACCCTCACTGTCAAAGCCGTCTCCTGCTTCAACCTCAGAGGCATAGGCCAATCGGCAGATATATGCGCTACCCTTAAGGAAGGTTTCGTTATTTGCAGAAACTATCTGAACCTTTGCCTTTCTTGAAGGCGGTACATTCATTTCTGCTCTGCGGTTACGAACTGCACGGATAACTGTCATTATCTTTTCAAAGTCAGCCTCTTCGGTGCTGAACTCAAGCTCACTTTGGAACTTAGGCCAATCGGTAATCATAAGAGCCTCACCATTATGGGGGAGTGACTGCCAAATTTCTTCAGTAATAAAGGGCATAAACGGATGCAAAAGTGCAAGAGTATTTGTAAATACATAAAGCAGAACACTTCTTGCAGTATCGGCAGCAACCTTATCCTCACCGCCTAAGCGAGACTTACAGATTTCGATATACCAATCGCAGAAAATATCCCAAATAAAGTCGTAAAGCTTCTGAACTGCGAGACCGAGCTCATACTTTTCAAGATTTTCTGTAACCTCTGCAACCAAGGTGTTGTATTTAGAAAGAATCCATTTATCCTCAAGCGCTAAAGCTGAGAGATTGAGAGGTAACACCGTATTGTTTTCAAGATTCATAAGTATAAATCTTGCGGCATTCCAAATCTTGTTTGCAAAGTTACGGCTTGCCTCAACGCGCTCAGGGATATATCTCATATCGTTTCCGGGGCTATTACCTGTAGCAAGCGAGAAGCGGAGAGCATCAGCGCCGTACTGGTCGATAACCTCAAGCGGGTCAACGCCGTTGCCTAAGGATTTTGACATCTTTCTGCCCTGCGGGTCGCGAACAAGACCGTGAATAAGAACTGTATCAAAGGGAACTTGTCCCGTCTGCTCAATTCCCGAGAACATCATTCTCATTACCCAGAACGGGATAATATCATAGCCCGTAACCAAGGTATTTGTGGGATAGTAATGTTTAAAGTCCTCAGTTTCCTCAGGCCAACCCAAGGTAGAGAAGGGCCAAAGGGCAGAGGAGAACCAAGTATCAAGCGTATCGGGGTCTTGCTCAATATTTTTACTTCCGCAGTGTGCGCAAGCAGAAGGTTCGGTTTTAGAAACGGTTATTTCGCCGCAGTCAGCACAGTACCAAGCAGGAATTCTGTGTCCCCACCAAAGCTGACGGGAAATACACCAGTCTTTGATGTTTTCCATCCAGTGATAATAAATCTTGCTGAATCTGTCGGGAATAAAGGATGTCTTTCCGTTTACAACTGCCTCTAATGCGGGTTTTGCAAGGGGCTCCATCTTAACAAACCACTGTTTTGAAACCCTCGGCTCAACTGTCTGATGGCAACGGTAGCAGTTTCCGACATTGTGCTCATAGTCTTCAACTTTGACAAGGAAACCGCCTTCTTCAAGGTCTTTAACGATTTCGCGTCTTGCCTCGTATCTGTCAAGCCCTGCATATTTTCCGCAAAGCTCGTTCATGTGAGCATCCTCGGTCATAACATTTATGACTTCAAGATTGTGTCTTAAACCAACCTCAAAGTCGT
>JAZSHV010000020.1:0-22072 GCA_045533475.1 Acutalibacteraceae bacterium | reverse complement strand
TTGTACGGGCGTAGGAATACCGCTTGGAATTGCACTTATAGCGGCAGGGGCGGCTTCTCTTGTTACAGTTGTTGCTTTGAATTGGGATGCAATTGTCGATTGGGTAAAAGGTGCTTGGGAAGCGGTAAAGGACTTTTGGAATAAATATATTGCACCCATATTCACGGCTAAATTTTGGCTTGACCTTGCAAAAAAATGTGGTAATGGGCTTATTGAAGGCTTTGAAAATGCTATAAATGGTATTATAGGAATGTTTGAAAAAATGATAAATTGGATAGTCGACGGTATAAATTCGATAGGATTTGACATTCCATCGTGGCTTGGCGGCGGTCGTTTTGGTTTTAACATTCCGAGAGTGTCTTTTGGCAGAGTTTCTATTCCTCGACTTGCACAAGGCGCAGTAATACCGCCAAATCGTGAATTTCTTGCCGTGTTGGGCGATAATAAGAGAGAAAACGAAATTGTCAGCCCTGTTTCCACAATGAAGCAAGCGTTTATGGAAGCAATGCTTGAAATGGGCGGTAAATTTGGTGGGGGCAATACCGAGGTAGTGCTTGAAATTGACGGCAGAGAGTTTGGCAGAGCAGTTGTCGAACAAGGCAACAGAGAAAATCGCAGAATTGGTACAAGGTTGGTGATTGCGTAATGGATTATTTTAGAGTTAATGGCAAAAGTTATAATGTAGTTGTGACGAGCCTTGAAGAAAGTTTTGAGATTTTGTACACCGAGAACAGCGGTCGAACGCTTGCCGAAGGTGCTCCTATGACATTAGATCCGATCGGGGCATTTTTCGGTCACAAAATAACCATAAAAAGAAAAGCAGGATTTGAAACCGAATATGACGAATTGTATTTGCTTTTGGCTCAACCTCGCAGGGTAGAAGAACCTGAAGATGCGCTACTTTTTGAGGTGGCGCATCTTCAAGACACCATAGCGTATAGAGCGTATGTGTCAAACGGAGCACGCGCTGTTATTAAAATTGATGAAAAAACAAACAAGGTGTATTGGGGCGAACTTTCGCTAAATATAGTGCCGATAAAGGCGCAGGTTTTGCCTGATAGCGTTGTGAACGAAGACACGGGAGATGAGCCACCTGAAACAGACGGCGGTGATACGGACACAATAACATTCAGAATTGAAGATTGGTACGACCCCGACAACGAATGGTCAACTTACACAGTACCAAACGGAACGACTTGGCGAGAGGCGGTAGCCGACGGATATTTATTGCCGTCACAATATCGCATTGAAGATGGTTCTTTTACAGGTTATGCAGATTACGATATTGTATGTAATGATGACCAAGGGGGCGCATACGTTTGCAAATCGGGTAGTTATGGCGTTTATGAAAACGCAGATTGGTCTATAGAACCGATAGATTATACCTTAGGTTAATACAAGGGGGTGTATAGATGTCAAAAGATATTACGGGAACACTTGTTAAGTATACCGACATAGCCCTTGGAGCTAAAGAAGCATTTGAAATTTCAACTGACAGCAAGTTGCCCGCGTCAAATGTTGATTTAATTAAAACTGAAGGGGCAGAATTTAAAAGATATGACATTCCTTTTCAACTTAATTCAATGATACTTGACGGCTCAACGGAATTTTTGCCTGAAGATAGCCTTGCGGAGATAGGTTTTGTAAGCGAGCAGTTAAGCGACGAAAATGGGGATTTCGCAAGTCCGATACTGTTTGAATTTAATGCGGACGAAAGTTTTACATCGGCAGGATTAACAATAATATTTGACGAGCAAAAAAACATTTATTCTACTCACCTCAATATTAAGTGGTATAACGGAAATACGCTGTTGGAAAACTCAGACTTTTATCCCAAAAGCGCAAACTATTTTTGCAACAAAAAGGTAGAATTTTATAATAAAATTGTTATAACATTTTATTCTTTGAGTATTCCAATGGGTAGATTAGTTGTAAATCATATTGAATATGGATTAAAAGCAGAATTTAAGGCTGATGAATTGAGGTCGGCGAAAATAATACAAGAGATTGACCCAATTTCGACAAGTGTGCCAATCAATATGTTCGACTTTGCTATCGACAGCAAAAAAAATGTGGAGTTTTCGTTTCAAACAAAACAGCCAGTGGAAGTTATTTTTAACGGCGAAACAAGAGCGGTCACGTTTGTAAAAAGCGCAAAAAGAAAGTCGAAAACCATTTGGGATATAAAGAGCGAAGATTATATTGGTCTTATGGACACGATATATTTCGAAGGTGGGATTTATACAAACAAAAATGCGGCTGATTTGCTTGATGAAATATTTGCGGTTGCAAAAGTACCTTATAGCATATCGAGTGGGTTTGAAAACGTTTCCGTAACGGGATATATTCCTTACACCACTTGCCGAGAGGCTTTAATGCAAGTCATATTTGCAATGGGTGCGGTAGCGGATACGAGCAACAGCGACAAGGTTAATATATTTGCATTAAGTCAAGATATATCGCAGGAAATACCCAAGAGCAGAATTATGCAGGGGCAGAGTTTTGAGGACGAAACAAGAGTTACCGCTGTGGAGCTTATGGCACACGCATATAGCGAGACAAACGAAACACTTGTAGCATACGAGGCAGAAAAAAGCGGCATAGGAAACAATATTTTTGTTTTGTTCACAGAGCCTTTGCACGATTTAAGCATTACAAACGGAACCATTGTTGAAAGTGGAGTAAATTATGCTATAATAAACGCAACTTCGGGTTGCAAACTTATTGGAAATAAATATGAGCACACAACGGTTATACACAGAAAGAATAACCCTCTTGTGTTGGCAACGGACATTGAAAATGTGGTGGCGATAGAAGGAGCAACGCTTATTACTTCAAACAATGTTGACAATGTTTTGAGTCTGTGTTATAATTATCTTGTAAATACTGAAAGAATAAATATGAAAATTGTTGACGGAAAAAGGTCGAACAACACCGCAGTAAGCGATTTGGTTTCATTTGAGACAGAGTATTTAGGGAAAAAGACAGGAAGAATTGTTAGACAGAGCTTTGCACTCGTTGGTGGCGTTCTTGTTAAAGACAGCGAGGTAAGATGATATGACAATAAATGGAATTGAACTAATAGTCGACAGAACCATATCTGATGTAGAAATTGCCAAGTCTTTAATAAGAAAAGGTCTCTCAAATATGACAAACGATGAAAAACAAGCGTTTTTGTCGGGATTAAAGGGGGCATACAATTATATTGATGTCAACCGAGTTGAGAGTGTCGTGGAATATCTTGCTGAAAGACTTGTGCGCCTTCCTGAAGAAATAAAACAATATGCAAATAGCGAGCGCGTATATTGGTATGACGATTATTTTAACGTAGATTATAACCCTCAAGATTACGAAGGAATAAAAGCAAATAACAATTGGACGATAAACGACATATTCAGCAAATCGGAACGAGAAGAATATCTGCAAAAAATATTATATATTATCGCTTCAATTGGCGAAGCTCCAAAGGACTTTCCGAGCACACTTGAAAATCTTACGCATTCAGGAGCAAACAACATTGAAAAATCACTTATTGATTTTGAAGAATCATTAAAAAAACTAAAAAAAGACAAAGAAACGCTTATATTGGGAACAAAAAAATCTTGGTATTATAGCGGAGATTTGTATGGGGGAGAAGTATGAGAGATAGAATACCGAGATATGCGGGAAGGGTGAAACTTACGCCCGTGGCAAATCAACAGTATACTTATGATATGGTAAGAGCGGATGAGCCTTTGCAAGAAGGAACCCCTCTAAATAGAAATACGTTGTTAAGCGACCAAACCGTAGCAGAATTTGGGCTGTCTTTGGATGCAACTCCCGATGAAGCTATGAGATTTTTAAATGCTCGAAGAATAGAGTTTGAAAACGAAGTTAACAGCGATGTTGAAAAATTCAAAAGCGACGTTTTGTCTGCTATAAACGAATCTTTTAAAATCCCAAGAGGAACCGCACCTGCGTTAGTGACAAAAAGCGAACGGATAAGTGGTAAGGTTAACTATAGCAATGAAACTACTTTGGAATTAAACTTCGACTTCAATCCGAAGTTAATAATCCTTAGAGACCGCGACAAATTGAATTTAAATGCCAAGCCGTTATTCTTTACGGAAGATTTAGTATTTGACCACGATGGTGTAACAACAGACGACGGATACCCTGTCGGAAACTCTTGTACTTTTTCCGACGACGGCAATGTGAAGATAGTTTGGTATACAACATCACCTTCAGGTTTCGTCGTAGGCTATGTAGACAAAGAATACGATTACATAGCTATGGGACCGGGAACACCCAATAGCGACGACTCAAAGGTATCGTTTACTTTGTATGACGCGGAAAGTATAGACGAGTTCGACAACCCCGAAACATTATACAAAATAGATGATTATACGGTTGACCACGGCACGACTTGGAATGAGTTTGCCGACACAACCTATGACGAGGATTTAGGCGACTATTGGATGAACAAGGGCAATCCCATAACGCACGGAGTTAGTGGCAAAATATTGAACGATGGCGACGGAAACGCAATTAACGGCACGTCGGTTATTGTAGAGGGCAATTATTATTTTGTTTGGTAGTACAAAGGAGTGTATTTAAATGCGAATAATTAAAATCGAAGCAGAAGCGAACAATTGTCACGCTTACCAAACCATCAATTACATTTCAACCATTCCACAAGGGTGGGCAATTGTTCCCGAAGAAATGGAAACACCAAATTTTCCTTATGGAGAAATAGAGGTTGAAGAAATATACGGAGTTGTGACTGTAACAAAATGGATTGCGGGAGTTGTTCCCGAAGTACCCAAGGTCGAGCCTGAACCCACGGCAGAGGAAATGCTTAACGCAATGGTAGGAGGTATGACTTGTGAATAAACTTCAAACTTGGGAGCAAATTGGAAAGGCATTGCAGATGTTTGCTCAAACGTTAACAGAAGACAAGGCTATGGAGGTTGCAACAATATATCCCCCTTATGAAGTTGGCAGAAATTATTCAATGGGTGAGTTTTTTACATATGGCAAAAATAGCGTTGGAGACCCACAGCTTTATAAAGTAGTACAAGCTCATACCTCACAGGAAGGTTGGACTCCCGACAATTCTCCGTCGTTATATGTGGCAATAGGATTGGACGATGATGGATACCCCATTTGGAGCAGACCAACAGGAGCACACGATGCTTACAATACGGGCGATATTGTGGATTATAATGGAACGCTTTATGTTTCAATTATAGATGGAAATATTTGGTCACCCGATGAATATGTTGCGGGGTGGGAGGTATATAATGATTGAGCACGAAGACATAATGGAATTGAAGAAAGTGTTTGACGACAGATACGTTCTTCAAAAAACTTGCAACGAACAGCAAGAAACAGTTAACAAAAAACTTTCCAAAGACGACAAAAGAATTGAATTGCTTATTCACGATTTTAAGGTTATCAAGTGGCTTATAACAACAGTTGCCGCATCAAGTATCGGTGCTTTGGTTGTTGGCTTGTTTGAATTGATTTTGAAATAACTTGACAAAGCAAAAATAATTTGTTATAATTAAAAAGGGGATAGGGATGTACACCCGAAAGCCGTTACCTCGCGGTTTCCCCTCTTTCTTAAATTTATGAGGTTATGGAGGAAAAGAAAATGGCAAAGACTTGTAACGAATGCAAGGCAGAAAACATCAATGTAACAGTACCTTATGTGGTACACGAAAGTGCGATGGCAAGAAGCGAAAGGCACAACAAAAGACTTTGGATTGTCATTCTCGTGCTGATTGGCGCATTGATTGGCACTAATTTGGCGTGGATAATTTATGAGAGTTCTTTTGAAGAGGTTGTCACAACCACGGAAGAATATTATGACGTTGAACAAGATGCCGATGGCGGCGGTGACAACAATTCTATTATCAATGGTGGAGTTATAAATGGCGAAGCAGAAAATAAAGTACACGAAAAAAACAACGACTAAAACCCGTAAAAAGAAAAAGGCTACTCGTTGCCCGTCTTGTGGTAAATTCAAATAATAAGGAGAATTGCCTTGCACTCCGATTTTGAACTCATACAAAAACATTTCAAAGACAGAGACAATATAACAATTATTCCCGTTTCGGATGTTCACCTTGGAGCAGGGGAGCATATGCGCGATGAGTGGATTGCTTTTGTAAACCAAGTCAAGAGCGTTCCAAATTGCTATGTTATTCTTGGCGGTGATTTGATAAACAACTCCACTCGAAATAGTGTGGCAAATGTGTTTGCGGAAACTATGCGACCGAGAGAGCAAAAACGCCTTATGGCTGAAATGTTAGATCCTATCAAAGACCGAATTTTGTGTGCGGTGACAGGCAACCATGAACGCAGAAGCGGAAAAGATGCAGACAACGACCCGACTTATGATATTATGTGCAAGTTAGACCTTGAACATCTTTATCGTGAAAATGTGGCGTTTTTGAAATTGCAGTTTGGCAAAAAAGACGGCGATGGAAAGGTAAACCCCACATATACATTTGTGGCAACGCACGGCGCAGGTGGTGGAATGTTGACAGGCGGTTCTGTAAACCGAAATGAGCGATTTGGCTATGTCATTGATGGAATGGATTGTCTTATTGTCGGTCATACACACAAACCCTTTGTAACACAACCGTCAAAAATCAAGATAGACACGCACAACAACAAAGTGAGCATTAAACCTTTCAAGGTTGTTTCTTCGACTTCTTGGCTTGAATATGGCGGTTATGCGGCTCAAAAAATGCTTATTCCCTCGTCTCACGCACCGCAAGTTATAACGGTTTGCGGAAATCATAAGGAAATTAAGGTGACAATGTAATGGCTTTATGTTATATAGCACACGCATACGGCGGCGATAAAAAGAACATTGAAAGAGCAAAGAGAATAACAAAAGGATTGCAAAAACGCGACCTTGCTAATTGCTATATTTGTCCTTTAATGGCTTTTTCGCATCTTGAATATGGCGAGATAGGGTATGACGATGAAATTGAATTGTGCCTTGATTTGCTCACTTGTGCGGATAGGCTTATTGTAGCAAGCGAAATTTCAAAGGGCGTTCAAATGGAGATTGATTTTGCCAAACTCGTGAAAATGGAGGTAATGCGACTTGACGAAAATGGAGAGTTACAACCTTTCTCGGAGTGAGTGGGAAAATCTCATTGATGAATGGATTGTAGGGAGAAATGCAGAAAGAAACCGTAAAATGTTAAAAAGACGGTTGCTTGATGGCATAACGTATGAGCGATTGGCAGAGGAATTTGATATGTCAACTCAAAACGTGTGCAGTATAATTTACAAATGCCAAGATAAAGTTTTTCGGCATTTATAATAATTAAATAGTAAAAATTTAGTAAAAAGATGGTTATTCACTTGATTGTGAATGACCGTCTTTTTTGTTATTATAAAGCCAAGAGGTGATGATATGAATATAACTCAATTTATTAAATCGCACAAAGAATTGAACGAACTGCCGTTCCTTGTTGTTTTCCGCACAATGCAATTTTTGCGTGAAAAGGGAATGTTAAAGGGGTTTGACGGTGATACCGATGTGGATAGAGTATAACCCTAACCCCCTTGGATTGCGTGTAGGCGATTGCGTTATCCGTGCAATATCAAAGGCATTAAATCAATCGTGGGAGAAAACCTATATAGATTTATGCGTTCAAGGATTTATGCTCGGTGATTTGCCAAACTCAAATGCGATTTTTAACGCATATTTGAGGCATAAAGGCTTCAAACGGCACACAATAGAAGATTGTCCCGATTGTTATTCAGTAGAGGATTTTTGCCAAGACCACCAAAAAGGCGTTTTTGTGATTGGTACAGGCTCGCACGCCGTTGCCGTTGTTGATGGTTGCGTTTTCGACGCTTGGAACAGTTTAAGAGAAACACCCGTATATTATTTTGAAAAAGGAGAGTAAATATGGCTTACCCAAATTATTATCAAGGCGGTTACTATCCGCAGTACCAAAATGGAGCGGTTCCCGATATGCTCAACCAGTATAAGGGACAATACCAGCAGATCCCGATGCAACAGCCAATGATGCAACAGCCCGTACAGCAGATGCCGATACAGAATGTGCCTCAACCTACACCCTCAAACGATATGATGATTTGGGTTCTTTCGGAGGGCGAAGCGCAGAGTTACCCCGTCGCCCCGAACAATAGCGTTATTCTTTGGGATAAAAATAGCGATGTGGTTTATATCAAGTCGGTCAATGCGCAGAATGTTCCATCTTTCCGTGTTCTCGACTATAAAGAACGCACCGCCGACAATGCCCCTAAAACGCCCGTAGAGCATAAATGCACTTGCGGTGATAAGTTTGTATTAAAAAAGGATTTCAAAGCCTTGCAGAGCGAATTTGAGTCTCTACGAGAGGAATTAGATGAATTAAAGGCAAAGCCGAAAGCAAAGACCGCCAAAAAGGCGGTTGAGGAGGTAACAGATGGCGAATAATCTTTATAATCAGTTCGGAAGTGCGCCAGTATCAAATGAAATGGCGCAGATTGTAAAACAAGTACAGGATTTTCAAAAAACATTCAAGGGAGATGCCAAAGCACAGGTGGAACAGATGGTGGCTTCTGGTATCATTCCGCAGAATGTGTTTAATGAATTGGCACAGCAAGCCAATCAAATAATGGCTTTTATGCCAAAATAACTATGGCTTCAAATCAAGAGCGTACGGCTTGATTTTGGCAAATATATTATTATAGGAGAATTAAAAAAATGATGGAAACAGGATATTCCCTCGCTGATATTGCGGCGGCTACAGGCAATAGCGGCAATAACAACAATGACGGCTGGGGTGGAAACAACGGTTGGTGGATTATCATTCTGCTTCTCGCCCTCGGTCGTGGTTATGGATTCGGCGGCGGTTACGGTGGTGGAAACGGAGGCGGCGGCTCTTCGCAACCTATTGTAATTGACACAGGCAGAAGCGGCTCTTGTGGTTGCGGTTGTTCCCCTTGTGCTACACAGGCTGACCTCTCTGCCGCTTTTGCAAGCAATGCAACGCTGAACGGTATTAACGGCATTGACAGCACGCTTTGCCAAGGATTTAATGGTATTCAACAGTCTTTGATGAGCGGTTTTGCAGGTGTTGACCGTTCCGTTTGCACCCTCGGTTACAATCAGGCACAGCTTGTAAATGGTCTGTCCAGAGAGTTAGCAGATTGTTGCTGTGGAACCAAACAGGCTATTTCCGATGTTAAGTACACTATCGGTAATGAGGCTTGCGAAACCCGTCACGCACTCTACAACAGCACTCGTGACATAATCGACAATGCAAATGCAAACAGCCGTGCAGTTCTCGACTTTTTGGTTCAGTCCAAACTTGCTGATAAAGATGCTCGAATTGCAATGCTTGAAGGTCAAGTGGCTCGTGCTGACCAAAATGCTGTTCTTCGTGCGGCTATTGACGCTTCGACTGCCGAAATTATTAGACGCACTGGCAATGATTGCCCTGTGCCCGCTTTTGTGGTTCAGCCCAGCACTCCCGTATCTTTCCCGACTAATTGTTGCGGACAGGTGAACTACGCAGGCTATAACAACGGTTGCGGATGCGGTAACGGCGGTTTCTAAAATTAGATAAAAGATTGACTACTTTCGCATTTAGCGGATGTTCGGACGATAAGGTTACTGTCCGATAATGACTTTCGGGGAGTGAGCGTGCAAAAGTAGGCGTTTACTCCCCTCTATTTTTAATAATGAAAAGGAGATTTTATTATGGCGGCTGAATATAGCTATCCCCTCGTGCAGACGATTGCCGAGGATGAAAACATTATATTCCTTGACGGCGACAGAGCGTGTCGAAAGGGATATATAACACATAGAAGCGGCTCGGGCGTGTTCCGTCTTAAAGGTGCATCAAACGCTTGTAAGACCGTTTACAGAGTTACTTTTAACGCAAATATAGCGGTAGCACCTGCGGCAGATGGTGGCGTTTTGGGTGCGATAAGTGTAGCACTCCAAGAAGATGGAGAAACCTTGCAAAACGCAGTTGCAACAGTTACACCTGCGGCGATTGGCGATTTCTTCAATGTTTCGCTTACCACCTTCATCGTTATTCCCTGCGGTTGTTGCGTGACCGTATCGGTAGAAAACGTAAGCGTTGGTGCGGCAGGAGTGGCGGGCTCGGCTATTGATGTTACCAACGCAAACATCATCTTTGACCGTGTAGCGTGAGAAAGGAGAAAAACACAATGAAACATCTTGAAGAATTAAAAGACTCCATAAAAATGGAGCTTGAAAAGTATGGAAAGCAAGGTCTCTCTGCAAGCAATTTTGAGCGTGTCAAGGGATTGCTTGCGATGTATAAGGACGCTTGCAAAATCGAAATGCTCGAAGAAGAAGCCGAGGGCGGTTATTCCGAGGCAAGAGGCGTCAGAGGCGGAAATCGTGGCGGTCGTTCTTCCTATGACGGCGGTTCGTCTTATAATGACGATATGATGTATTCCGAGCGCAGAGGCAGAGGCAGAAACGCAAAGCGTGATTCTATGGGTAGATATTCCTCCGAGGGTGGATCTTATGAGGGTGGTTCGTCTTATCGTGGCGGCTCGTCTTATGAGGGCGGATATTCGCAAGCCAAGGATGATATGATGATGATGCTTGGCGAAATGATGGAGGATGCAAGCCCAAAGGAACGCGAGGCTCTCAAAAAGTGTATGAGAGAGCTGGAAAGGGACTAACCCAAACACAAGGCGGTGTGAAGTCTAAACAATTTGAAGATAAACCACTCGGAAAACAAACGAATGATAACAGCGAGCTTGACATCTTCCCTGCTTTACAAAAGTACAAAGACGAACATAACACCGCGAATCTGCAAAAATTGATGGTTGAGATTTTGGAGTTTTGCCGTTCCGTTTATGCAAGTACACAAAATGAGGCAGAGCGAAAAATCTACCACTCAATGATTGCAAAACTGAATAAATAATTTTTAGGGTGGTGGAGAAATTCACCACTCTTTTTATTGACAAAATGAAATAATTATGTTATAATAAACACGATGAGGGACACCGATGACGGTTGTTACATGAAATCGATTAAAAAATTAACCGCTTATGTTTGGACGCAAGGCGGTTATTTTTTATTGCAAAAATATTTCAAAAAAATTTGAAAAAGTTTATAAAAACCTATTGACAAACACAAAAAGATGTGTTATAATAAGGCATACCCGAAAGGGAAAAGAAAGAAAACGAGGTAACAAAAATGAAGTTTTTGAAAAACATCTTGAATTGGTTTATGTTGCTTGTAGGAGCAAAAAGCGAGTTGACGGACGAAGCGGTCGATGAGGGCATTTGTGATTTCGGCGGTCAAGGTCGAAATGAATTTGGAAAGTGAGGTATAGAAAATGGCATATCGTTGCTTGGATTGTGGACATATTTTTGAAGAGGGCGAGCAGGCTCAATGGGACGAAGATTGCGGAGAGTTTTGGGGAGTGGATTGTTCGAAAAAAATGAGCGGTTGTCCTTTGTGCAAGGGGGAGTATGAAGAAACTGTGCCTTGCAAGATTTGTGGTTCCGAACATCTCGAAGAAGAGTTAAATGGTGGCGTGTGTAATGAATGCATTGATGAATATAGAAAAGATTTTGATGCGTGCTACGATTTGTGTTTATGTGAATCTACCGAAATAAAAATAAATTCTTTATTAGCATCTTTGTTAGACATAGCTGATATTGAACAAATATTAAAAGAATACCTCAAAAAAAAATGGGGAGAAATTGATTGCAGCAAATTTATTGATGAAGACATATCGTGGTTTGGAGAAAAACTTGCAGAGGAGGTGAAAAAGAATGAAAACGCCAAAGGTTAATCGTGACGAGGTTCGCGTGGAAAACTTGTCAATTCCAATGACAAAATCGGAAAAGGAAGCCGTACAGAGCGCGGCTGACAGTTGCGGTCTTACTATGACTGCTTGGGCGAGAATGGTTCTTGCAGAGAAAATCCATCAAAAGTAAAGAACAAAAAGAAAGAAAGAGGTAAAAATTATGGCAACAATTATCGGAATTATGGGTGAGAGCGGATCGGGCAAAACAACATCAATGCGAAACCTCGATCCAAAAACAACTTACTATTTCGACTGTGACAAAAAGGGGCTGTCTTGGAGAGGTTGGAAGGGGCAGTACAACAGCGAAAGCAAAAACTACCGATGCACCGACAAACAGGGCGATGTGTTGAGCATTATGCAGGGCATCAATAAAAAGTGTCCGCATATCAAGACCGTTGTTATTGACACGCTCAACGGCATTATGGTAGCTGACGAGATGCGGAGAAGCAAGGAAAAGGGCTACGATAAGTGGATGGACTTGGCGGTATCGGTTTATGGAATTATTGACTATGCGTTGACGATGCGCGACGATATTACGGTCATCTTTGTATGCCACTCGCAGACAGTCCGTGACGATAGCGGATATATGTTTACAAGCATCAAGACTAACGGACAGAAGCTCTCCAAAATCGGACTTGAAACAAAGTTCCCGATCGTGCTTTATGCCAAGTGCGTTGACGGTCAGTATTTGTTTGAAACACAGGCGAATTTCAGCACGGCAAAAACACCGATGGGAATGTTTGAGGAAAAAACCATCCCGAATGATATTGCGGAAGTGCTGAAAGCGGTTGAGGCTTACGAAAATGGCTAATTTCGAAAGCGGAGTGAAATCATTTATAACAGGCGAATGCACGATAAAGGTGCATTTCCCTGTTGATTGGAAAGATAGGGCAGATGTGTCTTGTATGCAATGCCCTTACCTTTCAAGCAACGAACGGATGTGTCAACTTAACAAGCAACCCGTTCAGTATCCAAAACAATATATCGGGTATGATTGCCCGTTACAATTCAAGGAAGGAGAGGAAAACGATGGCGAATGAGCGAGATTACAAATTCAAAAACACCGTATCAAAAGACGGTCAATACACCTTGCACTTAAATGCAGACCTTAACCGTAAAGTTTCGGAATATTGCAAAATGAAGAATATCAACAAAGCAAAGTATATCAATGAGTGCATTTCAAAAGCACTTGAAAAGGACGAAAGCGAATATTTGCAGAGCCTTACCAAAGAAGAACTTGTATCTATCATTATGAAAAATAAAACAAATTAAAGGAGAAAAAGAAAATGAGAGCAATTAACAATTTTGAAAATGTACAGGCAACCACGAGCGAGTTTAACAGACCGACAGCGGGCGGTTACTGCATCGAGATCCTTTCCGTCAAGGATGTGCCAATGAACACGCAAACAGGCAAGGGCGATTATCTCAAAATCGACTATGATATTTGCCACGGAGAATTTGCGGGATATTACACAAAGAAAAATGAAAAGTTTGGCGGCGATTGGTTTGCAAATTTCATCCGTTCTTACAAGGAAACCGCCGCAGGAATGTTCAAGCATTTCATCAACTGCGTAGAGGAAAGCAATGCAGGATATAAGTGGGCGTGGGACGAAAAGAGCCTTGTTCACAAGTATGTAGGAGTCGTGCTTGGCGAGGAAGAATACAGAAAGAACAACGGCGAAATAGGCGTGAAGCTCGTAGTTAAGGACATCAAGACTTGCGACCAAATTTTGAAGGGCGATTTCAAAGTTCCTGCCATTAAGAAGCTTGCAGAAAATACACCTGTTCCGTCTGCTCCGAACTTTGTTCCGATTGACGATTTGGACGACCTGCCTTTTAATTGATTTTAAGGCGGTTTTTAGCGGTTTTGTGGTGTGGGGGTATAAAAAATACATATCCCTATACCATAAATCGCAATACAAGCGAAATTTGGGGCATTGTGGAGGGTTTTAAGTGAACTACGAACAATTCAAAGCCATAAGAGAAAAGAAAAAAGAAAACGAAGAAAAAATATTAGAGGTCTGCCCGAATTGCCCGAATACAAGCGGAATTTATTTCTTGTTACGGGAGGAGGACGGCTTTAAGTATGCCTATATCGGTCAAGCCGTTCGTTTGAGGGAGCGTTTGGGTTCGCATCTTTCTGGGTATCAGCACATAGACCTATCAATTAAGAAACACGGTTTATATAGCAAAGAAAATCCCACAGGGTACAGGGTTCATTGTTTGCCTATGCCAAAAGAAATGCTTGACGAACAAGAGCAAAAATATATCAAGCAATATGCAAATGCAGGGTATCAAATGCGGAATGCCACAAGCGGTTCACAGGGTGTAGGCAAAAAGGGGCTTGAAAATGCAAGACCGACACGCACATATTATGACGGACTTGCACAAGGTTATAAAAACGCTCAAAAAGAAGTTGCGCACCTTTTCAATCTGCACCTTGACTATACCACCAAAAAGCAACCGCCTACAAAGTTGCAAAAAAAGGCATTACAAAAATTCAAGGATTTTTTGGAGGTCGACAATGAATAAATATGCAGTATATGAACAAATAAAATCAGAAATCGCAAGAACGGCAAAATCGCCCGAAGAATATGAGCGTAGGGTTAAGGCTCTTGCGAAAAAGTTAAAAATTTGATAAATCCCTCTTGACAAATAGGGGGAAGTGTGGTATAATGTAATAAACAAAAGGCTCTTGTTGGAGGTCGTAGCCCAATAAGTGCTATAATCTAATAAGAGCCAAGCCACCCTTGTATGTTCGGTGCTACGACCACCGAATGTACAGGGGTATTTTTATACCATAGGAGAATTTTATATGTATTTTCAAGTTATTGCAACCCATAATCCGCAGGACTTTTTTTGCGGTCAAGAGCCAAACGATTTGACATTGACATTTATCGTAAAGGAAGATGCGTTGATGGAAACGGTAAAACAATGCGTATGCGGTGGATATGTCGCTATTGTATATCCGTATGAAGTGAAGGGAGAATAAAATGGAAGGTTGGATAAAATTACACCGTTCTATAATTGATAGCGCGGTTTTCACCGATGCCGATGTATTAAAGGTGTGGATTTGGCTTTTGTGTAACGTGGCTTATGATGACCATGATGTTGTATATCTTGGAAAAGTTATACCATTGAAGCGAGGACAAATTATAACAGGACGGCAGAAGCTTTCACAGCAAATTGGAATGTCGGAGGGTAAAATTTACCGTGCCACAAACATCTTGAAGTCGCTCGGAAACATCACGGTTAAATCGAACAACAGATATTCTATTATCACGGTTCAAAATTGGTTGAAATATCAAAGTGAAATGCCGCACGTCAACATAAACATAACAACAGGACAACAGCAAATCGAACAGCAAAATAAACAGCAAAACAACGGCAAATCAAACAGCAAAACGGACAGCACAGCGACGGCAAAGCAACAGCAAACCGAACACAACAAAAGAAATAAAGAATGTAAAGAAGGAAAAGAAGAAAAGAAAAGAAGGGCGGTTGCCCTTTCGGGCGATGGCTCGGAAATCTTCGTTCACGAAAATTCGGGTATTCAATTTGTGGTAAAAAATGGAAAGCAATTTGATTTGAGCGGTAAGCCATTGAATGATGCGGGATATCCGATTATAGATTTTAAGTTGAGCAAACACAATAATTGAGGGGTGAACGAAAATGTATGAATTTAAGTCAAGCGATGTTTTAGACTTTGCGAATTTTATCGGTGCAGAGGTAAAGCAAAAAGGAAACGAGTTGTTTTTCAAGTATTGCCCACAATGCAAGGGTGGCGGTGGAGATAAAGAAACATTTTCGGTAAACCTTCAAACAGGAGCATTCAAATGTTTTCGGGCGAGTTGCGATTATCACGGTCATTTTGTGGAATTGGCGAGGGATTTTGGCTTTAAGTTAGAGGACGAACAGGAACGCAAATATAGAAAACTACCGCAGCCGAAAATTGAAAGCAAGCCGAAAGCGGTTGAATATTTGGAGAGCAGGGGAATTTCCGCTGATGTGTGTAAGCGGTATAAGATAACCACACAGAAAGACAAAGACAATATACTGGTATTCCCTTTTTACGATGAACAGGGAATAATGCAGTTTGTAAAGTACCGCAAAACAGACTTTGACAAGACAAAAGACAAGTGCAAGGAATGGTGCGAAAAGGACACAATGCCGATTTTGTTTGGTATGGCTCAATGCGAGGACTTTTCACGGCTCGTTATTACAGAGGGGCAGATTGACAGTTTGTCGGTGGCTTCGTGTGGCATAAAAAATGCGGTCAGCGTTCCAACAGGTGCGCTTGGGTTTACTTGGCTTGCGAGTTGTTGGGACTGGATAAACAAGTTTGAGGAAATCGTTGTTTTTGGCGATTATGAAAAAGGCAAAATCACGCTCATTGAAACGCTTGAAAAGAGAATACAAGGGAAGGTCAAGTGTGTAAGATGTGAGGACTACCTCTGCGAAAAAGATGCGAATGACATTTTGCGTAAGTATGGCGAAGATGCCATAATTAAAGCGGTAGAAAACGCCGAATTGCGTGAGGTGAAATATGTCAAGAGATTGGCAAATGTTGAAGCGGTAAATCTCACGGACTTGCCGAAAATCAAAACAGGAATACGGCAGTTAGATCGTGTTTGCGGTGGCTTGCTAAGAGGACACGTTGTTTTGTTGAGTGGTAAGCGTGGCGAGGGTAAATCAACCTTTATGTCGCAGATCGTGGCAGAGGCGATAGAGCAGGACAATGCCGTTTTCGTGTATTCTGGAGAGTTGCCGAATTATCATTTCAAGAATTGGCTTGACTTGCAGATCGCAGGAAACAAATGCGTATCTACACGGCAGAATGAATATGGCGACAATGAATATTATTTGTCGGAAGATACAGTTAAAAAGATAAATAAATGGTACTATGACAAAGCGTTTATTTTCGATAATTCAGCCGTTACCGATAATGAGTATGAAGGACTTTTGAAGGTCATTATTGATAGTATTTGCCGATATGACATAAAGCTCGTTTGCATTGATAACCTTATGACAGCTATGGATTGCGATGTAAACACCGACCTATACCGTCAGCAGTCCTCTTTTGTAAAGAGCCTTGAAAAATTGGCACAGCAATATGATGTTGCAATTATTCTTGTGGCTCACCCGAAGAAAACGCAGGGCGATTTTGACAACGATACCGTCAGCGGTTCTTCCGATATTACAAATGCTGTTTCTTTTGTATTCAATTATCAAAGAGCGAAAGACGGAACGGAACACGATAGCGAATTGATGATTACCAAAAACCGCTTGAATGGTAAAATCCTCACGGGCGAAAATTCCATAAAATTGTATTACAGCGAAAAGTCAAAGCGTGTTACCTCGAATCCGTATGAGGACAAGGAATATTCTTGCTTTGCTCCGAAATGGGAAGAAATAACAGACCTTGACGAATTGCCTCTATAAAAAAATCTCAAAAATATTTCAAAAACTTTTCAAAAACCATTGACATTTTGATTTTTATGTGTTATAATATAATCACAGTAAGGGGAACACCCCAAGAAAGAAAGAGGTAACACAAATGAAAACAATGACAACAAACGAATTGAGAGCATATGAAATAGGTATTAAAGAAGCCAATAAGCAAAGAGCGATTGTCCCTGCTTGCAAGAGCAAAGCGATGAACGACTTGATGAATGAAATTCGCAACAATCTTCTCCCCTTGATTAAGGCATACGATGCGGGCGTTGCTTATGAAATCAACAGACAGACAAGATTGGAGTTTTGATATGAAATTCAAAATTGAAAAGCCTTTGCATATAGCAAAGTTGTATGTAAAGGCTCTTCCCTTGGAAGAAAGACACAAAGAAATTGTAATTGGTGTTTGTGATTGGACTTATATAACGGAAGAATATACAGTAAGAGATGTAAAAACCAAAAAGAATTTTATTGTAAATCCTTATACGATTTGCCGAAACAGTTGTATCACAGACAAAAATGGCGTATATGTTTATGAATATGATTTGTTAAAATTAACACACGGAATGAAAACATCGTGTTATGGTTTTCTTGTATGGGATGAATTTTACAAGTCTTGGAAGATAAGAAGAAGAACGGACAGAACGGCATACAATAATCTTGATGATTGGACTATTGAGGTTGTCGGTAATATTGTTTTGAATGAGGAGGATTTGCAAATCATCATAAATCAAGAAAAGCAAGAAGATGTAAAAGAAACAGTTATAGACAATTCTTATTGTTCTTCAAAGTTTAGGAGGTAAAAATGGCGTCAAAGTGTGTAAGGTGTAAAAACAAAAATGGGTGTTTTGATTATGATACTATAAAAGATCCCGAAAATTGCAACGCTTTTGAGTGTGAAGATGTTGCAATAATCAATGATTTTGGCGAATGTTCAAATTGCCACAATTTTGTTTTAATAAAAGAGATAAATTATTGTTATCATTGTGGAATGAAAACACAATATTTTAATTCAATAAGTTAAAGGAGCAATAAAATAGTAAAGCCGAAGTGGCGGCGGCAAAACCGCCACAAAACAGGAGGATATAATGACAGCAATTTTAATTATGCTTGCAATATTTTTTGTTTCCTTTTTTTCGTTTTTTATATTTCATATTCTTGACAAGGAAACATTTTCAATAGTATGTTTATCAATAGCATCGGCAGATTTGTATGCGTTCCTCATTGTATTGTGGATTGGTGCATTTTTAGGATTATAATTTAGTGGCAAAACCGCCACGGAAAGAGAGGGGGAAATATGAGGTTGTGGCACGTTGATTTGTTAGAGTTTTTACCTAAACTTCAATTTGACGGGCAGTTAAGGGAGCTTGTCTCCATAATGCGAGATGTTCGTGATAAGGGAAAGACAAACCATCTTTTGATTAACAGAGTTATGGAATATCCAAAAGCGGATTTATATGGCTATTTTTTGGAATATGCTATCAAATATGAGGATAGGTATGGAAAACTTCCAAAACAGACCGATGAATTTAGGGAGTTTGGAGAACACCAAGTCGAGCTTGAACCATTCAAAGATTGGCACAACAAAGAATATCTGCGTATCTGTATGAGCAACCTTTTTGAGAAGCATAAGTACGGTATCGGCAAGTCGAGGATAAGCGATGAGGAGTGGCAGAGGTTGGTTGACGGATATAAAAAGATTACAGGGGAGGAGTATGTGATATGAGCAGATGCATTGAAGAAGAAGACATTATAACGGCTATTGATGAAAGCGGTCAGAGATATGGAATAACTACGGCAAATCAATGCAATTTCAAGGAAATTGTGCGGAATGCACCCGCTGCCGATGTTGTACCAAAGAGCGAGGTTTATGAAATAGTCAGACAATGGAAAGAAGAAGCAAATTGTTGGCAAAATAACTATATTACAGAACTTCGTGACAATGAACAAATAAAAGCCGAGGCTGCGAGGGAGATTTTTGAGGAAATCGAAAGAGAAATCAAAAATCACGGTATCACTTACGCACAACGCAAGATTGCTGAACTCAAAAAGAAACACACGGAGGGCGAGAAGTGATAGACCGCAAAACATACCTTGAAATGTGTCAAAAGTGTGCAATGTTGCCTGATGGGATAATGGGAATAAAGCAAAACGTGCCCAAAGAATTAAGGGTTGTTCACAACGAAATTGAATATTATCCTTTTGGGTATACAATTTGTTTTGATGACAATGGGTCACCAATTCATTGCGCAATACTGCACGACTTAAAAGCAAACTCAATAACAAACGCGCCATTGGAAAAAGTTCAAACACTTGACAAAGTTTATTAAAAGTGATATAATTATTATAGGTCATTATATGTCCTCCCAAAGTAACCCCGACACACTTCATGTGTACTGCTCGGAACAGGCGCAAATTGCGGTCGGGGAACACAGGGATATAGCCAAGCGGAAAGGCATCGCAATTTGCCTGCGACATTCGGTTGTTCAAATCAATCTATCCCTGCCAGTCGTTTTTTATTGACGACCTCCTTTCTGAATTTTTTTGGCGGCTCGGAACAGACGAGAAGTGCACGGTGGGTGAAATTTAGACCATTAGCGCGAATTTTATGGGTGGGGTGTTTTATGTTTAATGTTAAACGCTTAAGGTGTTTTGTCGGTCATTTAGCTTTTTGGTTGCCGTGGGTTGTGGCATTGATATTGTGGCACATTCCGTCAAGTATCTCGTCAACATATTACACACACGCAGTGGCGGTGTTTATGATAATTCTCGGAGCGTGCTCGATCTTTTTGATGTTCTATGATGGGTATGATAAAGTCGATGATATTCTAAACACGATAGCAGGGTTTTTTGGATTGCTGATTTGTTTGTTCCCTTGCGGATATGATGCCGAAATGGTGGGAACATTTCAAACACCTGTTGCAGTAAGCTCGACAATACACAACGTTTCGGCGGTTGTTTTCTTTGCCATTCTTGCCTATGTTTCATTGTTTCAATTTACAAAAAGCAACGGAAATATGACGGACAAGAAAAAGAAAAGGAATGTGATATACCGAGTTTGCGGAGTGGGAATGGTCGCGTCGTTTGCAATTCTTCTCTTGCCGAGTTTTTATATTCAAGTTTGGCTGACCGAGATGTTTGCGCTGTCATTCTTCGGCATATCTTGGCTTACAAAAGCAAATGCTTATAAATGGCTTTTTGCCGATTAAATAAACTATACAAGGAGTTGATACAATATGCTTTTTACACACAGCCGATTGTGTCGGCTCTTTTGTGCACAATGGGGGCAATATGGAAGTAAAGAAAATTATTCAAAAGATAACGAGAGAAAAATATGCTAAAAGAAATAGCGGTATAAATCTTATTGTCGAAATGAACAAAGAAACATATTGCTTTTTAGAGAAACAAAATGCAATTTCAAAATGGAAAGAAAATTACCCTTGCGCGTTAATATTGCATAATGATATATGCGGATTGCCGATAAGAATAGCGGATGTTGAAGAAGTAAGGGTTATTGAGTGCATAATGGGGTGAATGTATGAAATTAAAAATTGAGTATATTGCGGTTGAGGATTTGAAGCCGTATGAGAAGAATAACAAGAAGCACGGAGATTTTGACATTGGCGAAATTGCAAAGTCTATCAGCAAGTATGAAATGATTGACCCCGTCGGAATATGGGGCAAAGATAATACCATTGTTGAGGGACACGGCAGAGTGTTGGCCTGTAAGGAATTAGGCATTGACAAAGTGCCTTGTATTCGTTTAGACCATTTGACAGACGAGCAACGCAGAGAATATGCGATTGTTCACAATAAGTCAAGCGAACTCGCATTATATGACTTTGACAATTTGGCTGATGAATTGGCTGACCTTGATTTTTCAGACTTCAATTTTGACTTCGGCATTGATACGGATGCAGAGGAAGAAACCGAAATTGTGGAAGATGAAGCACCCGAAGTTGACGAACTTGACGAACAAGAGCGAATTTTCAAAGAGAGAATGGCAAGCGGTGAATTGTCCGATGATGATGAAGAATATCAAGCGTTTCTTGAAAAATTTGAAGCGAAGAAAACAACAGATGATTGCTATACTCCCGACAATATATATAACGCAGTAAAAAAATGGTGCGTTGAAAAATACGGATTGCAAGGCAAGAAATTCATAAGACCATTTTATCCGAATGGAGATTATCAAAAAGAAGATTATATCGGAGATTGTGTTGTGCTTGATAACCCTCCGTTTTCTATAATTTCCGAGATTTGCGAATGGTACACCGAAAGAGGTATAAAATTCTTTATGTTTGCACCAACCCTTACACTTTTAGGAATTGCAAGGGGAACGATGAAATATGTGGCTTGTGGTGCAGGTGTAACATACGAAAACGGAGCGAATGTAAACACCTCTTTCGTTACAAACTTGGGAGATAAGAAAATAATAGCATCTGCTGAACTCCGTGAGATAGTCGAGGAAGTAAACAAGGAAAATCTGCGGAAGTTACACAAAGAATTGCCTAAATATTCATATCCTGACGAAGTGTTGACCGCTACAATGCTTTGCTATATGGCGGCACACGGAACAAGCCTTGAAATTGAAGAAAAGGACACATACTTCATTCGTGCTTTGGATAGCCAAAAGGAAAGCGGCAAAGGATTGTTTGGAAGCGGATTTCTTTTGAGTGAAAAGTCAACACAAAACAAAAGCGTCGCATATCAAGCGGCGGCAGAGAAAGCGGCGGCAGAGAAAGCGGCGGCAGAGAAAGCGGCGGCAGAGAAAGCGGCGGCAGAGAAAGCGGCGG
>JAZSHV010000048.1:0-14206 GCA_045533475.1 Acutalibacteraceae bacterium | reverse complement strand
AAGCATCTTTTTGAGCACTGCTTTTCAGATTGCCGTTTTTTAAAAGTAGACGGAGAGGTTGTTTCAATGCTTTTTGCCCTTCCCTGCCGTTTGATTTATAATTCACAGGAGAAATCGGCAATTTACATTTATGCCGCCGCAACTGCTAAAAGCCATCAAAAAAAAGGGTATATGAGCAAACTAATTAAGGCTTTAGCTCAGGACAACAGCTCCTTTATTTTTTTGAGACCTGCAAACGCTTCTCTGATTAAATTTTATGAAAAGCTCGGCTTTAAATGCATAAATACGCAAAATTTCGAGACTGATGTTCCCAAAATAATACCAACCGAAGGCTTTAGCAGACTTATCGGAGAGTATCCAAATATCAGTGATAAAGCCGACTATAAAATTATGTATTACAATAATGGGATTTTCTCTGGCGAAAAGCTGAATTTTATTTATAGTATGGAATAGGAAAGGGATATATATGAAGCAAAATTTTAAAACCTTAAAGCTTGCCTGTTATTCGGCAAACACTACAATGGCGGTGGTAGCAAATCTTCCGCCGTTGCTTTTTCTTAATTTTCGCTCTAATTACGGTATTTCATATTCGCTTTTAGGCACACTTGTTTTAATAAATTTCTTTACGCAGCTGATTGTTGATTTAATTTTCTCTTTCTTTTCGCACCGCTTCAACATAGAGAAAACGGTAAAGTTTACACCTGTACTCTCGGTTGTGGGACTTTTAGTTTTTGCAACAGCACCTATAATATTTAAAAACAATGTGTATTTGGGACTCGTTATCGGAACACTTCTTTTCTCTGCTTCCGCAGGATTATGCGAGGTATTGATTAGTCCCACCATTGCGGCTATACCGTCGGATAATCCTGACCGAGAAATGAGCAAGCTACACGCGGTTTATGCTTGGGGAAGTGTTGCAGTTGTGGTTGTCAGCACATTGCTTCTTTTCGCTTTTGGACAAAATAATTGGCAGCTGCTTACTGTATTTCTTGCAATAATACCGCTTGTCTCAACTATTCTGTTCTTAAAATCCGATATGCCCAAAATTCCTGCTCCCGAAAAGGCATCAGCCTCTTTACAGTTCTTTAAAAATAAGGGTGTTTGGATTTGCTTTATTGCAATGTTTTGCAGCGGTGCGGCAGAGTGTACAATGTCGCAATGGTGTTCGAGCTTTGTTGAAAAAGGCGTGGGTATGTCAAAAATATGGGGAGATATTCTCGGTGTTGCGCTTTTCTCAGTAGCGCTTGGCACAGGAAGAACACTTTATGCTAAAATCGGCAAAAATATTGAAAAGGTTCTGCTTTTGGGCGCAATCGGCGCTTCGGTATGCTATATAATTGCCACTTTAAGTCCGTTTACCTTTCTCAGCCTCTTTGCCTGCGCTTTTACAGGCTTCTGCGTTTCAATGCTTTGGCCCGGTAATTTAATTATCGCCTCCGAAAAATACCCCAAAGGCGGTGTGCTGATTTTTGCGCTTATGGCTGCAGGCGGCGATTTTGGCGCGGCGGCAGGTCCTCAGCTTATGGGCCTTATTACCGATACCGTTTCGAAAAATAAAGCCGTAATAGAATATGCAGTCACCGGCACCCTCTTTACCCCTGAACAAATAGGTATGAAGGTTGGAATGCTTGTCTGCTCACTTTTTCCGCTTTTGGCAATACCGCTTTTTGTAGGATTTATCAAAAAAAGACGGTAAATATTTTCTTGCTATACTAAAAGTATTCTGTTATAATATATGTAATTGCTCAAAAAAGAAATCTTTTAAAATAAAGGATGGTTAAAAATGGCTGTAGGTTTTAGAAAAAGCCTCTTTGGATTTAATTGCAATGATGTTATTGAATACATAGAGAAAACCCACAAAAGCTTCACGAATAAAGAAAAGGATCTTAATTCAAAGGTTGATAAGCTTTCAGATCAGCTTGACCTTTCTAATTCCCGTTACGATGCTTTAAATGCCGAAAAGCTTGAAATAGAGCGCAAATTAACCGAATATAACGAAAAATATGAGGAAATTGAACGTCTTTCGGAAAATATAGGAAAGCTTTATCTTGTAGCTCAGGCAAACGCTCAGGCAATAATGGAAAACTCTGAGAGTAGCGCAAGGCTTTCTGCTGAGGAGGTTGACCGCAATCTCTGCTCTATTGAAGAAGCGCATACCTCACTCAGTGAATTAAAGGAAAGCATCACAAAAACCTCTGAGGATTTTGTTGCAGAGGTTGAAAAACTTATGTCTTCACTTTCTATCACTAAGGAAAAGCTTTCAGAAAAGGCAGAGGCAACTCTTAGTGCCAAAAACACCTTTGATGAAATTTATGAAAGCATTGTGAAATGAAAGAGTATAGGTTAAATACATTTGAGCTAAAAAGCTATTGTAATAAGCTTTGCGCGGGTGACAGGGTTATACTTTCAGGTACAGTATATACCGCAAGGGATGCCGCACACAAGCGTATTTTCGATATGCTTGAAAACAAAGAACCTTTGCCTTTTGATATAGAAAATTCCGTTGTTTATTACGCAGGTCCCACCCCAACGCCTGAGGGAATGGCAATCGGCAGTTGCGGACCCACTACCTCTTGCAGAATGGATAGCTTTACTCCAAGACTTTACGGTATGGGAATGACTGCTACAATCGGCAAGGGTGAACGAAATCAAGAGGTCATTGATTCTATCATAAAAAACGGTGCAGTTTATCTGTGCGCCATAGGCGGTGCAGGTGCTTTAGCGGCGCTTAGCATAACCGAGTGTGAAGTAATAGCATTCGAGGATTTAGGCTGTGAATCAGTAAAAAAGCTTACATTTAAAGACTTTCCGCTAATTGTTGGAATAGACTGTAACGGCGGTAATATATTTAAGCGGTAAACCAGAGAACTATGGTTTACCGCTTTTAATATTTATTCAATTTAAATATATTTCCTGTTTTCCTTTTTATTTACCCCTAAAACACTTCCTATAAGTGATGAAAGCAAAAAGATTATTAAATGAAAAAGCGTGTTCACAGTAATTGCACCTTTGTCAACAATAAGCGATACGACCGTTACTATAAGAAAAACTGCAATACCTGTTATTAAGCCTGTTAAAAGACCTTTACTTTGTCTTTTTCGTGAAATATAAAAGGCAACAACAAAGCTTCCCAAAGCCACAGCAGCCGTACCAAAAACTGTAGAATACTCATATCCTTTTTCGGTTAAAAACATAAAAATCGCAAACAAAAAAACAGAAATCGCAGTAGTAGCAACACCCAAAATTATTGCTTTAATAATATAGCTGTAATTAAAATTATTTTCACGGCTTTTGCCCATAAAAAATCCCTCCCGAACAGTACATTCTATTCGGGAGGAATATTATTTATTACTTATTATTTTGCAGGAACATCATCGTGAACGGTGTTGTTTGTCTGCATAGCCCAACGGGCAATTGTAAGCTTGGAATGGTCACTCTGAGACTCAATAACGATAGTATCCTCTTTAAGAGAAATAACTCTGCCGTAAATACCGCCGATAGTTACTATCTCATCGCCAACCTGAAGATTTTCACGCATCTTCTTTTCTTCCTTCTGCTTCTTTTTCTGAGGACGAATCATAAATAAATACAATGCACCAAAAAGCAAAGCATAGATTAAAATCATAGGCAGAAGACCGCCTATTCCGCCCTGCTGACCGGAAGTTGCCTCAGCCAACAAAATAGGATTAAATTCCATTTCAATTAACCTCCAAAAATTATATCCTTTAAATTATAACCTATATCAACAGATATTTCAAGAAAAATTTGTAAAATTATATTCTCGTTGAGTAAATTATTTCTTTTTCCTTTTTAAACTCGCTGAAATTACCATTGTCGAGCGCGTTTCTTATATCAATCATAAGGTGATTATAGAACCACAGATTATGCATTACAAGAAGTCTTTGTGACAGCATTTCCTCTGATTTCAAAAGATGTCTTATATACGCCTTACTGTATCGCTTGCATACAGGACAATCGCAATTCGGGTCAATAGGAGTCATATCACGGTCATACTTTTTGTTGTTAATATTGATTATTCCTTGCGAGGTAAACAAATGTCCGTGACGGGCATTTCTGCTTGGCATTACGCAGTCAAAAAGGTCTACACCTCGTTCTACCGCATTTAGAATATTAGCAGGTGTGCCAACCCCCATAAGATAACGAATCTTATTTTTCGGCATATGCGGTATAACATTTTCAATCATATCGTACATAACCTCGGTGCTCTCGCCCACCGCAAGACCACCGATTGCATAACCGTCAAGGTCAAGCTCTGCAATTTCCTTCATATGGTTTATTCTTAGGTCAGCATAAGTGCAACCCTGATTAATACCAAAAAGCATTTGTTCGCGGTTAATAGTGGTTTCAAGAGAATTAAGACGCTCCATTTCTGCCTTACATCTCTTAAGCCAACGCGTGGTTCGCTCACAGGAGGCCTTTGAATAGGAATGTTCGGCAGGATTTTCCACACATTCGTCAAACGCCATTGCGATTGTTGAGCCTAAGTTAGACTGTATCTGCATACTTTCCTCAGGTCCCATAAATATACGCTTTCCGTCTATGTGAGAAGCAAAGGTGACACCCTCCTCCTCAATATGACGCAAGGATGCAAGTGAGAAAACCTGAAATCCACCGCTATCAGTCAAAATAGGTCCGTCCCAAGTAGAAAACTTATGAAGACCGCCGCACTCTTTAATCAGCTCATCGCCCGGTCTTACATGCAAATGATATGTGTTAGAAAGCATAACCTGACAGTCGAGCGCCTTTAAATCCTCAGCAGATACCGCTCCCTTAATGGCTCCGCAGGTTGCCACATTCATAAAGGCAGGTGTTTGAACAGTGCCTCTGTTAGTCATAAATTCTGCGCGTCTCGCGTTATTTTCTTCTTTGATAAGCTTATACATTTTTTACTCCTGTACTATTGAAATTCAATAATCTTTATGATATACTTTTAAAAAAAGGGGGTTATTTTATGAAAAAATTACTTTATATTCTGCTTTTGATAGATATACTAACCTTTGTTTACGCATTTTTTATGATTTTGGCAAACTCGGTTTTATACGCTGTGATTTTTACCGCTTTGGGAATTTTTCAGCTTGTGCCGATTATTGCAATAATATATTGTATGGACAATATTGAAAAACTGCAAGACGATGTTTCGTATCTTCAGTATAAATTCAAAAAGCTTGAGGATAATGAAAGCGCATCTAAAGCACCCGAAGCGTCTGCCCCACCGATTGCCGAATATAAGGATACCGCAATTGCTCCTTGGGAGTGTGTTAAGTGTGGCACGGTTAATAAAGCCCAAACCAACCATTGCTCAAACTGCAAAGCAGAATATTCGTCCTATGTTAACCCCACAGTAAACCCATACGCCAAAAAGAAAATAAGCCGTTGGGTAAAATTTAAGTAATACATCGCCTTTCCTTAAACGGAAAGGCTTTTATTTTATAAAATCAAAATCGCATCATCAAAGTTTACGGGATATGTGAACGTAGGGGCGATCCAAGAGGCGAACCCGGGTCATTCGTGAATGACCCCTACGAAATCACCTATACAATAAGCATTGCATCGCCAAAGCTAAAGAAACGGTATCTTTCTTCAACAGCGGTTTTATAGGCATTCATCACATTGTCATACCCTGCGAAGGCTGAAACAAGCATTATAAGCGTGCTTTCGGGCAGATGGAAATTAGTTATAAGTCCGTCCATCACCTTAAACTCAAAACCTGGATAAATAAATATTTCGGTATCACCTGAGCAAGCCTTCATTTCGCCGTACTTCTTAGCAACACTTTCCACAGTTCTACAGCTTGTGGTACCAACGCAAATCACTCTGCCGCCGTTTCGTTTTGTCTCATTAATCAGCTCTGCCGATTCTTCCGAAACATAGTAATGCTCCGAATGCATTTTGTGCTGAGTTACATCCTCAACCTTTACAGGACGAAATGTTCCAAGTCCTACATGAAGCGTTACATATGCAATATTAACACCCATTGCCTTAAGCTCACTTAAAAGCTCGTCTGTAAAATGAAGTCCCGCTGTGGGCGCCGCCGCAGAGCCTAATTCCTTAGAGAATACCGTTTGATAACGCTCCTTATCCTCAAGCTTTGCTTTTATATAGGGCGGTAAGGGCATCTGCCCCACCTCGTCAAGACACTCGAAAAATTCACCCTTAGGCTCAAATTTTAAAATTCGGTTACCGTCAGGCAAAACCTCCTCAACTATAGCAGTAAAACGGTCAGAAAATTTAAAGGAGTGTCCCTCTTTAGCCTTTTTACCGGGGCCTGCGAGACATTCCCACAGGTTCTTTCCCCTCTGCTTTAACAAAACAAACTCAACCACCGCGCCTGTATCCTCACGCACACCGTAAATGCGCGCAGGCAAAACACGGGTATTGTTAAGCACAAGACAATCTCCGGTTTTTAAAAAGGATTTTATATCATAGAATGAATTATGGCTTATATCTCCGTCAAGCCGTGAAAGCCTCAAAAGGCGCGAGCTATCACGCTTTTCAAGCGGAGTTTGAGCTATAAGCTCCTCCGGTAAATCGTAATAAAAATCACTTGTTTTCATTTTCACCAATATCTTTCAGTATTTTTGCGTTATTTTCAGCATAATATAATTTGACAAATAAACCGCTAAATGTTATATTATTTACATAATAAACTTAGTCTATTATATTGCATAACTCAATATAAGGCAAGTAATTTTTAAAAAGGAATGTGATTTCTTATGAAAAAATATAATGTAGGTATTATCGGCGCTACAGGTATGGTAGGTCAACGCTTTAGTTTGCTCCTCTCCGACCACCCTTGGTTTAATGTTACCGCTTTGGCTGCAAGTGCTTCCTCTGCCGGCAAAAAGTACACCGAGGCTGTAGGCAACCGTTGGGCTATGAAGGAAGAAATTCCTGCCAACATAAAAGAAATGACCGTTCTTGATGCCGAAAAGGATATTGACGAAATAGTTTCAAAGGTTGATTTTGTTTTCTGTGCCGTTAATATGAAAAAGGATGAGATTAAGGCTTTAGAGGAAAAATATGCCAAGAAAGAGTGCCCTGTAGTTTCAAACAACAGCGCTCATCGTTTCACCGCAGATGTTCCTATGATTATTCCTGAAATCAACCCTCACCACACAGATATAATTGAAGCTCAGAGAAACCGTCTCGGAACCAAGAAAGGCTTTATTGCAGTTAAATCCAACTGCTCTCTCCAGAGCTATGTTCCTGCCCTTTATCCCCTTGATAAATTCGGTGTGGATAAGTGCTTGGTTTGTACCTATCAGGCAATTTCGGGCGCAGGCAAGACCTTTGAGCGTTGGCCTGAAATGATTGATAATGTTATTCCCTTTATCGGCGGTGAGGAAGAAAAGAGCGAGAAAGAGCCTCTTAAAATTTGGGGTGAAATTAAGGATGGTGAGATTGTTCCCGCTTCTTCACCTAAGTTTACCGCTCAGTGTCTCCGTGTTCCAGTATCAGACGGTCATATGGCTGCTGTGTTTGTATCCTTTAAGAATAAACCCTCTAAGGAGGAAATTCTTGATGCTTGGAAGAGCTTTGCAGGTGTTCCTCAGGAGCTTGAGCTTCCCCACGCACCCAAGCAGTTTATACACTATTATGAGGAAGACAATATGCCTCAGACCAATCTCTGCCGTGATTTAGAGGGCGGTATGGCTATTCACGCAGGAAGACTCCGCGAGGATACTCAATACGATTATAAATTCGTTTGTTTGTCACATAATACTCTTAGAGGTGCAGCAGGCGGCGCAGTTCTTTTGGCTGAGCTTCTTTGTGCCAAGGGTTATATGGACTAATTTTATTACATCAATAATTTCCGTTAGGAGCTGATTAATATGAAGCAAACAATATTCAAGGGTGCGGCAACCGCGCTCGTTACCCCTATGAACGAGGACGGAAGTGTAAATTACAAAAGACTTGAAGGTCTTGTGGACGAACAGATAGCAGGCGGTATTGATGCGCTTGTTATATGCGGAACCACAGGCGAAAAATCCACTCTCAGATACGATGAGCATTTAAAGGTTATTGAGGTTGCGGCTAAAAAAGCCAACAAGCGTGTTCCGATTATTGCAGGAACAGGAAGTAACGATACGGTTTATTCTGTTGAGCTGTGTAACGATGCCGAAAGTGTCGGAGCAGACGCTTTCCTTATGGTAGCGCCATATTACAACAAAACCTCACAAGCAGGTCTTGTGGTGCATTACAATTATATTGCTGACCGGATAAATAAGCCTATTATTCTATACAATGTGCCATCACGAACAGGGGTTGCAATCAAGCCCGAAACCTATAAGGAGCTTTCAAAGCATCCGAATATTGTTGCAACAAAGGAAGCCAACGGCGACCTGTCAGCCATTGCTAAAACCCGCTATTTATGCGGTGATGAGCTTGCTATTTATTCGGGTAACGATGACCAAATAGTTCCTGTAATGTCACTTGGCGGTATTGGTGTTATTTCGGTTTTATCGAATATTTGTCCTAAAGAAACTCACGATTTATGCGCAAGCTATCTTTCAGGCAACACCCAAAAAGCCGCAGAGCTTCAAATTAAGTACACAGGTCTTATTGACGCGCTTTTCTGTGATGTAAACCCCATTCCCGTAAAAACTGCAATGAACCTTGCAGGAATGGATGTAGGTCCGTTAAGATTGCCGCTCTACCCAATGAACGAGGCAAATCTTAACTATCTAAAAGAAAAGCTTACCGAATGCTGTATTAATTTAAATATATAAAATAATTCTTAGGATGTGAAAAAATGACAAGAATCATTCTTTGCGGATGTAGCGGAAAAATGGGCTCCTTTGTTGCCGATGCCGTAAAAGCAAAAAATAATATGCAAATAGTCGCAGGTGTTGATAAGGTTAATAACGGCTGTGAATTCCCTGTTTTTTCAATCTTTTCGGAAGTAACAATCGAAGCAGATGTTATAATAGATTTTTCACATCCTGTTATGCTTGACAGTATGCTTGATTACGCAAAGCAAAAAAATATTGCAGTAGTTATTGCAACAACAGGCTATAATGATGAACAGCTTGAAAAAATAAAGGAAGCTTCAAAATTTATTCCTGTGTTCTTCACCTTTAATATGTCTATCGGTGTTAACCTTATATGCAGTCTTGCAAGAAAAGCGGCTAATATTTTGGGTGACGGGTTTGACATTGAAATAGTTGAAAAGCATCATAATCAAAAAATTGATGCTCCGTCAGGTACTGCAATTATGCTTGCAAATGCCGTAAACGAGGAGCTTGGCAACAGTAAGGTATATGAATACGACCGCCATTCAAAGCGTCAGAAAAGGTCACAGAACGAAATCGGTATACATTCTGTGCGCGGAGGTACAATCGTTGGCGAGCACGATGTTATCTTTGCAGGCCGCGATGAGGTTGTAACTATATCGCACGCCGCATATTCTAAAGAGGTTTTTGCCGTTGGCGCTGTAAAAGCCGCTGAATTTATAAGCAAAAAAACAGCAGGTCTTTACGATATGACCTCTGTTATGAGCTTTGAATAAAAACTTAATAAATTTTAAAAGCTATGGGGACGAATATCTTCTCCATAGCTTTTTCATTAGATTTTTGACTCTAAAATAAAGACTTTGTTATATAAAAAACTTGCCTTTATATAGGAAATGGTATATAATAAAATGCAATATGTATTAATTTGGAGGTTGACCTTGTGGATATACAGTTGGGCGATAAGCTGAAAATGAAAAAAACTCATCCCTGCGGTTGTGATATATTTACCGTAACCCGTATTGGAATGGATTTTAAGCTTCGTTGTGACGGTTGTAACCACGAGGTTATGCTGCCGAGAAGTAAGGTTCAAAAAAACATTAAAAAAATACTAAATGCTAACGGAGAATGATAAATGTTTGATAAGCTTGAAACGGTTGTAAACCGATATGAACAAATTGGCGAGGAGCTTACTCATCCTGAGGTTGTGTCTGATAATGAGCTTTTCAGAAAGCTTATGAAGGAGCATAGCGAGCTTACACCCATTGTTGAAAAATACCGCGAATACGCGGCTGCAAAGGCAACTGAAGCCGATGCGCTTGAAATACTGAATGAGGGCGGGATTGACAAAGAGCTTAAGGAGCTTGCCGAAGAGGAGCTTCGCGAGGCTAAAGAAAATATTATAAAATTTGCTGACGAATTAAAAATTCTGCTTTTGCCTAAAGACCCTAACGATGATAAGAATGTTATTGTTGAAATCCGCGGTGGCGCAGGCGGTGAGGAAGCCGCTTTGTTTGCCGGCTCACTTTACAGAATGTATACAATGTATGCCGAGTCAAGACGGTGGAATATAGAGGTTGTAAATGCTAACGAAACCGAGCTTGGCGGATACAAGGAAGTCAGCTTTATGATTGAGGGTTCGGGCGCTTACTCACGCTTTAAATATGAAAGCGGTGTTCACCGTGTTCAGCGTGTTCCTGATACCGAAACTCAGGGGCGTATTCACACCTCAACTGTTACTGTAGCAGTTCTTCCTGAGGCTGAGGATGTTGAACTTGAAATTAATCCTGCCGACCTTAAAATCGATACCTTCCGTTCATCAGGCGCAGGCGGTCAGCATATTAATAAAACCTCTTCTGCAATTCGTGTTACTCACCTGCCTACAGGAACGGTTGTTGAATGTCAGGACGAGCGAAGCCAGTTTAAAAATAAAGACAAGGCGCTTAAAATACTTCGCGCCCGTCTTCTTGACGAGGCTCAGCGTGAGCACGATGAGGCTATTGCATCCGACCGTAAATCTCAGGTCGGCACAGGCGACCGTAGTGAAAGAATAAGAACCTATAACTATCCTCAGGGCAGAATCACTGACCACCGTATAGGTCTTACAATCTACCGTCTTGAGCAGGTGCTCAACGGCGACCTTGACGAGGTTGTTGATGCGCTCATCACACATTACCGCACCGAAGCATTGAAGGCTTCTGAGGAAAACTAAATGCTTACTGAAAAACTTTTAACCGATTCTGAGAGCTATTCGGATTCTATAAATCGTGCCGCAGAAATCCTTAAAAACAACGGAACAGTTGCGATTCCAACCGAAACGGTTTACGGTCTTGCCGCATCTGCATATGATAACGACGCTATCTTAAAGATTTTTGAGGCTAAGGGCAGACCGCAGGATAATCCGCTTATTGTTCATATAAGTGACATCAATATGCTTTATGAGGTGGCTTGTGATATTCCTGATACTGCGCTGATTTGTGCCGAGAGATTTTGGCCGGGGCCTCTTACAATGGTTTTACCCAAAACAGGAAAAACTGCCGACTCTGTATCCGCAGGGCTTGATACTGTAGCAGTCAGAATGCCATCACACAAAACTGCGCTTGATATTATCACCGCTTCGGAGCTACCATTGGCGGCACCCTCGGCTAACACCTCAGGGAGTCCTAGTCCCACCTCTCCACACCACGTTGAAGCTGACCTTTTCGGAAAGATTGACGCTATAATTTACGGAGATGAGTGTACTGTCGGAGTTGAATCAACCGTAATTTCGTTTTGCTGTAATCCGCCGAGACTTTTGCGTCCGGGTGCTGTTACTGCTGAGGAATTACAAAAAATCATTCCTGACCTTGTTATCGATAATGCTGTTCTTGCAGAACCTCAAAAGGACCAAAGGGTTGAATCCCCAGGTATGAAATATAAGCATTATGCACCCGTTACTGAAAGCTATCTTGTAGAGGGTAATTCCGAAAGCTTTTGCGAGCTTGTAAATTCTCAGGATGATTGCCTTGCGGTTTGCTTTGACGAAGAAAGCTCTATGATTAAGATTCCAAAGCTCGTTTACGGAAAAAACGGTGACGAGATGAGCTTGGCTCACGGTGTTTTCTCTGTACTCAGACAGGTTGATAGCTTTGGAGTTAAAAAGGTATATATTCACGCTCCCTCAAAAAAAGGTGTAGGACTTGCAGTTTATAACCGTTTAATCAGGGCGGCGGCATTCAGGGTGATAAAGCTATGAGTATTATTATAGGGCTTACGGGACCGACAGGCGCAGGTAAAAGTGTGGTGTCTGAGATTGCAGTTAATATGGGCTATAAGGTTATTAACTGTGACCTTATGGCAAGAAAAGCTGTAGAAAAAGGCACAGCGGGACATTCCGCCTTAGTTTTAACCTTTGGCACAGAAATTCTTAATAAAGACGGCACTCTCAACCGCAAAAAGCTTGCTGAAGTTGCCTTTTCTTCTAAAGAAAATACTGAGCTTTTAAACAAAACGCTTCTACCCTATATCGTGCTAATGATTAAGGAAGAAATTAACTGCGATAAGGTTTTGCTTGATGCGCCCACATTGTTTGAGAGTGGAATCGACAGTATGTGTACCGCAACAATCGCTGTCCTTGCAGATAAGGATATACGGTTTAGCAGAATAACCGAGCGGGATAATATTGACACCGAATCTGCTTTGCTGAGAATATCCGCAGGTAAGAGTGATGCTTTCTATAAAAGCAAAGCCAACCATATTATTTATAACAATAATGATATGGATTCTTTCTTAAAAAGCTTTAAAAAAATAATATCTGCCATTTCGGGCAATGATAAATAAAAAGGAGTTTTACAATGTCTGAATCAAAATCACAATACGAATTATTAAAGGAACAGCTTTTTAATAAGCGCAAGAACGGGAGACTTATTGCAAGCGATGAGGTGCTCGCTCAGGCTGATAGCTACTGCGAGGGCTATAAGGCTTTCCTTGACAGCTCCAAAACCGAGCGTGAGGCTGTGAATACTGCAATAAATTTGGCAGAGAAAAAGGGGTTTGTGCCCTTTGAATACGGTGTGCAGTACAAGGCAGGAGACAAGGTTTATATCAACAACCGCGGAAAGGCTATTGCTTTTGCTGTAATCGGCAGCGAGCCTGTTGAAAAAGGAGTAAATATTACCGCAGCTCACATTGATTCTCCCCGCCTCGACCTTAAACCAAATCCTTTATACGAGGAAATTGAGCTTGCGCTCTTTAAAACACATTACTACGGTGGAATCAAAAAGTATCAATGGACTGCAATTCCTTTGGCGTTACACGGTGTTTTTGTACTTAAGGACGGTACTGTAAAAACGGTTTCTATCGGTGAAAACGATAACGAGCCGAAATTTGTAATTAATGACCTTCTCCCCCATTTAGCTCAGGAACAAAGTAAAAGAACTCTTAACGAGGGTATTAAGGGTGAGGAGCTTAATGTTCTCATTGGAAGCCATCCTTTTAAAGATGATAAAGGAAGCGAGCTTGTCAAGCTTAATATTTTGAAGCTTTTGAATGAAAAATACGGCATTAATGAGGCCGATTTCCTTTCTGCCGAGCTTGAAATCGTTCCCGCATATAAAGCCTGTGATATAGGTCTTGACCGCTCAATGATAGGCGGCTACGGTCAGGATGACAGGGTTTGCGCATATCCTGCGCTCACTGCAATTTTTAATGTTGATGCACCTAAAAGGACTGCCATTGCCTTCCTTGCTGACAAGGAAGAGGTTGGCTCTATGGGTAATACAGGTCTTGAGTCCGATTTCCTTTGCCACACCGTTCACGACCTTGCCATTATGCAGGGCGGTGACACAACTGTAGCGCTCAGAAATTCAAAATGTCTTTCGGCTGATGTTAATGCCGCTACCGACCCGACCTTCCAAGAGGTTATGGAGCGCAGAAACGCATCATTCCTTAATTACGGCGTAGTGTTAACCAAGTACACCGGAGCAAGAGGAAAAAGCGGCACATCAGATGCTTCTGCTGAATATATGGCTGAAATCCGCGCAATGCTTGACAATGCTGAAATCATCTGGCAGGTTGGAGAGCTTGGCAGGGTTGATTTAGGCGGCGGAGGAACGGTTGCTCAATTTGTTGCAAATAAGGGCTTAGATGTTGTAGATTTAGGCGTTCCTATGCTTTCAATGCACGCTCCGTTTGAAACGACTGCAAAGCTTGATATTTTTATGTGCCACCGCACAATGTATGAGTTTATGAAATAGTAAAAAGAGGATTACTCAAAAGCAACTTCATAAAGCATAAAAAATCGGTAAGGATAAACTCCTTACCGATTTTTTCTATTTTTGGCTCTATAATAAATGTTGGGGTAACCAAGTAGAGCCTACGAAGAAAAATTGAAAAAGAAATAAAAAAGTAGAGCATATTTGGAAGAAATCCGTTAAAATGGAATTGTCCAGAAACCATGAACGGAGAACCAAATATGC
>JAZSHV010000051.1:0-5873 GCA_045533475.1 Acutalibacteraceae bacterium | reverse complement strand
GCTTGTCTTCCTAAGACCGCTTGGCCTCCGACTTCGTTTTCTCTTGCGTCAGAAAGAGGATGAGCAAAGTCATACATGGGGTAAACGCACCACTTGTCACCTGTCTGATGATGTGAGGTGTGAGAAATGCGATACATAATGGGGTCACGCATATTAAGGTTGGGAGAAGCCATATCAATTTTGGCTCTCAATACCTTTGCACCGTTGGGAAATTCACCGTCGGTCATTCTCTTGAAGAGGTCCTTTGTCTCCTCAACAGGGCGGTCGCGGTATGGACTGTTTACACCTGTTTCAGTAAGTGTTCCTCGCATTTTTCTTATTTCGTCGGGAGCGGACTCGTCTACATAAGCCAAGCCCTTATCAATAAGCTTTAATGCGCACTCATATATGAAATCAAAATAGTCAGAAGCGAAATAAACATTGTCCCAATTAAAGCCTAACCACTGAATATCCTCTTTTATAGCATCAACATACTCAACATCCTCTTTGGTGGGGTTGGTATCGTCAAGACGGAGATTGCAGGTTCCGCCATACTTTTCAGCAGTTGCAAAGTCAATGCAAATAGCCTTTGCGTGACCGATATGAAGATAACCGTTGGGCTCAGGCGGAAAACGGGTTTGTACCTTGTTGTAAACACCCTCTTTTAAATCCTCATCAATAAAATCGTGAATAAAGTTAGAGGGCTTTGTTTCTTCTGTTAAAATGATATTTTCTTCCATAAATAAACCTCTTAAAAATTAGAAATAGCGCTGTCAATACGCTTTATACATTCATCCTTGCCCAAAACCTGCATAATACTGCATAGGTCAGGTGTGTTGCGTCTGCCTGTTATTGCAATTCTAAGCACAGTGCTGAGGTCGCCTGCGTGACCCTTATAATTATCAGGGTTTGCCTTATATTCCTTGGTTTCGGAAGCAAATCCGATTTTCGGAGCAATTCCCTTTATTTTATCAAACCATCCCTGACGGTCATCCTCAGGCGAATAAACTGTTTTATATTCTTCTAAAAATGCCTTAGCGTCTGACGGAGCAATATTTTCGGGAAGCTCATAGCAAGGCGTATAAAGCTCATCAAAGAAGTAAGAGAAATAGTCCTTGGCTTCGCTCCATTTAGCAATGTCCTTTCTTGGTTTCGGAACATCACGGTCAATAGCAAGCATAGACTTAGTGTATTCGGGATTTGCAGTCAAAAGATTGTAGAAATCCTTGTCAAACTCATTTGCCCATTCTGTAAGCTTTTCATATACGGTTTCGCTTGACATTTTACTAACCATATTTTTGCTTACATCAATAAGCTTGTTTTCATCAAATAAAGCACCAGATACGCTCATCTTTTTAAGATTAAATTTAAAATTCTTGTATGAAGCATCGGGATTTGCGCGCCGCCAATCCTCAAAGTCGGATGCGGCAACGGTCATAAGATAGTTGATAACACACTCACTGTCATACCCCTGCTCGGCAAAGAAATGTACAGCAGCCTCAGGGTCTTTACGCTTTGAAATCTTACGCTTTGCGCCGTTATCAAGCTTCATTATAGGTGAAATGTGACCGAATTTTGGTGGCTTAAAGCCTAAAATTTTAAATAACTGAATGTGCTTAGGAACAGAGGAAATCCACTCGTCACCTCTAAGCACATGGGTGGTACGCATAAGGTGGTCGTCCACCGCGTGGGCAAAGTGGTAGGTTGGAATACCGTCAGACTTAAGAAGTACAAAGTCCTCGTCATTCTCAGGCATTTCAATCTTACCTTTAACGGCATCCTCAAAGATAACTTTATTTTCTTCACTTCCAGGAGACTTTAAGCGCACAACAAAGGGCTTACCCTCGTCAATAAGAGCCTTTGCCTCGTCAGGAGTAATGTCGCGATGCTTTGCAAAGCTTCCGTAATAGCCTGTGCGAAGCTTTTGTGCCTCCTGCTCATTTCTTACCGCCTCAAGCTCCTCGGCTGTGCAGAAGCAAGGATATGCATAACCCTGTCTGATAAGCTCCTTAGCATAGGTTTGATATATCTCTGCACGGTGGCTTTGTTGATATGGACCGTAATCTCCGCTTTCCTTAGTTCCCGAAACAAAGCCCTCGTCAATAGATATTCCAAAACGGTCAAGACCGTCAATAATATCCTCAATACCGCCCTCAATTTCGCGTTTTTTGTCGGTGTCCTCTATACGGGTAAAGAAAACGCCCCCCGAAGAAGTGGCAGTAATTCGGTTTACAAGCGCCGCAAAAAGGGTACCTAAATGCAGATAGCCTGTAGGACTCGGCGCAATGCGTACCACCCTTGCTCCCTCAGGAAGCTGACGGGCAGGGTAAAGATTTTCATAATAATCGGGTGTTTTATCAATGTTTGGCAGTAAAAGCTCTGCCATAGTATTAAAGCTGTTCATATGGGGTCTCCTGAATTAATTATCCTGCAATAGCTTGCTGAGCTCTGACATAAATGTATTTATATCCTTGAATTGACGGTAAACCGACGCAAAGCGCACATAAGCAACCTCGTCTATCTTCTTAAGCTTTTCCATAACAAGTTCGCCAATACGCTCACTGCTCACCTCGCGGTCGAGCGAGTTCTGAATGATAACCTCAATTTCGTCTATCATATTGTCAAGCGTGTCAAAGGATACCGGACGCTTTTCACAGGCGCGTAAAAGACCGGTCATAAGCTTGTCTCTGTTAAAGGTCTCGCGGGACTTATCCTTCTTTATAACAATAATAGGCAGACTTTCAATTATTTCGTAGGTGGTAAAACGCTTTGAGCATTGCAGACATTCGCGTCTGCGACGGATACGCTGTCCCTCGTCAGTAGGGCGCGAGTCAATAACCTTGCTTTCTTCAAAACCGCAAAAAGGACATTTCATAATCGATTACCTCTTTTTGTAAATATTATCTTCTATATTATACTATATGTAGTATAAAATTACAAGATAAAAATATCAGCTAATAAAAAACAAAATAAAAACTTTAAAAAGCACTTGACAAATCGAGAAAAATAATATATCATAATTGATACGCCGATGTGGTGGAATAGACAGACACAGGGGACTTAAAATCCCTCGGTAGCAATATCGTACCGGTTCAAGTCCGGTCATCGGCACCAAAGCATTCAAACCCGAACCTTTTACCAATCGGTGAAACGTTCGGGTTTGTTGTTTATCTCAATGAGACTGCGTAGTTAAAGAAAAATGATGGAGGTACGGGTTTTGAACCTGCACCTCCATTGTTTATTCTTTGGCAATAATACTTGTAGACTATTTTTCTGTGTTTTCAATTATTTTGACAAGATTCCTTAAATTCTCCTCTGAAAAGCTTTTCCCGTTTGCACTTAACATATTTTTGAAACTTTCTTGTTCTTCGGGTGTCATTGTATCGTATAGTTTCAGCATCGTCTGAAGCGCTAGCTCTGGAGTAATATTTTGCAGATGTTGATAATTCATAAGTATTACAGGCAGTTTAACTAACAAGTCATATTCGGCAACTATGTAGTGGATCTTTTCTTCTTTTGAAATATTAAATCTATAGTCGATATCATATATTTCCGCTTCTCTTTTTGCCAAATCAATCGCATCATTGATTGTGGATGGCGAGACATTATAAACGCCGGTCCACTTCTTAAGTTTTTTCTCTGCGGTATTAATAAACGAAAACGCTCTAAATTTAGACGGAAGATGTATACTGCTTTGCAAATCGTAAGTATCTTTCTTAGAACCCATCAAACAAAAGCTGACAAGCATTGCGTTAACTACCACCCAAAATAATTGCGAAAAAGATAACTTATTGTCTCTATTAAAAAAATTCCAATAATGATAACCGAAAATTGTTTCAATAACTCTTGTAGCAGAAAAATCATCTGCATTCCATTCGAGTGCTTGATGTCTGATGGGGAATGTAATAATAGGCTGCTCACCATCCGCGTTTAACGAAATAAAATTTGCACTATGTTTTTTAGATGCTTTTACAGAAACCAAATAATCAAGATGACCATTGTAAATATGACCATACTCATGAAATACAAACGACAAAAGTGTTATGTCTAACATCAGGTTGTAATAATACCTTGCGGTCTCTTCGCTGTACTCAGTGGTTTCTGTAAGTTTATAATAATAGGTCTTATCAGGGGTTTCAAAAAAACGAGATTGATAAAACCGCAAAGCAGCAACATATGCACCATTATTAAGTTTGACTTTGTATTGACCGTCATTTAGCTCGGATTGTGCATTGGTTGATGTATCAAGAGAAAAGTAATTATCGACATTAAGTTCTTTGCCATTATAACTTTTTAAAATAGAATTCATATGTGTCTGACAATAGTCCATTAAATCTTTAGCGTGTGCTTCCATCTCGAAAAAATCAAGTTCCATTATTAACGCCCCTAATTTCATGTGCAAATAAATTTTCTTTATTATATCATAAATGAGCAATTCTTTCCACATATCAGATAATTTTTGATATGAAACTTCTCAGAGAAATGACCTCTGTATAATCGTTTCTCTGAGAAGTATTTCTTACTTTATATTTTTCTCTTGCTCTCTTTTCCACTGTTCGAATTCTTGTCTGCCTTCTTCGGATTCAAAGAAGTCTAATATATCCGGCAGGAAGCATTTTGCCACTGCTTCTATTTCATCTTCAGGTATGTGGGATTTGAGAATAATCTTAACCTCTCTGCCCACTTATCTCCTCCTCACTCTCTATAAATATCATTTACCTCTAAACGGCGGTGTCCCAAACCTTGACTGAGCTTCTGGAGTTTTCTCGGATCACCCGCTAACCACTTTTCTCGATTCTGATTATAAGAGTGGCGAAGTCCGTGAAATACGATGTTTTTCACACGGGGCTTTTTACCGGGATTGACCTTCTTTTGACGGTCGGGGTCTGTAAATTCTTTACGGTGATTGTAGATCCAGTTTTCGATAGACTTCTTTTCCAAGCGAGGGCCGTATCGAATGGTTTTGCTGATGATAAAATCATCGTCCGTAAGTCCCTTCGACTTAGCTTCACGATACAAGCGTTTAAGCAATTCCAACTGTTCTTTGGTCTCAATCTTCACGAAACGCACCTGACCACCCTTACCCTTGATATCGGGACCGCCCCAACCAAGTGCCTTCTTCACATCACCCAACTTGAGCTGACAGGCTTCGATAATACGAAGTCCCAAGTACCATCCCAAATCCAAACCGTCGCGAACATCAAACCGATTCATAGATTCAGCAAGCTCTCTTGCCTTCTGATACTCAGTAATCAACCATCCACGGTTGTACTTTTTGGGTTCACGCTTCGGAAGCTTCAATTCTTTGTTTTCGGGCATTTTGTGTTTGCAGCCTGCAAGCTTACAGTAATGGCGAAAACCGGAAAGCTCGGTTTGAATGGTGCTTGGTGCCTTATATGACTTCCAATATTCCGTAACCTTGCGAAAGTGCGTAGGTGTAATGTTTGACACCTTTTGAAGATTACAGGTATCTGCAAGGTAGTCGCAGGCGTAGCAGAAGGCTTGAAAATACCGTTTGCGTGTTGCCCTGCTTTTGTGCCGATCTTTCCTGTAATGTGCAGTAGCCTGCACCCGAAGATTCATACGCTTGTTCATTTTCGTCTTTTCTTCATCGGGCGGTAGTTTTTTGACCTCGGATTGCGTTTCGACTAACTGATGCTTGTATTCCTCCGGGGAAAATGTGTCCCACTCTTTGTTGAACGCCTCATCCAAGATTTCAGTTACAATGTCATTCTGTTTTGAGTTTTCACTCATTGGCATCACTCCTTCGTGATAAAATTTCGCCTTTTCGATTAAGGCAAAGGGAATATGAAACAGGAGTTTGCCGTTGGCAAGTAAATTACAAAAATTTTTTCAACAAGGCATAAAAATTCGGCGGCACAGGAGTTTCAATC
>JAZSHV010000033.1:0-22145 GCA_045533475.1 Acutalibacteraceae bacterium | reverse complement strand
GTAGGATCCGCCAAAGACGAGCCATTGCCGGACGGGTCGGTCTGAGACGTTCCGTCACCTTGGGTCGGTTTGTCCTCCGACTTTCCCTTCAACAGAAACACCATCGTTACAACAAGTGCGATTGCAACAAGCGCAACGATGACCACCGTAATCATTTTTGATTTAGTAAACCCTTTTCCCATATTCATCGCTTTACCTCCGCATTTGAATTTTTTCTTAATAGAGATTGTTATTTGTTATGCTATAACCAATAAGGGAATAGCCCCCTTAAAATTTTTCCATTCATAACGTTTCGATTTGCTCAGTTTTTGTTGCATAAAAAAAGATAGTATGATACACTGTAATTGTAACTTAGACCCAAAGGTTCAAGTCAAGAGATTTCTGCAAATTTCTCCAAAATTTCGAGGTGATTGGAAATTGAAAAAACACGCTGAAAATTTATTTAAAATCGGAGAAGTAATTAAAATCATGGGAATTACCCGTAAAGCACTTCTCGTTTATGAGGAAATGGGCCTTTTAACTCCAGCTGTTAAAGATGAGGAAAGCGGATACCGTTATTACTCGGCAGATAATATGACGCAAATTCGTTCAATCCGTTCTTTGCAGGCACTTGGGTTATCGCTTAAAGAGGTAGCGGAATATTATTACGATACTGAAAATATCGATACACATTTAGATCGACTTATGATGTTACGTGCTTCCTTGGATCGAAACATACAGATGTTGCAGGTGCGCGCTGCCAAGCAAGGCGATTTAACCGTTCGCAAAACCTCTCTGCCTCGGCAGGTCTGCTTCTGTCGCCGTTATGTATGCGAAAATATTTCCGAAGCAGCCAATGTTTTGCGTGATACCTATATCGCCGCAGCCAACACGGGAAAGATGTCCATGCTCGGTCGTATGTTTACCATGCGCATGTCACCGATGACAGAGAAATTGGATATTATGTGCTGTATCCCCGTTGAGGATGATTATATCGGACAGGAGCGTCTGGAGTTTGCAGAAACACAGGCTCTGTGCATCTATTACCGTGGCCCATACGAGGGAACAGGTACTGCCATTCGTGCACTTATGGAATATGTAAAAGAAAATAATATCGAAACCGTTGGCCCATTCCGCAACATTTATATGGAAGGTCCACCCAACCGTGGAGAGAACAAAGAAGACTACATTACACAGATTGCTGTTCCGGTTAAGGGATAAACATAATTCATTATTGCAATATAATTATTTTGATTGTTATGCTATTAGAAATAAAGTAAAGGTGTCGAAGTCATATTTGGCTTCGACACCTTTTTGTTTATGATGCGTCTTTTTTTGCCTGTTCCTCAGCCACTTGATTGGCCGTTTCCAGCATATTTTCCGCGAAAATAGCGTAGCCGCGGGTGGGGTCGTTGACGAGGACGTGGGTTACGGCGCCTATTAGCTTGCCGTTTTGCAAAACGGGTGCTCCGCTCATTCCCTGCACTATTCCGCCTGTTTTTTCGAGTAATCTTTCGTCTGTTATTGTTACAATCATATTTTGCGTTTTTGAATGTAACGACGATGTTCTTAATGATATTTTACAGGAGTAATAATCGGGTGTTTCTCCGTCTAAGGTACAAAAAATTTCTGCATCACCGTTTTTAATGTTTTGTTTTAATGCAATTTCAAATATATTTTTTGTTTCAAAATCATACTCTGTTTTAGAATATATTCCACATTCACAGTTTTTATCTATTTTTCCCAAGCTTTGAAATCCAAATCTTCCTTTAAGCTGTCCTGGACTTCCCGATTCTCCCTTTTCTACCGAAATTATTTCTGCATTAACAATTTCTCCTGTGTTGAGCTCTAAAAGATTATCTGTATCCTCATCGCATATTCCGTGACCTAATCCGCATACCACTCCGTTTGACGGACAGTAAAAAGTAAGCGTTCCTATTCCCGCTGAGCTATCCCGTACCCACACACCTATTTTATAGCTTGAGCTTTCAACTGAAAGAACTGCTTTTACCTTTAAATGAATTTTAGTACCGTTTCGTTTAATAATAAATTTCATTTCTTTGCCCATTGACTCCTCAACTATACGGCTTAAATCCTCATTTGTGTATACCTTTTTGCCATTTACAGATATAATATAATCTCCTTTTTTTAAGCCTGCGGCTTCTGCGGGCTTTTTACTGCCGTTTTCTGTCTCAACACTGTTAATATCAGTAACAAGTACTCCGTCGGTGTAAAGCTTCATACCGAATGGAGTACCAAGCACCTCAACGTGATATTTATCAACCACCTCGACAGATACATTTCTAATCGGAATTATACCTAAAAGCTTTAAATTTATCTCATATTCGGAGCCTACTTTATATTTTTCGGTTGCATTTACTCCGTTCACATTGCTATATACAGCGGTTATCGGAAAAGAAATATCTGTTAATAGCTCTTCACCCTGTTTAATTTTATATTCGTCCGAAATATTTTTATTTAAATAAATTACTGTTCCATATAAAAAAATTGAAGTAATTAAAAATATAAAAAATATAGTTTTAACAAAAAAACGCGCAAGCTTCATTTAAGTCACCTCAAATATATCTTGCGCATTTTTAAAAAATTTAATTGTAACAAAAAATTCAAATTACAAATTGACTGTTATATAATTCCTTATAAAATCCATTCCTTGCTAAAAGCTCACTGTGTGTTCCCTGTTCAATTATATTGCCGTCTTTCATTACAAGAATAAGGTCTGCATCAAGAACAGTTGATAATCGATGGGCAACAACGAAGGAGGTTTTTCCCTTAATAAGCCTATGAAAAGCATCCTGTACCTTTTGCTCGGTCATTGTATCAATTGAAGATGTTGCTTCATCAAGTATAAGAATTTTAGGATTGCAAAGCATTACGCGCGCAATGCACAAAAGCTGTCTTTCGCCCTGAGAAAGACTTCCCCCGTCATCGGATATAATTGTATTGTAGCCATCAGGCAAGCGCTTAATAAAGCTATGCGCGTGCGCTGATTTTGCTACAGATATTATTTCATCATCGGTAGCATTTTGGTTACCGTAAGCAATATTATCCCGTATCGTTCCGTTTTTAAGCCAAGTGTCCTGTAAGACCATACCGTAACTGCTTCTCAAAGACTCTCGTTTTATATCTTTAATATCAGCTCCGTCTAATTTAATTGCGCCTTTATCAACATCATAAAAACGCATTAACAGATTAATCAGAGTTGTTTTACCGCAACCTGTCGGACCTACGATTGCAATTTTCTTTCCTGAGCCCACATTAAGGTTTACATCAGTTAACAAAGAACGATTCTTGTCATAAGAAAAAGAAACCTTCTCCATAGCAATTTCGCCCTTAATATCAGAGGATAAATCGATAGCATCCGCATCAGATACTTCTGTAGGAATATCCATAAGCTCAAATATTCTTCCAGCGCAAGCCAAGGCATTTTGAAGCTCAGTTACAACACCTGATATTTCGTTGAATGGCTTTGTATACTGATTTGCATAGCTTAAAAAGCTGACAAAGCCACCCACAGTTAAAGCTCCTTTAATAGTAGCAAAGGCGCCTGTTAGACCTACAACTGCATAAATTATATTATTAACAAAGCGTGTTGTGGGATTAGTAAGCGACGAAAAGAAAATAGCCTTTACAGAGCATTCTTTAAATAGACCGTTTATAAAGTCAAATTTTTCACAGCTTTTTCCTTCATATGAAAAGGCTTGAACAGTTTTTTGATTTGAAATCATTTCAGTAATAAAGGCGGTTTGCTCTCCCCTTGTTTCTGACTGTTTTTTAAATAATTTATAGGTTTTTGATGCAATATACTTTGCAATAAATAGAGAAATAGGGGTTAAAACAACCACAACAATTGCGATAACAGGGCTCAAAAAAAGCATAAATACAAGGGTAATAATCACTGTAATTACACCGTTAAATAGCTGAGAAAAGCCCAAAAGGAGTCCATCAGTAAACTGGTCAGCATCTGAGGTTAATCTGCTTACAATGTCGCCATACGGATGAGAGTCAATATAGGAAAGAGGTAGCTTATTTAGATGTGAAAATGCATTTTCTCTTATTTCTGTAACCGTTTTATATGCTATCCTGTTATTAATGAGTGAAATAACCCATTGAAGTATTGCGGATAATCCTGCAAAAATAAGAATTGAAAAGATATTTTTTAAAATTATATCAAAATCAACCTTACCTTTACCAACAGCAGAATCTATAGCTTTACCTGCAAGAATAGGGATATAAAGTGAAAGCGATACACTTAAAAGCGTAAATAAAAGAGAAAGTGAAATATATATTCGGTGTTTTTTTACTGTTATAAGAACTCTTTTAATAACAGATTTCTTGTTAGAATAAGACATCTCTTTAAGCCTCGCTTTCTGTAAACTGAGTGCTTCGTATTTGTTTATAAAGCTCACAACTTTTATTAAGCTCTTGGTCTGTTCCTATAGCTATTATTTTCCCGTCATCCATAACAGCAATTACATCAGCGTGTCTTAGAGCAGATGCTCTTTGTGACACAATAATAACCGTTACAGGAAAGCTTAAGTTTTTTAACGCAGTTCTAAGCTTAGCGTCGGTTGCGTAGTCAAGAGCGCTTGAAGAATCGTCAAGAATTAGAATATTCGGTTTGCGGACAAGCGCCCTTGCAATGTTAATTCTCTGTTTTTGACCGCCGGAAAGATTTTTACCGTCCTGCTCAATAATAAAATCAAGACCGTTTTCCTTTGACTTCACAAAATCAATAGCCTGAGCAAAATCTAACGCCTCATAAATTTCTTCATCTGTAGCATCGGGAGCAGAAATTTTCATATTATCACGCAAGGAGCCTTTAAATAGCACCGAGCGTTGAGGCACAATTCCGAATAAAGAGCGTAAAGTATTAATATTATAATTTTTAACATCCTCACCGAAAGCCTTTACCACACCTGATGTAGCATCGTAAAAGCGCGGTAAAAGATTTATAAGCGTACTTTTACCTGAGCCTGTTGCGCCAATAATACCTACCGTCATACCTGATTTTATCTTTAAATTAATATTGCTGACAGCATTGTCTGCGTTATCCGAATATCTAAAGCTTACATCCTCTAATTCAATTGCATAATTTTCGGTATTTACAGTTTTAAATGAACCCGAATTAATTTCAGGCAAAATTTCAAAAACCGACTGAATTCTATTACCGCAGGCAATCGACTTAGTTATATTAATTATGAGATTTGCAAGCTTGATAAGCTCAATTAATATTTGTGACATATAATTATAAAGCGCAACAACCTCACCTTGAGTAAGGCTTCCTTTATTAACTCTTATAGCGCCGTTATAAATAAGAATAGCAATTGCACAGTTTATAATTACAATTGTAACAGGATTAAGCAAAGACGATATTCTGCCAACCTTAATCTGCATATTATACAAAAGGTTATTCTTAATATTAAATTCATTAATATCATCTTTTTCTTTACAAAAAGCGCGTATAACCCTTACGCCCTTAAGGCTTTCATTGGTTTTACTTAGTACAGAATCAAGCGCCTTTTGGGTTGCCTTATACAATGGAATTGATACGAGCATTATTGCAAAAATTATAAGAGCAAGCAAAGGAATAACAACAGCAAAAATAGTTGCCGCCTTTGAATCAACGGTAAATGCCATAATCATAGCGCCGAATACAACAAATGGAGACCTAAGAACCAGTCTTAGAGTCAAATTCATACCTGTTTGAACTTGATTAATATCGCCTGTAAGACGCGTAATTAGAGTAGCAGAGCCTAATTCTTCCTGTTGTTTATAGGAAAATTTACTTATATGCTTAAAAAGTGCAGAGCGGACATCAGCGCAAAAACCAACCGATGCCTTTGCGGCAAAGTATTGTGCAACAAGCGTACAGACAAGACCAACAATTGCAAGTAATGCCAATATACCGCACATTTTAAATATATGTGGTATATTTGGATTATTTGTGCCGTCACCTATTCCTTTATCTATAACCGAAGCAATAACCAAAGGAACAATAAGCTCAAAGCAGACCTCAAGCACCTTAAAAACAGGAGCACAAATACTTTCCTTTAAATATGTTTTTAAATATTTCAGTAATTTCCACATTAATAATTATACCTCTATTTCCTTATTAAGCGCAAAGGAATAAATTATTTTTTGTTTTACAGGCATTTCAAATATTTTTTTACAAGCCTTAGCATAAATATTAAGCTGTTCGCCATAACAAGACTTCAAAACATCAGGATTATCTACCCTGTCGGTCTTAAAATCAAGAATCACCAAGCCGTCAGCTTCTACAAAGCAGATGTCAACGGCTCCCTGCACAATAATTTTTTCATCTAGATAGCTTTTAAAAAAATTTGTTTCTATCTCATTAACAGGAATTTCTGTAAGAAATCTCATTTCTCTTTCTAACTTTTTGGCATTTTTTATCCTTGAAAAAACATCACTTTTAAAAAACGATACTAAGCCATCAATATTTATTGCATTGTATTCCCGCTCAGAAATATATTGCCATTCATACAGTCTTTCAAGCTCTTCTTTAATATTCTTATGCTTTGAAAAATCGAAAAACTGCATAACCTTATGCATAGCCGTTCCCCGTTCGGTCGGAGTAATTCCACCCTTTTGCGTAAATGCAGGCTTGTACGAGAATGAGTATTTCATACTTTCTGCACTGTTAGCAAGAACCGAAACAGATGCTTTTGATTCAATCTCAAGAAGCTCGCTATACGGATATATAAATTCTAAATTACGGTAAAGTTGTGATAAAAGCTTAGAATCAACCTCACAATCAATCACCTTTTCAGCAATTGCATTATAGGGAATACTCTCGCCCTCAATAATTTTAACCGAAATTTTACTATCCGTTTCTTTCACCAAAACAGAATGTCCGTTACCCCTTAAAGCTTTTCCGTCGGGATGAAGCATAAGCGCCGAAAGTAACCAATCCCCATAGGATTTTGTCTGTGAAAAAAGTGATGAATCAATCCTTGATTTAGAAGCTAAAACCAAATTTCTTATTTTTTCAAGCTTTTTATCCGAATCGGCTACACTTCCAACAAAAATAAGCTTATCTTGCGTTCGAGTCATAGCAACATATAAAAGTCGCATTTCTTCCTCAAGCCTATCATCCCGTATTTTTTGAAGAATAGCCTCTCTGCTGACTGTTGTAAGCTTGGTTTTTTCGTCTTCATCATAATACTTAAATCCAACCCCGAAGTCTGTAGAATATATTACGGAAGAGCGCGATTCCGAATCGTTAAAATTAGTCATAATATCGGCTATAATACATATTGGAAACTGTAGTCCCTTAGAGCCGTGTATACTCATAATTTTAACACTGTCATCAGCCACAGAAACTGTTGCACCTTTTATAGCAGTTTGTTTTAAAATATATTTTACAAAACCACCGACCGATGTATTCCCCAAAGCCTCGTACTGATTAGCATATGAGCACAAAACCAAAAGATTATTGCGTCTTCTTACACCGTCATTCATAGCTGAAACGGTATCAAGATAGCCTGTTTCATTAAGCAATAATAAGTTAAGCTTTTTTAATGGGAGCGAGACGGCATATTTACGGTATCTATCAAGCGTTTTTAAAACATTTTCCGATTTTATATTTCCCGAATTAGCTGAAAAAATAAGAGCAGAATACAGTGAGCCCTTTCGTTTGTTAATTCTTATTTCAGCCATTTCGTCAGCAGAAAACGAAAATATGGGCGACATCAATACAGTTGTGAGTTCAATATCCAACTGAGGATTATCAATAATAGCTAATAAAGCTAAAAAGGTTGAAATTTCAAGACTTTCGCAAAAGCTATCAAGACCAAAGCTTACAGGTATCCCCTGTTTCTTAAGCTCCTCCGCAAGAATAGGTGCTTTACCCTTAAGCGACCTTAAAAGAATTGTAAAATCAGAAAATCTTGCAGTTCTAAAGGAATCCTTATCTGCTTTTACAACATCTTTTTTATTCATAATTTCCTTTATAACCCTTGCAATCTGCCTTGCTTCAAGTATTTCATCAGAATAACTACTGCCTTTCGAATTAATAAGATTAAACTCTGTAGTAATTTCATTTGTTAAAGGAAATTCTGCTGCAGGAAAAAGAAGCTCTTCTTCATTATATACTATGCTTCCTGTTTCCTCATTCATAAAATTCTCAAAAAAGAAATTTATGAAATTACATATTTCAGGTCTGCAACGAAAATTATTGCTGAGAATTATTTTTTTAGGGTCAAATTCACCCGATTTTTCAAGCGGAATATATCGGTTTTTCTTATTTAAAAAATTGGTAGGATTTCCGCCTCTAAAGCCATAAATACTCTGCTTTACATCACCAACAACAAATAGCTTTTTTTCTTTATCGGACAAAACATAGAAAAGTAAATCTTGTAAAATATTCGTATCCTGATATTCGTCAACCATTACCTCGTTAAAGCGTGAAATAATGTCAGTAGCTTCGCTTCGGATAACAATTTCGTCAGAAACCTCATCGCACAGCAAAGAGAGCGCCAAATGCTCTGTATTGTGGAATGTAAAGGTGTTATTATTTTTATATTCTTCAAAAAGCTTTTCATCGAATTCTATCATAATTTCTGATAAGAGGCTTAGCGGATTATATAATTTAGAAAACCGCTTATTAATTGTAGCTAAATCACCGCAAAAAAGCTTTGATAAATCCTCAAAGCATTTTTTTGCAATAAAATTGTACGACGCTTTGGCAGATGTAATTTCGTCAATGCCATTTAGTCCTCTTACAATCGGTAACGAAGGTAAGTTAAATGCTTCAATTGCGTAATAAAGCCTGTCCCATTCGCCCTGTTCTGCAATATCTTTCATTTCTTCTAAAAGTTTTTGAGCAGACACAAAGCAATTAATATATGAATCGTATGCTTTTTCGTTTACAGAGATTAATTCAATACAGTTATCTACAGTATTAATTGCCTCATTTATTTTTTTAACAGCAACAGAAAAGGCATATTTCCACCAAGGACAGTTTGAATCAAAAACTCCGTTATTATAAAACTCACTCAATGACCTGAACCACTTTTTCGGAAACGGAAGCTGACGACTATATTCATATAACTCTGTTAGAAAAGCTATAAAATTAGATTCATCATATTCTGAACCGATTATATCAAGAAGCTCGTTGAAAACAGTATTATTTTCTTCTAAATAACAATTTATGATTTTTGATGCAACATTTTGATTTATAGCGTTTAAAGAAGATGCGTCACTAATTTTAAAATCGGGAGAAATATCAAGCTTTTCAAAATTTTCACGCACAAGGTCAATACAAAAAGAATCAATAGTACAAATTTTTGCACTATTCAAAAGTTGTTTTTGAAGGGTAAGTGAAATATTTTCGGAATCCTTGCGAATTTCTTCATCGAGTCTTTTTTGAATTCTCGTCCGCATTTCAGCGGCGGCAGCATTTGTAAAGGTTACAATTAGCAAGGAATCTGCGCTTACAGGCTCGGTTTTACTGCAAATTCTTTCGATAACCCTTTCAACAAGTACAGCGGTTTTGCCTGAGCCCGCAGCCGCCGAGACAAGGACATTACCCTTGGTATTTATTGCATTAAGCTGATTAGGCGTAGGATTAAATGCCATCGGGCGTGTCCTCCTTCATAGATTCAAGTACCTCTTGGTTGGTCATATCAGGAACCCTCGGTGCATCTGCATTTTCTATTCCGCAAACTGATGCAAAATCACAGTAAGCGCAAGCAGGCGATTCTCTGCCGTTAAGCGGTGATACTGCAATATCTCCCGAATGAATAAGATTTCCTGTTTTTCGCATTATTTTTTCTAAATAATCAAAAATATCGGTAAACTCTTGGGGATTGATAAATGATGAATTTCTTTTAGATAAGCTTCCGTCCTTATTAAAATTAAGCTTAGGAATAAATTCACCTGAATTTTCCTTTTCCATTGCGTAAACAAGGTCAGAATCGCCTTGTAAAAGTCCGTTCATAGCAAGACCTTTATCAGAAATATCACGCTTAGACGGCTGATACAGTATACCTGCCGCCGTAATATCATCCTTATTTTGACCTCGTGTAAGGGCATAAAGATATAAAAGCATCTGCATATTAAGACCAAATAACACATCAGGAAGCTTAAACCTTTTAGAGCCTGTTTTATAATCAATTACCCTTATATATCCGTTATAGCTATCCACACGGTCAATACTGCCTATAATATCAATTTCACCACTGTCGTAAGGGAATTTCAGCTCACCCAAAGGCTCATTTTTTCCGATTTTAAGCTCACACCCCACAGGCTTAAAATCGCTTTGCTTAAGCTCGGCAGTGATATGCCTTACCACTTCTTTAAGAGAACGGCACAGTCTGTCAACAAGGAATTTTAGTCGGGCGGTTTCAATCTGACGGTATCCCTTAATGCTATCAAGATATTCAGCTATATATTTTTCTGTAAGACGGTCGGTATCGTTTTTACTTAGAATATCAAGCTTGTCCTTATATTCATTCAAAAATCTTTCAAGAACATAATGAACTACTGTTCCCTTTTGCATAACATCAAATTCAACAGGCTGTAAACGCTTAGCGCCGAGTCCGTATCTGCAAAAGAAAGAAAAACGGCATCTGTTAAAGCTATCAAGCTTAGATGCAGACATAGTAATGTTCTCACCAAACAACTGCCTTGCATTTTCCTTTGAAAGCATTATCTTTTCTTCATTTTTAAGATTATTTATTTTCTTAAAAAAGCTTTCGTCATCTTGTTTACTTAATGCGTCGCTTAAAAGATTATATGTCTTTTTATCATTTATTCTTGCGCAAAGCTCAGAAAAAGCGACATTATATGCTTCAGGTAAATTATCATATGTTATTTGTTCAAGCGGTTCAGCACACAAATTACAGTTTAATTTTTCTTTAAGTATAAGAACAAAGGCTGAAGGCTCAAGCTCTTCACCCGTAACAGTGTTTAATGAATATAAAATATACAATTTTTCAGATGCAGAACAAACATTACAATAAACGAGAAAATCCTCATCAATAGTAGAATAAACAGAATTATCGGCAATTTCCAAACCGCTGTTTATTAGAATTCTTCTTTCAGCAAGATTAAATACACCTGAATTTTGAGTGAGCTTTGGAAATATTCCCTGATTAGCGCCAACTATAAAAACAACCTTTGGATTAGACGGACGAATTCTATCGGCTGAGCCAAATGTTACCTCATCAAGAAGCTGAGGAATAACACCAATATCGCAATGAGATACCGAAACAGCAAGGCTTTCGCAAAAATCCTGTTTTGTAATAGATGCCTCGCCATAGCAGTTCACAAGACCGTCTAAAATCATAAAAAATTGCTCATACGATTGCTTTAATACATCTTCATTAAAGTAATCAGACTCACCTGATAACTGCTCACATAGCGTAATAAGCTTATTTGAGCAATCGCATTTCTCGAAAAGCTTAACAATTGCGGAAGCCATATTATAGGCATTACCATTGAAATTGTCCTTAAATTCAAGTAACGGCTCTAACGCTTTAACACGCAGTCTATTAATTTCTTCAAGAATTAATGAATCTGTATCTCGATGTGATTCCTCAGGAACAAAGCCTCTTGGGTCCATTTCCCATTCACATAGCCATTCTTTAGGACCGATATTCCACAGATAGGTATAATTCTCAAGTGTGGAAATTTCGTCGGTTGAAAGAGTACCAAGACCTGTTTTATGAAAACGAAGTATACTCTCGGTTGAAAGCTTAAGCGCATCAATTGCCGCTTCTGCCGCACGCGAAAGCGGAAAAACAGAAAGCGGAATACGGTTATCAAAAAATAAAGGAATATCGTTCTTTTTAAACGAATTTACAATAGAGTCGCTATAAATATCAGAATCTCTCGAAATAACAACAAAATCCTTATATCTATAACCGTTTGTTCTCACAAGCTTTTTGATATTTCTTGCAACAAATTCGGCTTCATCGTAGGGTGTTGCGGCTTTACAAATTGTAATAGAATCAGCATTTTTATCACCCAAAATGTCCTTACCGCTCATAAGTTGTTCAAGCAAATTCATTTGTTTTTCAATAAAACAAGAATCTTTAAGAATAATATTTTCTTCTGTTTTTTGAGCTCTTGAATTACAAATTCTTTCAATCTTTTTAACAGTAGTGCGAATGTTAGTATAAATATTGTATTCTTTTGAATTTTCAAGGTCATTTGTAAAGCTAAAGTATAAGTCTTCACACTTTTCTGCTATTCTTTCAATGATTTTATATTGCTGACCTGTAAAGCCCTTAAATGAATCAAAAAATACAATCTTCCCTTTAAAGAAATCGCTGTTTTCGAGCTTTTTATAAAGAAAAGACAGACGATCAGCAGGGTCAATATACTTTTCGCCTACAACATTGTCAAACGAACTATATATTAAAGACAAATCGTAAAGCTTTGAGGATAAAGCAGTACCGTTAGTGTTTTCAGACGCATTTTTTAAATCGTCAGGAGTAATAGAATTAATTTTAAACTCACCTATAGTATCAAGTAAGGTTTTAGCAAAGGAAACCGAGTGCACATATTTATGCCATAGCTTCAAATTATCCTTACAGCTTAAAAGAGCCATTTTCATAAAGATAATTTTTTCGCTCTCGGTTAAAATTTTTGCCGCACCGCCACCGTATATTCTGTTTATTTCGTCACACAGTCTTGTAAAGCTAAAAACGCCGACGCTTAGCGCAGACCTATCGCCCATTAACCTTAAAACAGACTTTTCACTCTCAAAGGTAAACTGCTCAGGAACAATGAGGATACAGCCTTTACCCATATCTGTCAGCTCTTTTATTTTATTAAGTACAGTATGTGTTTTACCAGCATAAGGCTTACCGAAAATAAACTGAAGCATTTTTAACCTCCTGACCTTTAAAAATCAAATAAATATAATGTTTAAACACAAAAACATTATTACCGACGGAATACCCAAAACAGAGCTTAAAATAACCGTATATTCATTTATAGGAATATAAAATCCTGTATATGGCTTTAATAGATAGAAAATTGCTAAAAGACTTAATCCAAAAAAAGCATTTAAAAATAAGGTTTTAAAAAAACTACGGCTTTTTAAGGCTAAAAAAATAATAATTAATAAAGAAGCTCCAAACAATATTAATATTAAATATTTTAAAAAATCCATAAAATCACCTCTGTAAAGCTTATGTAAAACAAAGGTTTAAAATTACTAAATAGGCTGCCGCATTAGCCATAATAAGCAAGGGCGGCAGCCTATTCAATTATTCATCAGATTCTTCTGTAGTATCCTGTTCGTCAGTTAATAAAGAGAAATTGTTAAGTGTAACATCGTCAAAATCATCGTCAGATACAAAACCGTCCTCAAAATTGGCATAATTTTTATTAGTTGCAAATCTAATAATCAATAGAATTATAAGTGCAATAGCTCCGGCAACAATTACAGCAAGACCGATTATTATTATTTTAGCATTATTTGTTAAGGTTTTAAAGCGGTCAATAAAATTGCCTGTTGGAACTGTGGGCTCATTAACATCCTCAGCATCAATCAGCGAAAGCTCAGGATAACGCTGAAGAATATTTTCCCTACTGTCGAATCTATAGAAGCCGTACCGTCCCTCAGAATAACAATAAACATAATAGAAATCTGTCATATCAGCAGATGTACTTGCGAAACAACTAACATCAAAGCCTGAAATCTTAGCGTTTGTGCTATAGAAATCAGAGGGCAAGGCTCTTCCCTCGGGTATATCAGCAAAGATATATGTGCGTTCACCCTGTTTTATATACTCAAGCTTAGTAAATACATCTTCTTCCTCGTTGTAGGTATAAGGAATAAGCTCCTCACTACCGCTTGCTTTTAAATAATAAATAGTATAATTTTTTGCATTATCAACCGCAACAGAAATCTGAGCATCCTTATAGGTTATGCTTGTGACTGTAAAATTATTGAAAAGCGGAGCATTTGAAATATCAGTAACTACAGTATACTGTGTTCCGTCAATTTCTGTACTTAATGAATTCGATTCTGTTGGAGCATCCTCGCCTGTTGCAGGCTCCTCAACATCATCAGTTTCACTACGGTTAATTGTAATGGTATAAACCTTCTGTGTTCCGTTAGCAGCAGTTACAGTTACAGTTCTTGTGTTTGTTCCAAGCTTTAAGGCAGATTCACCAGAAACCGCAACCTTTGCGGCAGAGTCAGCAGCAGTAGCGTAAACCTTTAACTCAGTAACAGAGTTTTTAACATTAACAGTATAGCTCGTTCTTCCAGCAGAAAAAGCAGGCGAAAGAGTTCCTGAGCTAAGTGAAAGCGATTTGAGATTTGCATTTGCAGAGAGCGCAGCATTAGTAACAGTTATATTTGCAGAAGCGCCTGAGGTTGCTTTTTCCTCCGAACCGTTTGCGCCCATTGCACTGTAAATACAGTCAGAAACCGAAACCGCACTTGTTCCTGCGGCTTTTGCGCTGAATGTAAGAGCATATGAAACCTTTGTATCTCCCGACGGTGATTCAACAATTCTAAGACTGCCTGCTCCGCCCTCGGCATTGCCAGATTTATACTCAAGAACATTATCATCATAGTTAATAAGACAGCTAACACCGTACATCTTTTCGCCAGGGTTAACAGTAACAGTTACAGTAAGCGAATCACCCACCGTAAGGCTTTTCTTATTAAACGAAATTACTGTTCCCGCAGCAAAGGTATTAATAGCTAAAAAGCTTGAAAGAATACCTATTACAACAGTTAAAACAAGAAAGATTTTAAAAACTTTTTTCATTTTTATGCTCCTTTAAGAAATAGTATAAAGACCTAATAAATGAAGTCTTATATTAGCAAGGTCAGAAAGCGTTATTTTACCGTCGCCATTTGTATCTGCGCCTTGAACATTATTACCTGAAATAGTAAACAGCCCTAAAAGATGAAGTCTTATATTAGCAAGGTCAGCAAGTGTAATTTTACCGTCACCGTTTGTATCTCCCCTCTTAACCGTATTAGCCGGTTGCGAAGTGGTTGAGATATTTAGCTTACAGTCTACAGTTGAAGAAACGCGTATAACATAATCATTGGTATATCCTGTTTCGGCTTTAGCCTTTAAAACAATTGTATTATTGCCTTTTTTAATATTATATGAAGCTTGACCGACATATGATGCACCCGATACAGGCTTTAAATAAATTGTGTTGTCACCTGTCATATGAAGGTCATACTCATATGTGAATTTTGAAAAAGAAGGAGTAAGTCCCGCAATCGACATAGAATCAAAATAATAGTTATTTCTATGACTGTTTGAAGCCGGCTTAGGCGAAACCGAATCAGGCATTTCGGAATAAACGGGTATTCTGAACGAAAGAGCAAAATCTATTTGCTCACCGTACGACTTGGCTAACGAAACACCCTTTGAACGGGCATCGTGCACCGCTTGAGCATATTGGTGCCAAAGTCTATCAGGCTGATGCACATTAAAATTCTGATAGAAATAGGTATCCTGTCCGGAAGAAATATAGTTATTAGAAAGGAATTTTGCACCGCCGATAATGGATTTTGAACGAGTTGTCCACCCCTCTGATTTAGCGCGAGACAATCCATTCGCAACAACCTCAGCGCTGGTTGAACCTGAAGCGCCAATATTAAAGAAATTATAATATTTTCCATAACTTGTTGTGCCTGATACTAATTGGCTTGTTCCTGCTACACCTATTTCCTGACGGATTTTCGAAGCCAAAATATATGGACTGACACCTGATTGCCTTGCAGCCTCCATTAACACCTTAACATATGAGCCGCCATATGCCGTATCATCAGGGTCATTGTAGTTATTTTCCATAAATGTGCCCTTAATTATTTGCTTAACACCCTCTTCGGTTTGTACAGAAGAATCATATCCTTGCTGTAAAAACTGATATATTTCTGTCGCATTAAGAAAATTACGAGGATCCATATAATATGCAATTACTTCCCTTGAAGCACCTGTCCATCCTCCGTTGGTGGTAATCCACTGACCTTTATTCCAGTCGTAGCTACCGGGACCCATAGAGCGCCAAGAAACCGACTGTGTGCTTGAATTAAATTGTACCTGCTTACGCATATCGGTAGATTGTAAAGCTACAGCATTTTTAAAGGTAAGAGCAACTGCGTCAGGAATAAATTCCCAATTAGGATAGATAGCGTGCAGCTCTCTTAATGCATCGCGATAGCTTTCAGGAAATGCCTTAAGCTTGGTTTCAAAATCCGCATCAGGATTATAAGTTATAATCTCGACATATTGACCTGAAACATATCCTGTAATCTGTTCAGTACCGTTATGGTATGTAACCTTATACCAAATCTCATTATTTGAATCAACTTTTTCAAGAACAGTTACAACTGTATATGAAAGCTTTTCTATTATTGTCGTATTAATAGTAGACGGACCTGTTCGAACACGCACATCACTTCCTGTAATGCGACCTTTAAGCTCATTTTCAGCATTAGCGGAAAATGACAAGACACAAAAAGAAGAAACAACAAAAATAGAGAAAATCAGAATAATAGAAATCAATCTTCTGATTAAAAACATCTTATTTCTCCCATCATTACAAAATGAATTTTAACATCCAAATAATTATACATTTTTTTATGCTTTATGTCAACTTTAAATCGACATTTTTTGATATATTTTTTAAATAAAATACCGCTTCAGAAAAAAATATCCGAAACGGTATTTATCAAACACATCTTATTAGATGCATTAAAAATTATTTTATTTTGCCAATGGATGGTATTTTGCATATGCAGAGGTATATTTCAATTTCATAAGCTTTGCATAAACTTGAGTTGAGGATATATCAGAATGACCTAACATTTCTTTTATATCAGAAAGCTTTGCGCCGTTTTCAAGAAGATGTGCTGCAAAAGAATGTCGCAATGTATGAGGAGTAATATCCTTTTTAATTCCTGCAGTTTCAGCATAATGCTTGATAATTTTCCAAAATCCCTGACGGGATAAGTGCTGACCTGTCATATTAGTAAATAGCCTGTCCTCATTTTCTTCAGGAACAATTACAGGCCGTACATTAACAAGATAATCTGCAACACTCTTTATAGCGGCAGGATATATAGGAATTATTCGTTCCTTTTTATCGTTATGTAAATGTAGAATACCGATTTGTAAATTTACATCGGTAACCTTTAATTCAATAAGCTCTGAAACCTTTATTCCCGTTGCATATAGAAGCTCAAGCATAGCCTTGTCTCTTATACCCTTATATTCTGTGTTATCAGGCTGTGCCAATAACAAAACTATTTCATTAGAATCAAGCACATCGGGCAATTTTTTCTCGGTTTTCTTAAACTTAATTTTTTCGAGAGGGTTTGCCGAACAAATCCCGTTATTAACCAAAAAACGATAGTAGCACCTCAATGATGCAATAATACGGGTTTTAGTTGAATCAGATTTGCCCATAACAGATAAATATTCCATATATCTCTGTAAAAGCGCGCTATCAGCCTTGGAAAGGTCTTTCAAACCAACAGAAGTACAGTATAAAACAAATTGATTGAGGTCTCTCATATAAGATTCAACCGTATTCAGAGATGATTTTTTTTCATCTGTAAGATATAGTTTAAAAATATCAAGATAATCCTTCATACTGCACCCCCTTAAAATTATAATGTGAATTTATTTAAAAAATTAACCGATATTAAAGAATCAATAATCGATGAAAACAGAATAAGAATACCTATTAATAAATATCGCTTGCAATAGTTTTTAAACGGTATATAAAGATTTTGCGGTGCGGTGGACGGTAAAGTAAGCCTAACTAAAAAAGCTGAAAAATAAACCGATTCACGCGCAAAAAGAATTAAGGCTATAATATACAAAACCGCAGATGGTAAAATAAACACCGTATGAAAAACAATTCCGTTTAAGGCATACTCAGAATATAAATATGTAACCACACTACCATAAAGAAAACCTTTAAACGATAGAAGAAACGGAGAAAGCGCAAGCCCTAAAACCGATGCGCCGAAAGAAAATAAAATAACTGCATAAAGCAAACCGCTAACGAATGAATCAAAAAATAAATTAATGAAAGAAAGATTATTTTGATTGGATAAAATATTAATAATATAGTCTTTTGAATAATCAAATGCAAAACTGTTTTTCGAATATGTAAATATCCCAATAAAAAGACCAACAATTAAAAAAAGCGCAGCAGTTAGAAGAACTCCGTTTTCTTTTACAAACAAATAAACCTTATTAACATAATGCAATTTTAATACTCTTCCCTTTGGTTGCATATTATCACTCCGTTCATAGAATAATATGCAAATTATGGACAAGATATACTTTTAATTTTAAAAATCAATATATATTGCACGATAAATTCCTAACCACAAAATATTGATTCAATACAGTGTTATGTAAACTTTTTTTAAATAAAAAAACAATTTTTGCAATCAAAAAACGCGTATATACTATATATACTATATTTTTTTAAGTATGTCAACCAAAATTTTTGCCATCTAAAATATTATGTTAACTATTTATGTTAACCATACAATATATTGAAATATTTAATTCACATAAACTCAATTTATAGTAAAATAGTTCTTTATTTTTTAAAAATAATATGATATAATATAAAAAATTATTATTATGTGTAAAAACGGAGATGTAAAAAATGGCAAAAACTGTTATTATAACCGGTTCTTCAAAAGGCATAGGCGCGGCAACTGCAATTTTATTTGCTCAAAAGGGATACAATGTTGTTATAAATTATAATGAATCATACGAGTCAGCTTCCCTGCTCTGCCGTTCTCTTGTTGCAAACGGTTATTCTGTTATTACTCAAAAGGCTAATGTTGCTAACCGTCTTGATGTTGAGCTAATGGTTAAAGAAACGCTTTATAAATTTGGCAGTCTTGATATCCTTGTAAATAATGCGGGCATTGCATATCAAGGACTTGTTACAGATACTGATGAAATTGATTTTGATAATGTAATCGATGTTAATCTTAAGGGTGTATTTAACTGTTGTAAAGCGGTTATTCCCTCTATGGTCAGCCGACAGGCAGGTAAAATTATAAATATTTCATCTATGTGGGGACAGATTGGCGCATCCTGTGAGGTTGCATATTCCGCCGCTAAAGCCGGTGTAATTGGTATGACTAAAGCGCTCGCTAAAGAGCTTGCGCCAAGCGGAATAACTGTTAACGCTATTGCTCCGGGACTGATTGAAACAAATATGAATTCCAACCTCACAATTGAAGAATTAAGTGATTTCGTTCAGGATATTCCTTTGGGAAGAATGGGCAGTGCAGACGAAATTGCAACAGCTATTGAGTTTTTAGCATCTGATAAGGCTGATTATATTACAGGTCAGGTTCTCGGAATTAACGGTGGTTTTGTGGTTTAAAATGTATATTCGTAAGATTTAACAAAATTTATATTTTACTTGTCAAATTTAAGTTGATGTTGTATAATATTATTATAAAATATTATGGAGGTAATTTTATGCCAACTAATAAAACCTTTAAATATGAAACGAAACGAAAAAACCTATATCTTCGTGTAGCGCACGGTCACTTTGCTACCTCAAACTGTCACAGTAATTATTATATTGATGTTGTGGCACAGAAAAGCAGAGTATCTGAGGCTAAGGCTGTTGCGCAGGATTTAAGCACATATTTTAATATTTCTACAATTGTTGATACTATTCTGTGTCTCGACGGTACTGAAGTAATAGGTGCCTTTTTAGCTGAACAGTTAGCAAAAGCTGATATTATAAATATGAATGCTCATAAATCAATCTATGTTGTTACACCTGAAACAACAAATTCAAATCAGCTCTTATTCAGGGACAATATTATACCCTCAATCGCAAATAAGCATGTTTTAATTCTTGCAGTTTCGGTAGCATCCGGTAAGACGGTTGAAGCTGCAATTGACGCTATTCGTTACTATGGCGGCGCTGTTTCGGGAATTGCATCTATATTCTCAACAGCTGAGGCCTGCGGCGGTTTTCCTGTATATTCTGTATTCAATCCTAAGGATTTACCTGATTACGGTTGTTATCCAGCTCATGACTGTCCGATGTGCAAGGCGGGACAAAAGCTTGATGCTCTTGTAAACTGTCACGGCTTCTCAAAGCTATAAATTTTAAAGCGTTTAAAAGCTTAAAAACTTTTTAAACGCTTTTGTATAATTTCAAATTCTTTGAACAAGATATTAACATAAAAGGAGTTGAAATTATGCTTGATAAAATATGTTTAATCTTAGCAATAATCGGTTGTCTAAACTGGGGATTAGTTGGTTTGTTTGAATTTGACCTCGTGGCTTGGGCTTTTGGCGGTCAAACAGCAATAATAAGCCGAATAATCTATACCGTAATTGCTCTTGCCGGAATATGGTGCATTTCACTTTTATTCCGAAACCATACCGAAGCCGGTGACTAAAAGAAAACCTCGATGATTTTTCATCGAGGTTTTAATTTTTATGCAGATTTTTTATTTGTTATAGCCTTTATTACAAAGAGTGTAACAACAGTTAAAGCAATACCTATAGGTAATACTATAAGCCAATTTGAAATAAATCCTGCAATAATATAGCAAACAAATGAAAGCGCTGCAACAGTAATTGCATATGGTAACTGAGTTGAAACGTGATTAATATGGTCGCACTGAGCACCTGCAGATGACATAATAGTTGTATCTGAAATCGGTGAGCAGTGGTCACCGCAAACAGCACCGGCAAGACAAGCAGCAACAGCTGTAACACCTAAAGCACTTTCCGCGCCAAGAATCGGAATAACAATAGGAATCAGAATTCCAAAGGTTCCCCAAGATGTACCCGTTGCAAAAGAGATAAAGCACGCAACAAGGAAAATTATGGCAGGTAGAAAATTATTTAATCCACTTGCATTTGAAAGAAGCTCCTGAACAAAAGCATCTGAATCCAAAAGCTCGGTCATATTTTTAAGAGTCGTCGCCATTGTTAAAATGAGAATAGCAGGAACCATCGCGATAAAGCCTTTTGGAATACACTCCATAGCATCCTTGAAGGAAACAAGACGGCGTGCAATAAAATAAATTATTACAAACAGTAAAGCTATCAGGCCTCCCCAAGGTAGTCCAATGGTAGCATCTGTGTTACTGAAAGCCGAAGCAAAGGACATAGAGCCATTATAATTAGCAGAAGCAAATCCTTCATCATTAATACATCTACCAATATATACAAGCGAGAAAACGCACAAGCCAATTAAAACAATAATTGGCATAACAAGGTCAATAACCTTTGCCTTAGGATTGTCAACAATTTCTTCTTCATCACTTTCAACCTTTCCGCCTGAAGTGAAAAGGTCACCGTTGGAAGCGTTAAATTCGTGAAGCTTCATAGCGCCGTAATCAAATCCCATAACAGTTATCGCAATTATGAAAACGAATTTCAAAAGAGAATAGAAATTAAATGGAATAGACTCAATAAAGAGCTTCATTCCGTCAACATCCTCAGGAACATATAAAGAAACTGCAGCAGCCCAAGAAGAAATCGGAGCAATCATACATACGGGGGCGGCAGTAGCATCAATAAGATATGCTAACTTTGAGCGTGAAATCTTAGTCTTGTCTGTAACAGGACGCATAACAGCACCAACAGTAAGACAGTTAAAATAGTCATCAATAAAAATAAGTACACCAAAAAGGAAAGTGGCAAAAGCAGCGCCAACCTTTGTTTTAACATGTGTTGAAGCCCATTTTCCAAATGCTTGAGAACAACCCGACTTATTTAAAAGCGCCACAATGATTCCAAGCAAAACAAGGAAAATAAATATACCTGCGCTGCCTGAAACCGCAGAAATAAATCCGTCATTAACGATTGAATCGACAGCAACAATCGGTTTGAAGCCAAAAGCCAATAATCCGCCGGCTAAAATACCGACGAAAAGTGAGGAATAAACCTCTTTAGTGAGAAGAGCCAAACAAATGGCTACGACTGGCGGAAACAACGACCAAAGTGTTCCAACCGGATTTGTTATAGAACCGCTTACAGCGCATAGAATTGCAAAAACCACTGCAAACAGAACTATAATAATTTTAGGGATTAATTTTTTTGCCTGCATTTTTAAACCTCCATTTTTTAAAAAATAAAACCGTAATGCAAATCATAAGCACTACGGTTATATCC
>JAZSHV010000019.1:0-19135 GCA_045533475.1 Acutalibacteraceae bacterium | reverse complement strand
TCGCAAAGCAAATATTTCTCTTTCGTATTCCTTTATGTTTCTATATTCTCTTGGCATAAAAAATCCCCCTATGGTAGTTATTTCAATTCTACCATAGGGGACTCTTTTTTTCTATTGTCCGTTTTTACTGGACTTGTTCAGGATTCAATTTTTCCTGATAAGCACTCTTTTTATATTTTTTTAAATCTTTTTAGTTACCAATAACTGTAAAACTATTTGGTGGCAGGTCTATTTTTTCGTTTAAAGCCGACTGTCCTAATAGCGTATGCCCACCGCTGACCTCTTGAGGGAGTGGCAGCTCATAATTAAACCGATTACAGTTTACCGCCACGAAAACGGTATTCTCGTTATTTTTTCGCATATAGGCAATAAAGCCTCGGTCCGCCCTTACAGGCACAAACTCGCCCGACGCAAATGCCTTACTGCTTCTACGCATTTTGCCGAGCTCCTTATAAAACTCTACCTGTTCCTTATCCTCCCTGCCCCAAGGATAAGTGCCTCTACAAAACGGGTCGCCATAGCCGTAAAGTCCCGCCTCGTCTCCATAATACAACGACGGCACACCTGGAAGTGTATATTGAAGCACCGCCGCAAGTCTTAAAAGGGTGACACCGCGGTTATATTGCTCTAACGATAATGTCTTACGAGACTGCTCCTCCCTGCCGCCGACCTCTTTTTCACCCGCAAGCCTTGTTAAAATTCTTGGCGTATCGTGGGTTCCGATATGGTTCATAAGCAGTTTTATCGCCTGCGGAGGATAGTTTTCGTTAATATCAAGCACCGTATTAAGAAGAACCGATGCATCCCTACCGCCAACAAAATCAACAATTGCATTTGCAAAGAGGTAGTTCATAACCGAATCAAGCTGTCTGCCTCTGAGAAAGCTTCTGCGTACACCGTAGCTTATTTTGTTCGAGGCGTCCTCCCAGACCTCGCCTAAAAGGTAATTATCTTCGCCCTCAGCCTTAACCGCCTTTCGAATATCTTCTAAAAACTCGTCGGGAAGCTCGTCTGCAACATCAAGCCTCCAACCCCTGATTCCCTTTTTAAGCCAATATCTTATAACACCCTTTTCACCCGTTATGAATTTCGAATAATCAGGGTCGTTCTCCTTTGTTTCGGGCAGAGTGGAAATTCCCCACCACGACTCATATTTATTGGGGTAGCGCTCAAAGCTATACCAGCTGTAATAGGGAGAATCCTGCGATTGCGCCGCTCCCAAGGAATCGTATCTCGCGTATTTATTGAAATAGATGCTGTCGTCCCCCGTATGAGAGAAAACACCGTCTAAAATAATATAAATACCTTTTTTGGCTGCCGCCTTTATTAGCTCGCAAAGCTCCTTTTCGGTGCCGAGCAGGGGGTCTATTTTCATATAATCAGCAGTATTATAACGGTGATTTGAATGTGCCTCGAATATGGGATTAAGATAAATACAGTTTACACCGAGTGAAGCAAGATAAGGGAGCTTTTTCTTAATACCCTTTAAATCACCGCCGTAGTAATCGTTACCGAGACGGCAAGGATTATTTTTATCATACTGAAATTCAGGCTGTTTATCCCAATCAGTGCAAATATATCTGTCCTTTGGGACATTTTGCTTTTCTGTACCCGAATTACAAAAGCGGTCAGGGAAAATTTGATAAATAATTCCGCCGTCAAGCCAATCGGGAGTGGTATATTCCTTAGAGTAAACGGTCTGTTGCCAGTTTCCGCCCGAAGTAGAAACTATACCCAATGAGGTCTCGGTTTTTGTGACACGGAAATCACCGTGGTCGCTCGTATACCTGAAATCGTACCAATAAAGCCCCTCTGACGGGGTAATTTTACATTCATAAAACCGATAATCCTCAAGCCATTCTGAGGGCTGCATACAAATTTCAAGCGGACAGTCCCAATCGTCCCGTCTCAGCCTTAAAAAAGCCTCGTGAACCTTAGCGTCTCTATGCAGCAAGAGCCTTAGCCGAAGGGAGCTTCCTTCGGCTAAGGCACCTATTTTATCTCTGTATAGACTGTTTCTTGAATCAAAAGGATAGTATTGCATAAGCTTCCAATCCGTATTTTTTTATTTTTCCCATTCAACGGGTTTTAGATTCCATATATTCTTTGCGTAGTCATCAATAGAACGGTCTGCCGCAAAAATACCCGATTTTGCAATATTTGTAAGCGACATTGCATTCCAAACATCAGGCTGATTATATAATTCTGTCGCCTTTTTCTGTGCAAGACGGTAATCGGCAAAGTCTGCAAGTGCCATATAGCGGTCGGTATTCTTAAGGGAATTATAGATATTATCAAACGGCTGACCTGCGATTCCTCTGCCTATAAAATCCAAAGCCTCGCGAAGCTCAGGATTATTATTGTAATACTGCATAGGTGAATAGCCGTGCTTCTGGAGGGAGAGCACCTCAGGAGTCTGCATACCGAATATAATAATATTATCGTCGCCTACCGCCTTGTGAATCTCAACATTAGCGCCGTCCTCAGTGCCGAGGGTAATTGCGCCGTTCATCATAAGCTTCATATTACCTGTACCGCTCGCCTCGGTAGATGCCAATGAAATCTGCTCACTTATATCAGCCGAGGGAATCATAAGCTCTGCAAGACTTACTCGGTAATCCTCAAGGAAAACCACCTTAAGCTTATCGCTAACCGTACGGTCGTTTTCAATTACGGTTGAGAGTCTGTAAATCATTTGAATTATCTCTTTAGCAAACAGATAACCCGCCGCCGCCTTAGCACCAAAGATATAGGTCTTAGGTGTAAACTCTGCATTAGGATTATTCTTAAGATAGAGATAATCGCTTATAATATTGAGCGCATTAAGGTGCTGACGCTTATATTCGTGCAAGCGTTTAACCTGCATATCAAAAATAGACTCAGTATTAAGGATTATACCGTTGTGGTCCTTTACATAGTTTGCAAAGCGCTCTTTATTGCCCTGCTTAATTTTTGAAAGACGCTCAAGCACTGCCTTATCGTCCTTAAAATCCATAAGCTTTTCAAGCTCTGATGCATCTCTTATAAATCCGTCCCCGATAAGCTCGGTAAGGTAAGCGGTGAGCTCAGGATTAGCCTGACAAAGCCATCTGCGGTGAGCAATACCGTTTGTAACATTGGTAAACTTTTCGGGTGTAAGACGAACATAATCGTTGAAAAGCTCATCAACAAGAATCTTACTGTGAAGTTTTGAAACACCGTTTACGGTATGGCAGGTTGCAACACAGAGATTTGCCATTCTTACAACACCATTGCTTATAATTGCGGTACGCTCTGCAAGCTGATAATCACCTGTACGGGTGATAACCTCTTCTCTGTAGCGACGGTCAATCTCTTTAATAATCTGATAAATTCTCGGAATGCGCTCCTTAATAAGGTGACAGGGCCAACACTCAAGCGCCTCAGCCATAATGGTATGGTTGGTGTAGGCAACCGTACGCTTTACAAGGTCCCACGCTCTTTCCCAAGCGTAGCCGCACTCGTCAAGCAGAAAACGCATAAGCTCAGGGATAGAAAGTGTCGGATGCGTATCGTTTATATGAATAGCAACCTTATCAGGCAAATTGTCAAGCGTATTATATTTATTAAGGTGTCGCTTTAAAATATCCTGAACCGACGCTGAAACAAGGAAATACTGCTGACGAAGTCTCAGCGACTTACCCTCAATATGGTTATCCTCAGGATAGAGTACCTTAGAAATAGTCTCGGTCATAGCGCGGGTTTCAAGTGCGCGCACATATGCGCCCTGATTAAATGCCGACATATCAAAATCCTGACATTCCGCACTCCAAAGGCGCAAAGCATTTACGGTTTTACCGTCCTTACCCGCAACCATAAGGTCATAAGGCACAGCGCGAACGGTCTGATAGCCTGTATGCTCAATATGGTGATAGCTACCGTCCCACCATTCGTTTATCTTACCGTCAAAATTAACATCAACCGCAAGGGCAGGCTTAGCCTCAAGCCATACACCGCCGCCGGGGAGCCAAAAATCGGGCATTTCGGTCTGCCAACCGTCAACCAAGCGCTGACGGAAAATTCCAAGCTCGTATCTTATACAGTAACCCATTGCAGGATAGCTTCCGCTTGAGAGCGAGTCAAGGAAGCAAGCGGCAAGTCTGCCGAGACCGCCGTTACCAAGACCTGCATCGGGTTCAAAATCATAAAGCTTATCAAGCTTTACCTTGAATTTCGCCAATGCCTTACGCATTGTTTCGGTGAGGTCAAGGTTGAAAAGATTATTCTTAAATGAGCGTCCCATAAGGAATTCCATACTCATATAATAAACCGTCTTTGCTTCCTGCGCATCAGCCGCCTTTTTAAAGCTGACACGGCGCTCAGACATTATTTCAAGCAGTGCCAATACCGAAGCCTTATAAAAAAGCTCGTCAGAAGCCTGCTCAGGTGTTACGCCGAAATTGTGAGATAGCTTTCTTTCGATAAGTGAGGAAAGCTGTGAAACAGTATACTTAGCCATCAAAACATCTCCAATTATAAATATCCATAATTTATATTTATTATTTACCCTTCTATAATACAATATTCATTTGAAATTTTCAAGTGCTATCTATGACTATAAAATGTCATTTTTTTGTATACTTTGTATAATTTTTTATTTTTATTGCTTTTTTAAATAATTTTTTTCGGTATTTGACACAAATATTCGCTCATTTTTATGTCAAGCAACAGACTATGAGAACCATTTTTTATATTTTGGGAATTTTGTGAAATACTTTATAATAATAGCAATTTATTAAAAAAATATCAATAAGTAACGGAGCAGCTTATGAAAAAAACATTTATACTTCCTATTATTCTTGTTTTATCGGCAATAACGGTTTTCTCGACAGGCTTCAGCATTAAAACCGAGCTTCAAAACCGCCGCTATAGGCTTGAGCTTGAAAACAGCTATTCAAGAAGCCTTGATGACTTTAATGCTTCAATAAATAATATTGCGCTGACTCTTGATAAAGCGAGATTTGTTACCACCCCGAAGCAGTTAAGCAGTCTTGCCGCCAAGCTTCTTACCGAGGCAGAGCTTTCCAAAACTGCCCTGTCACAGCTACCTGCTGCCGAGGAGCTTACGGTGCTTAACCGCTTTCTTTCGCAGGTAGGCAACTATGCTATGAGTGTTTCGGGCAAGCTGATTTCTGGGGAAACGCTTTCGGACGAGGATTCCCAAAGCATTGAGCTTTTAAACTCTACCGCAAAAAAGATTTCAAATCTTGTAAGCGATTCTCATATATCCTACAATAATCCGGAGAGCTGGGCAAAGGAGCTTGACAGCAAGCTTGATAAAACGGTAGACACAGATAGCCTTGCAAGCTCGCTTGGCGAGCTTGAGGAAAGCCTTTCCGACTACCCCACCCTTGTGTATGACGGTCCGTATTCAGACCACATTCTTGAAAAGGAACCGATAATGCTAAAAAATGCAGAGGAAATAACCGAAAGCGAAGCTTTAAAACGGGCGGCTGAGCTTTGCGAATGCGATGTAAAAAGCCTTAAATATGACGGGAGCGTGACAGGTACTATTCCGTCCTTTCGGTTTACGGGTAACAGCACCACCGTCACTATCAGCCGAAAGGGCGGCTTCGGGGTTTATATGCGAAAAGAAAAAACCGTGTCAAAGGACATCTTAAGCTATGAGCAGGCAGTATCCAAGGCTAAAAGGCATCTCGAAAGGCTTGGATTCAGCAATATGCAGGAGACCTACTTTTTTACCTCTGAGGGTGTTTGCGTTGTAAATTTCGCCTTTGTTGACGGAAAAACCGTATGCTACACCGACCTGATAAAGGTAGGTATAGCTATGGATACGGGAGAAATGGTGCTGTTTGAGGCAAGCGGATATATATCTAACCATACCGACCGCGCATTTCCAACCCCTACCCACACCTTAGAAGAAGCTATGGAGCTTATAAGTGCGAAGCTTACCGTAAACCGCACACAGCTTGCCCTTATTCCAACCGATTCAGGCGGCGAAGTGCGCTGTTATGAATTTGCCTGTACAGAGGAAAATGGCGAGGAAATACTCGTTTTTATAAATGTCACAACCCTTTTTGAGGAGAAAGTGCTAATTCTGCTTAAAAGCGACGGCGGAACTTTGGTAAAATAATGCTTGCAATTTTTAAAGACTTGTGATAAAATATATGAGCATTTGATTTCACTTAGGCCTTACTAAGTGGGTTCATTGCCGAAAAATCGACATTGAAGCGGATGGTCCTCTAAGGCAAGACCTTATGAACATCTGGTAAAAAAATTAAGGAGGAAAAACTAATGGACGCTTTAAAAGCAATCGCAGCAGACAGTCTTAAGAACGACATTCCTGAAATTCTTATCGGTAGCACCGTAAAGGTACATGTAAGAATTAAGGAGGGCGAGAAGGAAAGAATTCAGATTTTTGAGGGTACTGTTATCGCAAAGAATAACAGCGGCATTTCTGAAACCTTTACCGTTCGCCGCGTATCCTACGGTGTAGGCGTTGAGCGTGTATTCCCGATACACTCCCCCTCAGTTGCTAAGGTTGAGCTTGTCCGTAAGGGTCAGGTTCGCAGAGCAAAGCTCTACTATCTGCGTGACAGAGTGGGTAAGGCTGCTAAAGTTAAGGAGCTTATCTAACTCAAATGGATTAAGGGGAGTTCGGTTTAAACCGGTCTCCCCTTTTCTGTATTAATCATTTTTGGAGTATTCTTATGAACGAATTTTATTTCGACGAGTCGGATAATGCTGAAATTCCCAAAGAAAATGAGGGCTTTTCGGTAAACACCTCTATTACCGACTATCTCATCCCCGAGGATGCGCCCGAAAAAAGACGCACCTTTTCTCAGGAAATAATTGAATGGCTTGACGTTATTGCTACTGCAATTATAGCGGTGGTTATAATCTTCAGCCTTGTTTTTCGCGTCGCAACCATAGACGGCGACTCTATGCGCAACACCCTCTACGGCGGCGACCAAAACGGCAAAAACGCAGATAAAGTAATTATAACAAATTTGGGGTATGAGCCTAAGCAGGGTGACATTGTTGTTATTTCGCGTAATATTGAGAATTCCGTTTCGGGACAGATTACAAGTGAAGCGCCTATTATTAAGAGGGTTATTGCAGTAGGCGGTCAGACCGTTAATATAGATTTTGAAAAGGGCATTGTTTATGTGGACGGTAAGGCGCTTGTGGAGCCTTATATCAGCACCCCCACCGTTGACCCAAGCGATGTTCAATTTCCTGTGTATGTACCTGAGGGATATATATTTGTTTTAGGTGATAACCGCGGCAACTCGCTTGACAGTCGCTCCTCACGAATAGGTGAAAACGGTCTTATTGACACTCGCTATGTTTTAGGACACGCTATTTTCCGCATATTCCCCCTCAACAGATTTGGAAGGCTTGATACAAAATGAGTGACACAAAGCAAAGCATACAGTGGTTTCCGGGACATATGGCGAAAACCCGCCGCAAGATTAAGGAGATTCTTCCCCTTATAGATGCTGTAGCAGAGGTTGTGGATGCAAGAATTCCGCAAAGCAGCCGAAACCCTGAAATCCGCGAGCTTATAGAGGGTAAGCCTCATATAATTCTACTTAATAAATGCGATATGGCGGATAAAGATGTTACTGCCGATTGGATTAATTACTATAAAGCTCAAGGCATAATTGCTATTGGGGTTGACTGTAAATCGGGCAAGGGACTTTCGGTATTTAAGGACACTGTAAAGACCGCTCTTGCCGACCGTCTTGAGGCATACGCACGCAAGGGAATGGTTGGCAAGCCATTAAGAATAATGGTTGTGGGAATACCAAATGTGGGCAAATCCTCATTTATAAATAAAATCGCTAAGGGCAACCGTGCAAAGGTGGAAAACCGTCCCGGTGTCACACGCGGAAATCAGTGGTTCACGATTGACAAGCAGTTGGAATTGCTTGATACTCCGGGGGTATTGTGGCCTAAATTTGAGGACGAAACGGTTGGCGAACGGCTTGCCTTCACAGGCGCGGTCAAGGATAGAATTCTTGACATAGAGCTGCTTGCAATGCGGCTTTTGGAGATACTGTCGAACGATTATCCTCAGCTTTTAATTGAGCGCTACGGTCAGCTTGATTTTGAGTGTGACAGCTACGATTTACTTTGTCAGATTGGCAAAAAGCGCGGTATGGTAATCCGCGGCGGCGAGACCGACACCGAAAGGGCAGCCGCAATGGTTTTAGAGGAATACCGTAGCTGTAAAATAGGATATATTTCGCTTGAAAGGGTGGAAAAGAATGCCTGATTTTGAATTAGAAAAAGCCGCCGCTATGCGCGGCTTTAAGTATATTTGCGGCGTGGATGAGGCAGGCAGAGGTCCTTTGGCGGGACCTGTTTGCGCGGCGGCGGTAATACTGCCCGAAAACGCTGTAATTGAGGGCCTTAACGACTCTAAAAAGCTTAGTGAAAAGAAGCGCGAGGCACTTTATGATGTTATAAAGGAGCAAGCAATTGCATACGGTATAGCCTACGGAACGCTCGAAGAAATCGAGGAATTAAACATTCTTGAGGCTACATATTTGGCTATGGTAAGAGCTATTGAGGCACTGCCCGTAAAAGCTGATTTTGCGCTAATTGACGGCAACCACATACCAAAAGGAATAGCTATTCCCTGTGAAACGGTTGTAAAGGGCGACGCTAAAGCAATGTCGGTTGCGGCGGCGTCGGTGCTTGCTAAGGTGACAAGAGACCGTCTCCTTTTGGAGTACGACGAAAAGTACCCTGAATACAATTTTAAAAAGCACAAAGGCTACGGCACAAAAGAGCATACCGACCTTATTTTAAAATACGGTCCGTGTGAGATTCACCGTATGTCTTTTCTCAAAAAGCTGTTGGGCGATAAATAATGAACATCGGCGAAAGAGGCAGAAGCGGCGAGGACAGAGTGGCATCCTTTTTAAGAAAAAACGGATGGTGCCTTGTTAAAAGAAACTATCAATGCCGCTTCGGTGAAATTGACATAATTGCAGAAAATTCCGAATATATAATATTTGTTGAGGTGAAAACCCGAAACGAATCGCCGCTCGTGTCCCCCGCACAATCGGTGGATATTAAAAAGCAACGGCGAATAATGATGACGGCGGCTGATTTTCTCACAAAATATGACTCCTCACTTCAGCCGAGATTTGATGTTGCCGAAGTGACGGTGCGAACCCGTGAGGACGGTAGCTTAAGGTTCAGTCTCAACTATATTGAAAATGCGTTTTGAGGGATTTTTCTGAACTTTTTTGATTTGCATTGCGATACGCCGTATGAATGTTTTATAAAAAAAGAGAATTTTTTCAAAAACTCTCTTGCTGTTTCGGGTGAACAGGGCGAGCATTTTGAAAAATGGTGTCAAACCTTTGCGGTATGGATAAAGGACGATACGCCAAAGCCCTTTGATTTTTATAGGTCTGTGATTGCGGATTTCAAGCAAAAGCTAAAAGAAAAGCCGCCTAACCTTACACCGATTTTCTCGGTTGAGGGCGGTGCATTACTCGAAGACGAAGCTGAACGCTTGCACATTCTTAAAGAGGACGGTATTTCCTTTCTCACCCTTTGCTGGAACGGGGAAAACGCAATTGCAGGCGGTTGTAAATCCGACAAGGACTTGACCGATTTCGGCAAAAATGCTATAAGGATTATGAACCGACTTAAAATAGGCTGTGACCTATCGCATCTCAACTCAAAAAGCTTTTATTCCGCAATAGAATATGCCGAATACCCGCTTGCAACCCATTCTAACTGCTTTTCGGTTTGCAATCATTCTCGCAATCTCACCGACCGACAATTGCAACTGTTAGCCGAAAGGGACGGTATCGTAGGACTTTGCTTTTATCCACCCTTTTTAGGAAGTGATGTACTCGACGCGATTTGGCAAAATATATATCACCTTTGTGAAATAGGAATGGAAAACAATATCGCAATAGGTTCCGATTTTGACGGCGGTAAAATGGATGACCGCCTCAAAAATTTAAACGATATTCCACATTTGTACCGCTTTTTGGAGCAAAAAGGCTTGCAAAAAGAACTGCTCTATAAAATTTTTTATAATAATGCCAATAAATATATTGCAAAGTTAAATAAAAAGGATTAAAATAAAAAGGATAATAACATAAGGAGTATGGTTATGAACTATATCAGCACAAGAGATAAATCTGTTAAGGCTTCTGCCGCTAAAGCAATAGCGCAGGGAATTTCGGTTGAGGGCGGTCTTTTCGTGCCCGATAGCTTCCCCACCCTTACGGCTGAGGATTTTAAAATTCTTGCAGGTATGGACTACAAGGCAAGAGCAAAATATATTTTAAAAGGTTTTCTTAACGATTTTACTGCGGAAGAAATTGAATACTGCGTGGACGGTGCGTATACAGGCAGCTTTGATAACGAACAGCCTGCTCCTATTTCACTCATAGGTGAAAATGCAAATATACTTGAGCTTTGGCACGGTCCCACCTGCGCGTTTAAGGATTTGGCTTTACAGCTTCTTCCCTTCTTGCTCACCACCTCGGCTAAAAAGGTAAATGACGGTAAAAAGACGGTCATTTTAGTTGCTACATCGGGTGATACGGGCAAGGCAGCTCTTGAGGGCTTTAAGGATGTACCTGATACTGAAATTCTTGTTTTCTATCCAAGCGAGGGCGTAAGTCCTATGCAGAAGCTTCAGATGGATTCTCAATTGGGCGAGAATGTGCACGTTTGCGCTATAAAGGGCAATTTTGACGACGCACAGACAGGCGTTAAGAAAATATTTACCGATAACGCCGTAAAGGATAAGCTTGCAGAGAATAATATGCTCTTCTCCTCAGCAAATTCTATCAACTGGGGCAGACTTGTTCCTCAGATTGTTTACTATATTTCAGCATACTGCGATTTGCTTTCGCGTAAGAACGGTTATCTTGATAACGGTTTTAATATCGTTGTTCCTACAGGCAATTTTGGAAATATTTTAGCGGCTTACTACGCTAAAAAAATGGGTGTTCCTGTGAACAAGCTCATCTGCGCTTCTAACGCAAACAATGTACTTACCGACTTTATAAGAACAGGTACATATGACCGTAACAGAAGCTTTTATACCACAATTTCTCCCTCAATGGATATTCTTATTTCCAGCAATCTTGAGAGAATGATATTCGAGCTTTGCGGTAATAATGATACTGAGGTTGCCTCTATGCAGGCAGCTCTTTCCGAAACGGGCAAATTCACCGTAAGCGAAACGGTAAGAAATGCAATGGGCGAGCTTTTCTGGGGCGGTTGCTGTGACGACAAGGCAACACTTGAAACCATTAGTAAATATTTTAACGAATACGGTTATCTTTGTGACACACATACTGCTGTAGCAATGAATGTTTATGAGCAGTATTTAAATGAAACTGGAGACAATATTCCCACCGTTATCGCATCTACTGCTTCACCCTATAAGTTTGCCGCAAGCGTGCTTTCGGCGGTGTCTGACAAAACGGCAGCAAGCGAATTTGATACTGTTCGCTTGCTTTCTGAAATCACCAACACCGAAATCCCTGCTCCAATTAAGGCGCTCGAAACTGCAAAGATTCGTTTTAACGATATTTGCGAAAAGGACAATATGCTTTCAGCAGTTTTTGAGGCTTTGGGAATTTAAATTATAAAAAACAAGTATCCGGCTTTCGCCGGATACTGTTTTAATAAGACTTGGTTACTTTGCTTTAAAGGTATCGCAACAGGTCTCCTTAGCAGAAGAAGCCATTGTGTTGCCTACCTGAATTCTGCCTGCGCTGCACATATCGTTTTCTGCGTGATATACGCAATTTTTCACACTGCAAGCCACGCAAGACTGTGTTTTACAAGAATTATCCATTTTAAATCAAGTCCTTTCCGACCATTTTGCGGTCAGTAGTATTATCTGTTTGTTTTTTAAAATTATTCAGCGAAAGGAGAACGCCGTGAGTATTTTTGCTATTTCGGATTTGCATTTGTCCTTTGGGGCAGATAAACCGATGAATATCTTTCGCGGTTGGGAAAACCATACCGACCGACTTCGCGCTAATTGGTGCCGTCTTGTAAAGCCTGAGGATACAGTTATTCTCCCCGGCGACCTTTCGTGGGGACTTAAACTCCATGAAACCTTAGAGGATTTTAAGTTTTTGGAATCTCTCCCCGGCAAAAAGCTTATCCTTAAGGGCAATCACGACCTTTGGTGGAGCACAACCAAAAAAATACACGAATTTTTAGATGCTAACGAAATCAAAACGGTTGAAATCATTTTTAACAACTGCGCCATAGCGGAGGGTTATGCCATTGCCGGCACAAGAGGTTGGTTTTACGACGATACGGGCAGTAAAAAGGTACTGCTTCGCGAGGCGGGCAGACTTGACACTTCTCTAAAGGCGGCAAAGGAAACGGGGCTTCCCATTCTCGCATTTCTTCATTATCCGCCCGTCTACGGTAAAGAAGTCTGCAACGAAATACTCGATGTTCTGCGCTCCCATAATATTACTCAGATATATTACGGACACATTCACGGACTTGGATTTAACAATGCAGTTTCGCAGTATGAGGAGCTGAAATTAAAGCTTGTATCGTGCGATTGCATCGACTTTACACCACATTTTATTGCTTAAACTATGTAAAATAAATAAATTTGCAAGAATATAAAAAAATAGCTGGAAAAATTTATTATATTGTGTTATAATAACTTGGATTGTAAGGGATATAATTATCCTGATTATTTTAACTGCGCAAGGAAACAAGAAAAATTTAAAATTTTCCTTGACAAGTGGAGGTAAAAGAAAAAATGAGCTTAAAAGAAACTAAAAAGATTGCTGCAAACAGACACGAGCTTGAAATTATTATTGACGGCGAAAAATTCCGCGAGGCTATCAAAGCCGCTTACAAGCAGAATGTTAAAAAAATAAATGTTCCCGGCTTCAGAAAGGGCAAGGCTCCCCTTCATATTATTGAAACCTATTACGGTTCAGAAATCTTCTTTGAGGATGCTCTTAACCTTATCTATGGCGAGGTTGTTGAAGAGGCTATAAATGAGTCTGGTCTTAAGGTTATCAACGATAAGATGGATTTTGATATGGTTTCTATTTCTAAGGAGGATGGTGTTGACTTTAAGGTAACAGTTACCACCTACCCTGAAATTGAGATTGGCGAGTATAAGGGCCTTAAGGCAGAAAAGGTAATCGCAAAGGTTGAGGATAGCGAGGTTGAGGCTCAGATTAACTCTATGGCTGACCGTAACGCTCGTATGGTTTCTGTTGAGGATAGAGCTGCTCAACTCGGCGATACTGCTGTTATCGACTTTGAGGGCTTCTGTGACGGTGTCGCTTTTGACGGTGGCAAGGCTGAGGGACACTCATTAGAGCTTGGCTCAGGTCAGTTCATTCCCGGCTTTGAGGATCAGATTGTAGGTCACAACATCGGCGATGAGTTTGATATTGATGTTACATTCCCCGAAGAATACGGTTCTAAGGAGCTTGCCGGCAAGCCTGCCGTATTCAAAATAAAGCTTCACGAGCTTAAGCTCCGTGAGCTTCCTGCTATTGATGACGAGTTCGCTAAGGACGTTAGTGAATTTGATACACTTGGTGAGCTTAAGGCTGACATTAAGACTAAGGCTCTTGAGCGCAAGCAGAAGGCTGCTGAAGAAGAGACTGAGAATGACCTCGTTCAGCAGATTGTTGATAGCATTAAGGGTGAAATTCCTGAGGCAATGTATGAGAATCAGCTCAATCAGAGTGTTGAGTCCTTTGCATACCGTTTGCAGTCACAGGGACTTGACCTTCAGACCTACCTCAAGTACACAAATGCTTCTATAGATGATTTTAAGGCTTCCTTCCGTCCTCAGGCTGAGTCTCAGGTTAAGTTCAGACTCGCACTTGAGAAGATTGTTGAGCTTGAAAGCATCACCGCCTCTGAGGAGGATATAAACGCACAGTATGAGAAGATGGCTCAGGACTACGGTATGGAGCTTGAGCAGGTTAAGAATGCTGTTCCTGCTGAGGAAATCGGCAAGGACCTTGCAGTTGGTAAGGCAATTGACTTTATTAAGGAAAACGCCGTAATTACTGAAGTTGAAACAAAGACCGAAAAGGTTGAGGAAAAGGCTGAAAAGAAGCCTGCTGCTAAGAAAACCACCTCTACCGCTAAGAAGTCTACAGCTTCAACCGCAAAGAAGACCACCTCTACCACAGCCAAGAAAACCACCTCTTCTACTGCAAAGAAGACCACTGCTAAGAAAGCAACAGAAGAAAAAACCAAAGATGCTGAATAACTGATTATAAAGTTCTACTTTTGTTCACACTATGGTTGCCGGCATCTAACGGTGCCGGCACTTTTTGTTAATTTGGCTACCGCTGCCATTAAAGCGGAGGCTTTACACAGCTTTAAGGAGATAAAATGAGTATTGATATGACTATGGTACCTTATGTTATTGAACAAACCGGCAGGGGTGAACGCTCCTATGATATTTTTTCCCGTCTTTTAAATGACCGTGTTGTTATGCTTCACGACCAAGTGAATGACGCTACCGCAAGCGTGATTATTGCACAGCTTCTTTATCTTGAGGGTCAGGACCCCGATAAGGATATAAGCTTTTACATCAATAGCCCCGGCGGTTCAGTAAGCGCAGGTCTTGCAATTTATGATACAATGCAGTACATTAAGTGCGATGTCAGCACAATTTGTATGGGTATGGCGGCAAGTATGGGTGCGTTCTTACTTTCCGCAGGCACAAAGGGCAAGCGTTTAGCACTCCCTAATAGCGAAATTATGATACATCAGCCTTTAGGTCAGGCACAAGGTCAGGCTACTGACATTCTTATTCACGCAAGCCACATTGAAAAGACACGAGCAAACCTCAACAGAATCCTTGCTGAGAATACAGGCAAGCCGCTTGAGGTTATTCAGCGCGATACCGAAAGAGATAACTTTATGTCTGCTGCCCAGGCTGCTGAGTACGGTCTTATTGACAGAGTAATAACCAAAAGATAAGGGGTAAATAATGGCTCACGATATTGAACAAGAAATTTGCTGTTCCTTTTGCGGTAAATCTCAGGATGAGGTAACCCGTCTTGTAGAGGGACCGGGCGTATATATTTGCGACACCTGTATTGAATTTTGCAATTCGTTGCTTTTTGCCGACGAAACAGCCGCAAAATCCTCAAACAAACGCAAAAAACAGGAAGAATTTGTTCTTCCTAAGCCACAGGAAATAAAGCTCAAGCTTGACCAGTATGTCATTGGTCAGGACGAAGCAAAAAAGACTCTTTCTGTAGCAGTTTATAACCATTATAAGCGCATTTTCAAGAGCGAAAAGACCGATGTTGAGCTTAACAAAAGCAATGTGCTTATGTTAGGTCCCACAGGTGTCGGCAAAACCTTGCTCGCACAAACGCTTGCAAAAATTCTCGATGTGCCAATCGCTATAACCGACGCCACTACCCTGACCGAGGCGGGATATGTGGGTGAGGATGTAGAGAATATTCTGTTAAGACTCATTCAGGCGGCAGATTATGACATTGAAAAGGCTGAGCGCGGCATAATTTATGTTGACGAAATTGATAAAATTGCCCGTAAGTCGGAGAATGCATCAATTACGCGAGATGTAAGCGGCGAGGGTGTTCAGCAAGCGCTCCTTAAAATCCTTGAGGGTACAGTTTCCAATGTTCCGCCACAGGGCGGCAGAAAGCATCCCCAACAGGAATTTATACAGATAGATACCACCAATATTCTCTTTATCTGCGCAGGCGCGTTTGACGGTATTGAAAAGGTAATCGAAAAGCGTATGGGCGGCTCAAGTATGGGCTTTGGCGCTGATGTAAAGTCTCCCAAGAGCATTGAGGCTGAATCTCTCACACTTACCGCCAACCATCAGGATTTGGTGAAATTCGGTCTTATACCTGAGTTAGTGGGCAGACTTCCCGTTATAACCGCCCTTAAGGGTATGGATAAGGAAACTCTAATCCGCATTATGACCGAGCCTAAAAACTCGATTATAAAGCAGTATGAGGCGCTTTTTAGTATGGACGGTATTGAGCTTGTATTCGACAAAAAGGCGCTTGAGCGCATAGCCGAACTCACAATTGAACGCAAAACAGGCGCACGCGGTCTGCGTTCTATAATTGAGGGTGTTTTGCAGGACTATATGTTCGAGTCTCCGTCTGACACAAGCATAAAAAAGATAACCATAACCGAAAATGCCGTAAACGGCGGTACAGCGCTTATAGAAAAGGCTTAAATTATTTAATAGAAATTAACAGCAGTCCCTTGATAATATTATTGAGGGACTGTTTTTATAGCTACCGTTCTCAATTATATCAATGTAGCGAACTTTATTAGATAAACAGAAAAGCGGTCGGCAAAAGCCGCTTTTGAAAATAATTATAAAAAAAGATGTATCCTTGGACGGGGGAAGCCATGGCCAAACGGCTGCTTCTTCCGGTGTCTCATCAGATACATCTAATTTCGTATCCTTGGACGGTGTTGGAGACGATTTGAAAAATCGCAAGTCCAACGATGTCTCATCAGATACATCTAATTTCGTATCCTTGGACGGTGTGGGACGCGGTAATAACCGTATTTCCCACGATGTCTCATCAGATACATCTAACGATGTTACACAGACCGCCGCTGAAAGTGTAAACACTAACCACGACGCCAACGCCCAAAGCGCATCTGCTTCTCCATCTTCTGACACTACTGTACCACAAAATGCACAGTCTGTCAATAATAATATATCCGACAGCACCGAAAATAATTCCCAAAATTCTTCGGGTGGGGTGGATAGACCTACGCTTAGTGAGCCGAGCACACAGGAGATATACCGAGAGCCGACATTTGAGGACACATTAGCGCAAAGGGACGCTAAACAGCGACATATAACCAATATTGCCAAAAAGCTTGACAGTGATATGGAAATCTTTTGGGTGGAGAAAAACTCCCCTAAATTGAATGGTAAGAATGGTAAATATGTGAGAAGTACCAACACAATGTATCTCGCAAAGGATATGACTGTTGTGGAAATGTATGTTGAGGTGTTTAAGCATGAGTTTGTTCACCGTCTGGAGAGTAGAAAGGCATATATTGCGTTTAAGGATTATCTTGTAAACCGTAGTACGGCTTTTGAAAATTATGCAAGAGGTCAGCTTAATATTGCCAACGGCGAGGTTTTTGACGGAACGCGTCAAGAGGTTATAAAAGCAATATCAGAGCAGTATTATAACCGTTTTGTTAATGACAGAACCATTGCAAAGCCCACAAGAGATAAATTCACTATGGATGATGCCGAGCGTGAGGTTGTTGCCGACTTTGTTGGAGAGGTGCTTTTTAAGGGCGAGGAAAATAGGCTTAAAATTGCACAGGCACTTTCCGAAGAAGGTAATGCGGATAAATTCAAGGAGATAGGCAATATTGAGGGTTCGGTTGATTTCTTCACCGAAATTGCGAGAGATGACCGCAACCTTTTACAGAAGTTTATTGATGTTATCAAGGATTTCATTGCTAACCTTAAAGGCTTAAAGCAAAATGAAAGACTTGTTAATGACCTTGGATATATAGAGGAACGTCTTGCAAGGGTTTATGCTTCAAAGGATACAAAAAAAGCCGCTGATAAATCGGCGGTCGAACAGTTTAGTAGCAATATTAATTTAAAAATCACTCAGAGTATGAGCGATAATAACAGGGCAAAAATATTGAAAAACAAAAAAATCACGAATATCAAATCAATAAAAGAATTGTCAAACGATATTTTACAAAAATTTTCTGAAATATCGTCTTGGGACGATATAAATAATATTTTTGGAAAAAATAAAAGCAATATAATAAAGAAAATTGCTTCGGAGTTTGACGTATTTAAGAAATACAGTAATTCTGATATTAATGTGGAATTTGAATTTTCTAACAATAATTTCCGCGAAAGTTATCATAAACAAAAAACTAATTATGAACAGTTCGCTAAAATGTTTTCTGTGTTTGACGATGTAATAAACAGTGCTGTTGGAATTGAGGTTCACAAACGTGAAAAATATAAACCTGATCCAACATTAGAAAACGTATATGTTTTAATGAGTGCTTTTGAAGACGGAGAGCTAATTGTTCCTGTAAAACTTGAAATCAAAGAGTTTAAGGACAAACAAAATACGTTGTATGTTGCTATTTCTTTGGAGGGAATAAAAAAAGCAGAGGTCTCGAAGCAAGGGACTACCGAAAACGGCGTTGCCCAAAACTCTCGCTCTGCCACTATTAGTATATGCGATTTAATTTCAAAAATCAACCCCAAAGATGCAAATTTTTTGAAATATATTCCCAATCAACTATTAAATAATGAGCAAATAGAGGCTAAAAACAAAATATTGGAAGATGGTTCGTTCTCTTCCGGCTCTCCGATGCAACGAGCACGTGAAAACCTTACAAGGTACGAAAACGGCGAGATTACACGTGAAGAATACCTCGAAGAAAATGACCGTCTTTGGGGAGAGGCTAACGAAAAACACGGTATAATAAAGCAAGGCGAAAATTCACAGACACCAACGCCCATTGCAGTACCTCAAGCAGTTGCCGACGATAAGCCAACAGAACGCTTCGTGAGAACAATTCTTGAAACAGGAAAGCTTACCGATGAAATGGTGGAGAATACAGAGACTCAGATTTTGTTGGGTAATTTCTCCTATAAAGTAAGCTCGGATGAATCGGCAATTAAAAAAATATCTCAAATTTCTAAAGTGGAAGAGATAATAAAAAATGCTGTATTGTATGCTGAGGATACAAATGTTGAACATAATAAATTCAATTATTTTTGCTATTATAAGGCTAATATACGATATAAGGGGGTTATAATACCTGTTTACTTGAATGTCGGTAAAGGAACAAACGACGGCGTTTTTCATATTTACGATATTACAAATAAAATTAGAGATACTGCCCACCGAATTAACGGTGTGGAGCGCCCCAAACCAAACGAGGGCTACGCTCTGCAAACAGTATCTCCTGACACTACTGTACCACAAAATGCACAGTCTGTCAATAATAATATACCCGACAGCACCGAAAATAATTCCCAAAATTCTTCGGGTGGGGTGGATGATATAGCCTCGTTTGGCGGTATTGATACTATTACAGGTAAACATTTAAACAGAGTTCAGCAGGAAGAGCTGCAGGC
>JAZSHV010000043.1:0-4801 GCA_045533475.1 Acutalibacteraceae bacterium | reverse complement strand
GGCGAGTGTCCCACAAGCTCACTCAAGATGGTTTCTCAGGAATCTCAGCTTGCTGAGCAGGATGTATTTGATTACTGTGTAGCTAATGTTACCGAGAAGGCTGATGTTGCTTCTGATGCAAATGTTATCACTTCTCAGTACAAGAAGCCATTGCTCGAGTTCTCAGGCTCTTGCGCAGGTTGTGCTGAAACTGCATATGCCCGTCTTGTAACTCAGCTCTTCGGTGATAAGATGTACATCTCTAACGCTACAGGTTGTTCTTCAATTTGGGGCGGTCCTGCTGCTACATCACCTTATACTGTAAATGCTGACGGTCACGGTCCTGCTTGGGCTAACTCACTCTTTGAGGATAACGCTGAGCACGGCTACGGTATGTATCTCGGTCAGAAGGCTATTCGTGACGGTCTTATCGCTCAGGTTAAGGAAATGGCTGATAGCGACAAGGCTTCTGACGAATTCAAGGCTGCTGCCGAAGCTTACTTTGCTACTATTAATGATACTAATAAGAACTCTGCTGCCGCAGATGCTCTTATTGCTGAAATTGAGAAGGCTGCTGCTGAAGGCTGTCCTGTGGCTCCTGCTATTCTTGCTAAGAAGGAGTACCTCGCTAAGAAGTCTATCTGGATCTTCGGCGGTGACGGTTGGGCATACGATATTGGCTTCGGCGGTGTTGACCACGTTCTCGCAACAGGTGACAATGTAAACATTATGGTATTTGATACCGAGGTTTACTCTAATACTGGTGGACAGGCTTCTAAGGCTTCTAACATCGGTCAGGTTGCTCAGTTCGCAGCTGCCGGTAAGGCTATCAATAAGAAGAGCCTTGCTGAGATTGCAATGTCTTACGGCTATGTATATGTAGCTCAGATTGCTATGGGCGCTGATATGAATCAGACCCTTAAGGCTATTAAAGAGGCTGAGGCTTACAACGGTCCTTCAATCATCATCTGCTACTCACCTTGCGAAATGCACTCTATCAAGGGCGGTATGATTAACTGCCAGAACGAGATGAGAAAGGCTGTTGCTTGCGGATATTGGGATATGTTCCGTTACAATCCTGCACTCAAGGCAGAGGGCAAAAATCCCTTCAGTCTTGATAGCAAGCCCGCAACTGCTGATTATAAGGAATTCATCCTTAACGAAGCTCGTTATTCTTCACTTACCCGCTCATTCCCTGAGCGTGCAGAGGCTCTCTTTGAGCAGGCTTCTGAGGCTGCAAAGGCACGCCGTGCACACCTCGAGAAGTTGGTAGAGCTTTACGGTAAGCAGTAAAATTAAATATTCCGTATATGTTATCTTTAACTTTTTGGGTTAAAATTTAACTGAATATGGCGCAAAAGCACTTGTGAATCTTACGGTTCACAGGTGCTTTTTTGTTTTTTTGAGATTTTTTCGAAAAATAGCTAAAAAAATAAAAAAAATACTTGATTTTTTCGAAAAAAGGCTATATAATACAAAATAGTGGTGCAAAGTGTATTAAAAAACCATTAAAGTGTGTTAAAGTGGTGTAAACGGAGGTGAAAATCATGCTTTTTGGTGGCTTCGACCATAAGATAGATAAAAAGGGCAGGGTTTTCATTCCGTCTGCTTTTCGTGATGAGCTTGGAGAAAGCTTTATTATCTGCCGTGGTATATATGGCAAGCGTTGTCTTTGTGTATACTCAGCAGAGCAGTGGAAGCTGTTGGTGGAAAAAATCGGAACTCTGCCAAGCACGAAATCAAGCGCAGTAAAACGCTTTTTGTATGACGGCGCTTTTAACGTGGAGTTTGACACACAGGGCAGAATACTCGTTCCGCCAACGCTTAGAGAATATGCCGAATTTGATAGCGAGGTTCATATAATTGGTATGGACTCTAATCTTGAAATTTGGGATAGCAGGCTTTGGAAAGAAGAAAATGAAAGCAATACACTTGAACAGATTTCGTCTGTTATGGAAGAGCTTAACTTTTAATCATGGAATTTAAACATATATCTGTTTTATTGAATGAGACCGTTGAGGCATTGAATATCAGACCTGACGGTATATATGTGGACGGAACTGCCGGCGGAGCAGGGCATTCAAGTGAGATTGCAAAAAAGCTTGATAATGGCTTGCTTATAGCTCTCGACCGCGATCCTGATGCTGTAAGGATAGCGACAGAAAGACTTGAAAAGTATCCCGCAAAGGTTGTAAACAGTAATTTCAGCGAAATGGCGTCTGTTATAAATCAAATGGGTATTGAGGGTGTAGACGGAATTCTTCTTGATTTGGGAGTTTCTTCTTATCAGCTTGATACGGCAGAGAGAGGTTTTTCTTATCACAAGGAAGCTTCGCTTGATATGCGTATGAGTAAGAGCGGTATTTCGGCGGCGGATATTGTTAATAACTTTACCGCTGAGGAGCTTTGTGATATATTCCGTAGATTTGGTGAAGAAAAGTTCGCAATGCGCATAGCAAACAGAATTGTTTCTGAAAGAGAAAAAGGTGAAATTAACTCCACGACTGCGTTGGCAGAAATTATAGCTTCTGCCGTACCTGCTGCCGCAAGGAGAGACGGGCATCCCGCAAGACGGGTGTTTCAGGCGCTCAGAATTGCGGTAAACGGCGAGTTGGATGCTTTAGCAAAAGCGCTTGATGATTGCTTTGAGCTTTTAAATAAAGACGGTGCGCTTGCAATCATCACATTCCATTCTCTTGAGGACAGGATGGTAAAGCAGAAATTTAAAGAATATTGTACAGGCTGTACCTGTCCTCCGGATTTTCCAGTATGCGTATGCGGAAAGACACCAAGAGGCAGGCTATACACAAGAAAACCTATTGAGCCCTCAAAAGAGGAACTTGAAATTAATCCCCGCAGCAGAAGTTCAAAGCTAAGGGTAATAATAAAGAATTAGGAGAAGTAATAATGAATAATCTTAAGTATTATAATGAAAGTCTCGCCTACGACTTTGAGATGTTTATGCCTAAGACTGCCTCAAAACCGCAGCCTAAGGATAATATTGTTGTAATGCCTAAGGTTGCAAATAAGGCTAAAAAGCGTAAGGCTGCCGCCGCGAGAGCTCTGTCTATACCCACCGCACTTATTCTTTGTACCGCGATGGTGCTTGCAGGTCTTTGCGGTAATATTGCTTTGAGATTGGAAATTAATGAGGTTAGCGCAGAAATCAATGATGTAAAGGCGGCTATTGCTGAGTTGGATAGCGAAAAGACAAGCCTTGAGGTAGAAATGCAGAGGCGTATTTCTTACGCAAACCTTGAGCTTGAGGCAGTTCAGCTTGGAATGAAGAAGCCTGAAAAGGAAAATGTAACATATATAAGGGTTAACGACAAAAATGCCGCCGTAACAAAAGACGGCAGCTTTGTAAGTGAAGAGTAATAAACAGGCTATAAAGCTTAATATAATAGTTTAGTGTAATGTCACTTAAGATGTATACGAGAGTTGGATTTTTTCGACTCTCGTATTCGGGTATATAAAAGAATGTAGAATTTTGCAGAAAGGTGGGGAAATAATGGCTGTTAAACCGGGTAAAGAAATGATAGTTAGAATAGTTGCCGTAATGCTTGTGCTTGTTATATCGTTATCGACGGTTTCAACATACAGATTGGTTAACATAATGATTATAAACGGTGAAAAGTATCAGAATGACGCATCAGAGCAACAGCTTTATGACAGCCTTATAACTGCACCGCGAGGCGAAATTTATGACCGTAATATGCAAACCCTTGCAAGGAGCACAACTGCTTGGACGGTTTACATAACACCAAACGGTATTCGCAAAATTAAGGATAAAGGCGATAAGGAATTAGTAAGAAAAACTATTGCTGAAAACCTTTCAAGCATACTTGAAATGGATTATCAGACAATCTACGACTACACCGATAAAAATTCATACTATGTAATTGTAAAAAAGAAGATTGAGAAATCCGTTGCTGATAAAATACGAGAGTTTTTGGCGGCTGACGAGGAGCTTGGTCTTGTTAAGTATATAGGACTTGAAGAAACGACAAAAAGATATTACCCGAATGACAGTCTTGCGTCGGTGGTTCTCGGTTTTGTAGGCTCCGACGACCAAGGTCTTGCAGGCATCGAAAGCTATTACGATAATGAGCTTACGGGTATTGCAGGCAGAGTTGTTGCCGCAAAAAATGCCGCAGGAACAGATATGGCGCTTACCTATGAAAGGGTAGAGGATGCAACAAAGGGCAAGTCGCTTGTGTTGACACTCGATTCTTATATTCAGTATACTGCGGAAAAGTATCTTGATATGGCGATTGCAGAAAACAAGATTGCAGAGCGCGGTACGGCGGTAGTTATGAATGTTAAAACCGGTGCAATTCTTGCAATGGCTGTTAAGGGCGACTTTAATCCAAATGACCCTTTCACACTGTCGGGTGAGGATAAAGCAAAAATAGAAGCCGCCCAATCAAGCGAAGAAAAGGATAAACTTAGAAGTGAGCTTTTAAACCGTCAATGGCGTAATAAGGCGGTATCAGATACATATGAGCCGGGTTCGGTTTTCAAGATTATTACCACAGCAATAGGCATTGAGGAAAACCTTATTAATAAAAGCAACACATTTTATTGCACGGGTCATATGACGGTTGCAGGCAATGCATATAAATGTCACAAGCTTGCGGGACACGGCTCTCAGAGTCTTGTTCAGGCTATTTCAAATTCCTGTAACCCTGCATTTATAACTATAGGTCAGCTAATAGGGGTTAACACCTTTTCAAAGTATTTTCAGGCATTTGGTTTTGGTGAAAAAACAGGCATTGACCTACCCGGTGAGGCACGGTCTACCTATCATAAAGAGGAAAAT